>DATFRS010000039.1:0-3174 GCA_035263065.1 Rhodanobacteraceae bacterium
TCCGCGCGGTCGTCGACTGCCAGTCGGTGCCGACCGAGGCCGACGTCGGCGTCACGATGTCGTCCGATCCGACGCAGTACACGGCAGGCGTGCCGCTGACCTACACGATCACGATCGCCAACGCCGGGCCGGCGAATGCGCTCAACACGACCGTCGTCGACGTCTTCCCGCCCGAGCTCACCGGCGCCGCGTGGACCTGCGCGCCGGCCGGCGGCGCGAGCTGCGCCGCGAGCGGCACCGGGGCGATCACGGGGTCGGTCAGCCTTCCCGCCGGCTCGCAGATCGTCTACACGGTCGACGGCGTCGTCGCCGCCGGAACGACGGCGTCGATCTCGAACTCGGCGACCGCCGTCGTCGGCGCGCCCGCGACCGACCCCGACGGCACGAACAACACGGCGACGCTCGTCGTCGATCCGGTGCCCGTCGTCGACGACACGATCTTCGTGGACGGTTTCGACGGCTAGCTCAGCCGTCGAAGCCGTCGAGGAAGATGAAGTCGGTGCCCGCCGCGCCGTCGTTCTTCTCGAGCAGGATCACGTCGGCGGTTTCGTCGGCGAGCGCCATGTCGAGCGTGCCGTTGTTGTCGAAGTCGTAGAGCGACGCGCACGAGGCGTTCGACGGCGCCGGGATCGTGCCGACGCGATCGAACGCGCCGGTGCCGTCGTTCTCGAACACGTACCACTGGCCCGCGCTGTAGCTCGAAATGACCCAGTCGAGATCACCGTCGCCGTCGATGTCGCCGAGCGATGAGCCGGCGCCGCTGCCCGGAATGCCGTAGATGTCGGCGGCCTGCAGCGTGCCGTCGCCGTTGCCGAGCAGGATCACGGCGTTGTTGTCGAAGCCGTTCGCCTGCGCGACGTCGAGGTTGCCGTCGTTGTCGACGTCGCCGAGCGTCAGCTTCCACGAATAGCCGCCGGAATCGATGTCCTCGGTCGCCGTGAACGTGCCGTCGCCGTTGCCGGCGAGCACGTGGATACGGTCCTGCGTGCAGGTGCCGACGACGAGGTCGAGGATGCCGTCGCCGTTCATGTCGCCCGCGCCGAGCGCGTACTTGCAGTCGCCGTCGGTGTCGTCGAAGTCGGTGCGGCCGCCGAAATGGCCGCTGCCGTCGTTGATCAGCAGCGACAGCGCGCCGCCGTACTCGGACGCGACGACGAGATCGAGATCGCCGTCGCCGTCGACGTCGAGCGCGACGATGCCGTGCGGCCGGTCGCCGACGTCGACGTTCTGCACCGACATGAAGCGCCCGTCGCCGCTGCCGAGCGCGATGCTCGCGGTCGAGCTCGTCGAGTTGCCGGTCGCGACGTCCATGAAGCCGTCGTTGTCGAAGTCGGCGACCGTGCTCGGGCTCGCCTCGACGCCGATCGCCGACGGGGGCGTCAGCACCGGGCCGAGATGGCCGGTGCCGTCGGCGGTGTTGAGCAGCACGCGCAGGTCCGCGCTGATCTCGTTGATCGCGACGAAGTCGACCCAGCCGTCGTTGTCGAGGTCGGTGACCGCGCCGCCGTAGAGTCGCGTCACGTCGCCCGACGTGCGCACCGACACCGGCGGGCCGTTCTGCGTGAACGTCATCGCGGCCGGCGCCGTGCGTGCGACGAACTGGAACACGTAGCCGGCGGCGCGCAGCCGCGTCGCGTCCGCGCCGGCGACATCGTGCGAGAGCTGCACCGTGATCCATTCGCCCGGGAAGTACTGCACCGACGGCGTGAACGTCAGCGTGGCGCCGCCGTTCGAGTACGCGATCGTGCCGGCGACGCGCCCGCTCTGCTGGCCCCAGATGCGCAGGCTCGCGTTGTCGATCGACGCGGCGTCGACCGCGCGGTCGAAGCGGATGACGATGCTGGCGTTGCGCGAGACGTTGTTCGCGTTGCCGCCCGGCGTGGTCGAATCGACCGCGATCGCATGCACGGTTGCGGGAACGCCAAGCAACGCGACCAGCGCGAGAGCGGCAAGGTTTCGCATACGCACCTCCGGCGATCTCGCGATCGCATCTGTGCCTATGCGCGCGCCCGCTGCGCGGCGCGCGCGCTGTGGATCAACCGCCGTCGAACCCGCCGGCGAAGATCTCGTCCGGCAGATTGCCCGGATTCGTGTGCAGCGTCGCCGTGTTGTTCGACGTATCCGGATCATCGGCCGGCGCACCGACCGTCGCCGTGACCGTATTCACGAGCTGGCCCGTCGCGTTCGCGGCGACCGTGCCGTTGACGTTGAAGACGACCTGTCCGCCCGCCGGGATCGACACGTCCTCGTCGAGATTGCCGCTGCCGCTCGACGCGCACGTCGCGCCGCCCGAGCCGACGCAGCTCCAGCTCGCGCCGGTAAACGCGGTCGGGAAATCGTCGGCGACGTGCGTGTTCTCGGCGGCGTCGGGGCCCGCGTTCGTGACGGTGATCGTGTACGTCAGCGGATCGCCCGCCGTGTACTGCGTCGGATTCGCCGACAGGCTCACCGCGACGTCGGCCTCCAGGCCCGCCGCGTTCGTGTGCGTCGTGACGCTGTTGTCCGACGTGTCGGGATCGCTCGCCGGCGCGCCGACGATCGCCGTCGCCGTGTTGTTGATCGTGCCGGTCGTACCGGCGGCCACGGTGCCTTCGACCGTGTAGACGACCTGGCCGCCCGAGGGAATCGAGACGTCCTCGTCGAGATCGCCGTTGCCGCTCGTCGCGCAGTCGGCGCCGCCGCTCGGCGCGCACGTCCACGTCACGCCTTCGAGGCTCGCCGGGAAATTGTCGGCGACGTGCGTCGCGGGCGACGCGTCGGGACCGGTGTTGGTGACCGTGATCGTATAGCTCAGCGTCTCGCCGGCCGTGTACTGGTTCGGCGCGGCCGACATGCCGACCGAGACGTCGGCGATGTCGCTGCCGCTCGAGCCGTCGTTGCGCTCGATCAGGACGATGTCGGACGTCTCGTCGGCGAGCACCATGTCGAGCGTGCCGTCGTTGTCGAAGTCGAACAGCGTCGCGCACGACGCGTTCGCCGGCGCTTCGATGCGCTGCGACTGATTGAAGTGGCCGGTGCCGTCGTTGTGCATGACGTGCCAGTGGCCGGCGCCGTAGTTCGAGTTGACCCAGTCGAGACTGCCGTCGCCGTCGAGGTCGCCGAGCGTCGTGCCGAGCATCCAGCCGTCGAACGTATAGATCTGCGCGTTCTGGAACGTGCCGTCGCCGTTGCCGA
>DATFRS010000040.1:0-4035 GCA_035263065.1 Rhodanobacteraceae bacterium
GATTTCCTACAAGGGGTGAGGTCGTTTTCCTACACGGCGGACGCCGCCTGTAATCGTGCGCGCCGCCTTCCCCAATGGTCGTCCCAGCCACAGCCACGGAGACGACCATGAGCTTCCCTGCAACGACCCATCCGCTTCGCACGCGCCGCCTCGGCGCCGGATTCCGCGCGACGCTCGCCGCGCTTTCGCTCACCGCCGCCGGGAGCGCGCACGCCTACCTCACCGTCGGGCCGCACGGCGCGTACGCGTCGATCCAGGACGCCGTCAACGCGGCGATCGCCGCGGGCGGCGACGAAGTGCGCGTCGAGAACTGCGTAGCCCTGTGCATGTGGCTGCAGCGCGTCGACTTCGAGACGACTGCGTCGATCCAGCTCTCGGGCGGCTGGGCGGCCGATTTCCAGAGCCAGATCCCGGACTACACGACGCACCTCATCGGCACCGGCGAGGACGCGCCGACGATCCGCGCGATCGCACGCGGCAGCGCCATCGTCTCGGTCAATCGCTTCGCGCTCGACGGCACCGGCAACTCGGGCTCGGGCTCCTCGGGCTTCCACACGCGCGGATTGCTCGGCGCGGCGTACGAGAACGCCACGCTCGTCATCGCCGACAACCTCGTCTACGGCAACGTCGTCTACACCTCGTCGAGCGCGCTGCCGCACGGCGGCGCGGGCGCGGCGGTGCAGGCGAGCGACAACGGCGTGATCGCGATGGCGGGCAACCGCTTCGAGGCGAACCAGCTCATCGGCACGGACGGGCAGGCCGCGTACGGCAGCGGCGCGTTCGTCACGTCGCTGGTCAACGGCCACGTCGATTTCGTCGCCAACACGCTCGTCACCAACGTCACCAGCAATTCGAGCGGCGGCGGCTGCCGCGGCGGCGGGCTCTTCGCGTCGGCGATCGACGCGAGCAGCGTGCAGCTCCGCGCGAACGACTACACGGGCAACGCGCAGCTCTTCTGCACGAACGGCGCGACCGGCGACGCGGCCGAGATCTCGGCGTTCTCGACGGCGCTGGTCGAGGTCTACGACGAAACGTGGACGAACAACCGCGTCGACAACGACCCCGGCGTGTACCAGGTGTTCATGCAGGCCGACGTCGCCTCGACGATCCTCGCGCAGAACGGCCTGATCACGCACGGTACCTGGGGCGGCCTCTTCGCCAACGCGATCGCGTCGGCGACGATCGACATCTCGAACTACACGATCGCCGACAATCCCGTGCTCGGCTTCCGCGGCATCGGCGGCGGCACGCAGATCTGGAACACGCTGTTCTGGAACAACGGCGGCGACGCGCCCGATCTCGAGGGCGGCGCGACGGAGGCGTTCTGCCTCGCCGGCACCGATCCCGCGTTCGTCGACGCGGGCAACGGCAACTACGCGCTGTCGCCGGGATCGCCGGCCATCGACGCGGGCTCGAACTCGCCGCCGGGCGGCCTGCGGCCCTTCGACATCGCCGGCCACCCGCGCCCGTACAACGGCGTCGCCGACATCGGCGCCTACGAGTTCCAGGGCGTCGTGAACGACCGCATCTTCGCGGACGCGTTCGACGGCTGAGCGCCCCGTTTGCGGGCCGGCCACGCGGCCGGCCCGCGTGCATCGGCGGCGCCGCGTGTCAAGCTTGCCGCCCCCGTGATCGGCGACTACGCTGCCGGCTCGCCCCGCCTCGTCGCCATGTCCGCGGAATTCATCCATCTCCACGTCCACAGCGAGTATTCGCTGACCGATTCGACGATCCGCGTCGGCGATCTCGTCGACGCGTGCGTGCGCGAAGGCATGCCGGCGGTCGCGCTGACGGACCAGAGCAATCTCTTCGCGCTGGTCAAGTTCTACAAGGCGGCCGAGGCGGCCGGCATCAAGCCGATCGCCGGCTGCGATCTCTGGATCGCCGAGCGCGACGAGCGCGCGCCGCCGCAGCGCCTGACGGTGCTGTGCCAGAACCGCGCGGGTTATCTCAATCTTTCGCGCCTCCTCTCGCGCGCGTACGCGACGCATCGCCACGGCGAAAACGCGCTCGTGCACATCGACTGGCTCGGCGAGGCGAGCGAAGGCCTCATCGTGCTCGCCGGCCGCGAGAGCGACATCGGGCGCCTCCTCATCGGCGGCCGCGACGACGCCGCGCGCGTCCGCGCCGAATGGCTGCGCGAGCGCTTCCCGGACCGGCTCTATCTCGAGGCGACGCGCACGCACAAGGCGACCGAGGAAGCGTTCCTCGACGGCGCGCTCGCGCTCGGCGCGACGCTCGACCTCCCGCTCGTCGCGAGCAACGACGTGCGCTTCCTGCACCGCGACGATTTCGAGGCGCACGAGGCGCGTGTCTGCATCCACGCCGGGCGCGTGCTCGCCGATCCGAAGCGCCCGCGCGACTACACGGCCGAGCAGTACTTGAAGTCGCCGGAGCAGATGGCGGCGCTGTTCAAGGACCTGCCGGAGCTCGCCCTGAATTCCGTCGAGCTCGCCAAGCGCTGCAATCTCGAGCTCAGCTTCGGCAAGTACTTCCTGCCGGCGTTTCCGGTGCCGTCCGATCACACGCTGGCGAGCTTCATCCGCGACAACGCACGCGCCGGCCTCGCCGACCGGCTGTCGAAGCATCCGCCTGCCGCGGGCTTCGCGCGCGAGGACTACGAGAAGCGGCTCGAGATCGAGCTCGACGTCATCGTGCAGATGGGCTTCCCGGGCTACTTCCTGATCGTCGCGGACTTCATCAACTGGGCCAAGCAGCACGATATTCCGGTGGGTCCCGGCCGCGGCTCGGGCGCGGGCTCGCTGGTCGCGTACGCGCTCGGCATCACCGATCTCGATCCGCTCCAGTTCGATCTCCTGTTCGAGCGATTTCTCAATCCCGAACGCGTGTCGATGCCGGACTTCGACGTCGACTTCTGCATGGAAGGGCGCGACCGCGTCATCCGCTACGTCGCGGAGAAGTACGGGCGCGAGCGCGTGTCGCAGATCATCACCTACGGCACCATGGCCGCGAAGGCGGTCGTGCGCGACGTGGGCCGCGTGCTCGGCATGAGCTACGGCTACGTCGACCGCATCGCGAAGCTCGTTCCCTTCGAGCTCGGCATCACGCTCGACGATGCGCTCACGAAGGAGCCGGAGCTGAAGCGCCTCTACGAGAGCGAAGAGGAGATCAGGAACCTCATCGACCTCGCCCGCTCGCTCGAAGGCCTCACGCGCAATGCCGGCATGCATGCGGGCGGCGTCGTGATCGCGCCGTCGGTGCTCACGGACTTCGCGCCGCTCTACTGCGAAGAGGGCTCGACGAGCGTCGTCACGCAGTTCGACAAGGACGACGTCGAGGCCGCGGGCCTCGTGAAGTTCGACTTCCTCGGGCTGCGCACGCTCACGATCATCGACTGGGCGGTGGCCTCCATCAACCGCATCCGCGCATCGCAGGGCGAGCCGCCGCTCGACATCAACGCGATCCCGATGGACGACGCGCCGACCTACGCGCTCCTCAAGGCCTGCAGGACGACAGCGGTGTTCCAGCTCGAATCCCGAGGCATGAAGGACCTGATCCGGCGCCTGCAGCCGGACTGCTTCGAGGACATCGTTGCGCTCGTCGCGCTGTTCCGTCCCGGCCCGCTGCAGTCGGGCATGGTCGATGACTTCATCAACCGCAAGCACGGCCGCATCGAGGGGCCCATCGATTATCTCCACCCGGATCTGAAGCCGACGCTCCTCGCCACCTATGGCGTGATCCTGTATCAGGAGCAGGTCATGCAGATCGCGCAGGTGCTCGCCGGCTACACGCTCGGCGGCGCAGACCTGCTGCGCCGCGCGATGGGAAAGAAGAAGCCCGAGGAGATGGCGAAGCAGCGCTCCATCTTCATCGACGGCGCCGTCGCGCGTGGCGTGAGGCAGCAGCAGGCGGCCGAGATCTTCGACCTGATGGAGAAGTTCGCGGGCTACGGTTTCAACAAGTCGCACTCCGCGGCCTACGCGCTGCTCTCGTACCAGACGGCCTATCTCAAGGCGCACTATCCGGCGGCCTTCATGGCGGCCGTGCTGTCCGCCGACATGGATCACACCGACA
>DATFRS010000041.1:0-9214 GCA_035263065.1 Rhodanobacteraceae bacterium
CTGTTCGGCGCGTATCCGAAGCTGCTGAAGGATCATCACCTTCTCGAATTCGTCACCGACTGCCTGCGCCTGATGGTCGGCGGCAACATGAATCCGCACGAGCTCGAGCACCTCCTCGACGTCGAGCTCGAAACGCATCACCGCGAAGCGACCGAGCCCGCGCACGCCGTCACCAAGATGGCCGACGCGCTGCCGGGCTTCGGCATCGTCGCGGCCGTGCTCGGCATCGTTACGACGATGAGCTCGATCGGCGGCGGCGACACGGCCGAGATCGGCCGCCACGTCGCGGGCGCGCTCGTCGGCACGTTCCTCGGCATCCTGCTCGCCTACGGCTTCATCGGCCCCGCCGGCACGGCGCTCGAGCATCGCGCGCACGAGGACGGCAAGGCGTTCGAGTGCGTGAAAGTTGCGCTCCTCGCCTCGCTGCGCGGCTACAACCCGCAGGTCGCGGTCGAATTCGCGCGCAAGTCGCTGTCGACGAAAGTGCGCCCGAGCTTTGCCGATCTCGAAGGCCACCTGAAGGGCGCGCGATGAGCGCGGTGCCTGCCGCCGTCGCCGCGCCGGGCGCCGCGGCGAAGAAGCCGGCCGCGCCGGCGAAGGAGCAGAAGCCGCAGCTCCTCGTCATCCGCCGCGTCAAGCGCGGCCACGGCGGCGGCCATCACGGCGGCGCGTGGAAGGTCGCGTACGCCGACTTCGTCACCGCGATGATGGCGTTCTTCCTCGTCATGTGGCTCGTCGGCACGACGACCAAGGTCGAGAAAGGCGCGATCGCCGAATACTTCAAGAATCCGAGCATGCAGGCCGGCCACAGCATGGTGCCGAGCCAGTCGATGGGCCCGGGCGGCCAGGCCAACAGCATGGTGCAGATGAAGGAGCTTGAGACGCCGACGAACGGCGACGACGGCACGCAGCTTTCGAAACCCGAGATCAAGCCCGAGGACGTCGAGAAGCTCGCGCGCGAGCAGGAGAAGAAGCAGCTCGAAGCGCTGATGCAGAACCTCAGGGAAGCGATCGACAAGAGCCAGGCGCTGCAGCCGTTCAAGGATCAGCTGCTGCTCGACATCACGCCGGAAGGCCTGCGCATCCAGATCGTCGACAAGCAGAGCCGGCCGATGTTCGATTCCGGCTCGACGACGCTGAAGACCTACACCGGCGACATCCTGCACGAGCTCGCCGCGTTCCTGAACTCGGTGCCGAACAAGATCAGCATCAGCGGCCACACCGACACCGCGCCCTACGCGGGCGGCGACGGCTACACGAACTGGGAGCTTTCCTCCGGCCGCGCGAACGCGGCGCGGCGCGCGCTCGTCGGCGGCGGCATGGTCGAGCACAAGGTGGCGCTGGTGATCGGCCTCGCCGACTCCGTGCTGTTCGACAAGGCGGACCCGCGCAATCCGATCAACCGCCGCATCAGCATCGTCGTCATGAATCGCGCGGCGGAGAAGGCCGCGCTCGAGCCCGACGCCGCGATCGAGCCCGCGGCGGACAGCGCGGCGCCATGATCGGTTTCGCGCTGCTCGCGATCTCGGTGCTTTTCGGCATCGCGTTCGGATTGCACCTCCATGCCTCGGCGGCGGACCCGCTGCGCGGCCCCAACTGGCGGCGCTTCGGCGCCGCGCTGCTGTTCGGCATCGCGGCGTGGTCGGCGTCCGCGCTGCTCGACGCGCCCGTCGACGCGATCGCCGCGGATCGGCATGCGGGGCTTCGTTTCGTCGCGCTGTTCGTCGCGGTCGCGGCGTCGTTCGCGGGCCTGCGGATGGCAGCGCGCCTGGGCCGCGCGTCGCTCGTCGGCGCGGGGCTCGTGATCGGCGTCGGCATTGCGATCGCGACATGGCTCAATCTGGGTACGCTGCATGCGTCCGCAGCGACGACCGGCGCGCTGTTCGTCGTGACCGGCGCCGTTGCCGGCTCCGCGACGTTTCCGGTGTCGCGTATCGGCTGGCTCGCGCGCGGCGTCGCGGCCGTGTTGATGACGACCGGCTGCCTCGCCGGCGCGCTGCGCATGGCCGGCGCCGAGCATCTGGCGGAGCTGGTTCCGGGCGCGACGCGCATCGACGCGTACGTGCTGCTCGCGTGCGCCTATGCGAGTTTTCTCCTGCTGCTGATGATCGAGCGCGACGCGCGGCGCGAAGCCGACGATCTCAGCGCGTCGCTGCGTCGCGTCAACGAGGACCTCATCGAGTTCGAGCAGCGCGATCCGGTCACGCTGCTGCGTCATCGCGCGCCGTTCTCGCGGCGCATGCAGGCGACGTTCGCACACGTGACGCGCCGCCGCGGCATCGCCGCCGTCGCGGTGTTCGGCATCGAAGGGCTCGCGCTCGTCAACGACGCCTACGGCGCGACCGCCGCCGACGAAGCACTGCGCATCGTCGCGGGCCGCCTGCTCGCGCGCGTGCGCGACGATCGCGCCGGCTGCCTCGGCGCCGGCGAGCTCGCGGTCGTGCTGACGCGCTTTCACGATCTCGGCGAGCTCACGCTGCAAGTCGAGGAGATCCTCGATGCGCTCTGCCAGCCGATCGAGATCGGCGAGGAAACCGTGCATCTCTCGATCTGCGCCGGGCTCGCCGTGCATCCGTGCGACGGCGAAGACCTGATGCCGCTGACGCGCGCGATCCATGCGATGCAGCGCGCCAAGCGCAGCGGGCGCAAGCAGGTCTGCATGTTCGATGCCGCGCTCGACTGCGCGCTCGACCGCGAGCTGCGCATCCAGAGCGGGCTGCACCGCGCGCTCTCGAACGGCGAGTTCGTGCTGCACCTGCAGCCGAAGTGCGACGTCAGGAACGGCGCGATCGTCGGTGCCGAGGCGCTGCTGCGCTGGGACTCGCCCGACGGCATCGTCGCGCCGAGCGAGTTCATCGGCGTCGCCGAGCGTCACGGGCTCATCAAGGACATCGGCTGGGTCGTCATCGACGAGGCCTGCCGCACGCTGCGGCGCATGCACGAGCGCGGCATCCTGCTGCCGCTGTCGGTCAACATCGCGCCGGCGCAGCTGATGGACCCCGGGCTCATTCCGCGCCTCTGCGACACGCTCGCGCGGCAAGGCGTGTCGCCGGGATCGCTCTGCCTCGAGATCACCGAAAGCGTCGCGATGGAAAGCGCCGAGCAGATGAGCGCCGTGCTGAACGCGCTGCACGCGCTCGGATTCCCGATCGCGATGGACGATTTCGGCACCGGGCATTCGAGCCTCGCCAAGCTCGTCGCGCTGCCGGTCGACGAGCTCAAGCTCGACCGCTCGTTCATCGTCGACATCGAGACCGATCCACGCCGCCGCAGCATCGTGCAGGCGATCGTCGAGCTCGCGCACGCCTGCGGCTGCTCGGTCGTCGTCGAGGGCATCGAGACGCGCGGTCAGGCGCTCCTGATCCAGGAATTCGGCGCCGACCAGGCGCAGGGTTTCCACTGGCACCGGCCGATGCCGTGCGCGGCGTTCATGGATCTCGTCGAGCGCACCGCGCGCCGCGAAGGCCGCCTCAAGCTGGTTTCGGCGGCCTGATTCCGCGACGCGCGGCCTCGCTTACGGCCCGAAGCCGTCCTTGAAGATCGCGTCGTGATGGTCGCGCCACCACGCGATGAGGTCCCGCAACGCCTGCGGCTCGTTCTGCGCCGGCGGCGAGCCGCCCTGGTTCAGCTGGTTGATGCCGTGGCAGCCGTCGCACGCGCGGATCTCGCCGGGTTGCGCGGTGATCCAGTAGCGCTCGCGCACGATCGGCGTGCCGGCGGCGTCGGTCGTCTGCCAGGCCATCGCGCGACGCGCGGGCACGATCGCCGCGGCGGAGCCGTCGAGCGCGATGCGCACCGCGCCCGGCGGCGTGCCGGCGACGGGCGGCGGCATGAACGCGAACGCGGCGGGATCGTGCATGAACTGCGCGAGCACGCGACGTCCGGGCCGCGGATCGTCGATGCCGCCGATGCCGCGGATCTGATCGCCTTGCAGCAGCTGGAAATACGTGAGGTCGTAGACGATGCCGTCGTTGCCGAGCGTCTCGGTACCGCCCGGGATGCGCAGGTTGTACGGCTGTTGCACGTCGACCGCGTCGCGCGAGGTGACGTTGCGGCTGACCAGCACCGCGAGCCCGCGCGCGGCGAGGAAGGCGCGGAAGTCGTCGGCGTCGACGCTCTCGTCGGCGAACGCCTGCGTCTCGGGCGCTTCCATCGCGGTCGTCGGCATCGGCGGCACGGCCGTCGGCGCACGGACTTCGACCGGCGACAGCTCCCACAGCGGACCGCTGTAGCTCACGAGGACGTCGGGATCGTAATAGGAGATCGTCTTCGAGATGCCGCTCGTCAGCGGCTCGGCCGCCTGCATGTAGCCGCCGGCGCCGGCGGCGAGACGCTGCAGCGTGAACATGTAGCGCGAGTCGGGATTCGCGCGCGTGCCGTCGTTGCCGGCGACGCCGGCATACGCGGACCAGCTCGACACGAGCTGCCCGTCCGCAAGCGGCATCGGGTTGCGGTAATGGCCGGTGAAATCCGGCGGCGGATCGTTGTCCTCGTAGACGACCGACGTGCTGCGCGGCGTGAGGTACGTCACCGTCAGCGTGTTCGCGCGCGCGCCCGGCGGCGCGTACATCATGACGATCTGGCCGGAGGCGTGCGAGTAGAACTCGGGCCCGTCGACCGCCAGGTAAAGGCCCGGCGTCGTCGGCGTCTCGGCGATCTGCAGCCAGTTCTCGGCCGTGTTCGGATTCGTGCGCGGCGGGCTGCCGGCGATGAACTCGTGCAGGTCCGGATCGCCGTGCAGGCTGTAGTTGAAGTAGCCCGAGAGCTCGTGGCGGCCGATGTGGTTCAGCGTTTCCTCGGTGTGCCCGTCCTGGTTGACCATCCACGGGAAGAACTGGTTGATCGTGAACGCGTTCGCCGCCGCGGTGTCGTAGCGCGGCTCGGGAAATTCCTCGTCGCTGTTGTCGATGCGCGCGGCGTTCTCGTCTTCCGAAGCGTAGTTGAACGTGCCGTACGTGCCGGCATCGGCCTGCTGGTCGCGCTGCAGGTGATCCCAGCGCGTGAAGATGACGCGGCCGAAGCTGTCGACGATGGGATCGAACGAGCCCGACGGCGAGTGCTGCATCAGCATCAGGCTGCCGGTCGCGGGATCGAGCTTCCAGAGCCCGGTCGGCGTCGCCGTCGATTCGTACTCGTCGTGCTGCGGGTAGAGCCAGCGCTGGCCGCCGCGCGGCCGGTCGCTGACGAAGATGATGCTGCCGTCCGAGCCGTACGTCGCCTGCACGTTGTTGTAGTTCTCCGGCTGGTTCGGCACGCGCGTGATCGACACGGTCTCGCCCTGGCCGAACCCGGTGATCTCGTAGATCTGCCAGAACCACTGGCCCTGCCGGTACTGCTCGGTCGGCGCGCCGATGACCATGCTGAAGAGCGCTTTCGTGCCGCTCCAGTGCACGGCGGGATCGCGCACGGCGATCGAAGCGTCGCCCTGGAAGCCGCTGGTGCCGTAGCCGGCTTCCTGCGTGAGGTTGCGCAGCGTGCCGTCGGTGTAGCGGATGTAGAGATCGCCGCCGCGGCCGACGGTCTCGATGTTGCCGAGCTGGTTGCCGAACACCGACCCGATCGCCGCGAAGTCGCCCGGGATCGGCACCTGCGTCACGAACAGGATCGGATTCGGCAGCGCGTTCGTCGACGCATGCTCGGCATGGCCTTGCCCGGTCGCGAAGAGCGCAGCCGCAAATGCAGTGATGCGAAGCGCGCCGACGGCGCGCGCGGAATGACGCCAATGACCCATGAGTTTTCCCCTGATTAGGTGCAATGCGCCCAGGTGCCGACCCCGCCGCGAGGGTCGGCGATCGGTCGGTCGGCGTCAGTGACGGGTATCACGCCTCGGCGCTCGCTTCGCCGATATGCGTGCCAGGGGATGGAATGCGACATTCGCGGCAAGGCGAATGCGGACGCGGGCCTCAGCCTTCGGGCGCGATCGAAGCCAGGTCGATATAGAGGCTCGTGTTCGCCGAGCGACGCCCGTCGGGCTCCATGTAGTAGCCCGGCGTCGATCCGATCACGCGATAGCCGAGCTTCTGATAGAAGCCTTCCGCATAGCCGCCGGCGCGCGTGTTGAGGATCAGCAGCGTGCGCCCGCACTGGCGCGCGGTGTCGTGGAGCGCGCGCATCATGCGCAGCCCGAAGCCGCGCCCGCGGAATGTGCCGGTCGTGAACACCTTCTGCACTTCGGCGCGATGCTGCGCATTCGTCCAGCGCGCGAACGCGAGCTGACCCGTCGCGACCATGCGATTGCCGAGACTCGCCACGAGCAGCACGCGCGATCCCGCGCCGATCTCGTCGCCGAGCGACAGCCAGTAGCGTTCGGCCTCATCGCGCGACAGCGGCGCGAGGAATCCCAGCGGAAAGCCGCTGTCGACGACGCCGGTCAGGAGGCACGCGAGCCCCGGCACGAGCTGCCGGAGCTCGGTCGACAGCACCCGCCGGACGCGCACCGCCGCGCGAAGGTTCGCATCGCCCGTGGGCCCATTCGACTGCGGCGTCTCATTTACGCGTGGCATGCGCGAGCTCCCCGATCGGGTCGGTGCCGTCGTCGCGGTTCGTTTTGCCGCCGGCGACTGCCTCGCGTCGCGCGACGACGACGGCCGTCGCGAGATCGCCGGTCACGTTGAGCGCCGTGCGGCACATGTCGAGGAAGCGGTCGACGCCGAGGATCAGGCCGATGCCTTCGGGCGGCACGCCGAGATAGCCGAGGATCATCGCGATGACCGGCATCGATCCCGCGGGCACGCCGGCGGTGCCGAGGCTCGCGACGATGCACACGCCGATCAGCAGCGCCTGCTGCCCGAGATCGAGCGTCACGCCGAAGCACTGCGCGATGAAGAGCGTGGCGAGCCCTTCGAACAGCGCCGTGCCGTGATGGTTCGCGCTCGCGCCGATCGTCAGCACGAAGCGCGCGATGCGGCTCGGGAGGCCGAGGTTCTCCTCGGCGACCTTGAGCGTCGTCGGCAGCGTCGCCGCGCTCGACGCGGTCGAGAACGCGGTCAGGATCGCCTCGCGGCTGCCGCGCAGGAACGTCCCGACCGGCATGCGTCCGGCGAAGCGCACCCAGAGCGGCAGCACGACGAACATGTGCAGGCCGAGCGCGAGCACGACCGTCAGCACGAACCGCCCAAGCGTGACGAGCAGCTCCCAGCCGAAGCGCGCGCACAGCGCGAACAGGAGGCACGCGACGGCATACGGCGTCAGGCGCGCGACGAGACCGACGAGCCGCACGACGAGCTCGTTGAGACCCTGGATCGTCGCCCGGAACGCCGCGGTCGCCGGCGTCGGCGCGAGCACGAGCCCGATGCCGAGCAGCACGGCGAAGAACATCACGCAGAGGAACTGGTCGTCGGCCGCCGCGCGCAGCACGTTGCGCGGCACGATGCCGAGCACCATGTCGACGCCGGACATCGCGTGCCGCGAGCCGGCGATGTCGCGCACCTTCGCGCCGGCATCGCGGATCAGCGCCTCGCGCACGCCGGCGTCGAAGCTCGCGCCGGGCTCGACGACATGGATCACGACGAGGCCGAGCACGACGGCGATCAGCGTCACGAGCGCGGTATAGAGCAAGGTTCTCGCGCCGACGCGGCCTAGCGTCGCGACGTCGCCGAGCTCGGACACGCCGAGCACCAGCGCGCTGAACATCAGCGGCAGCACGAGCATGAAGAGGAGGCTCAGGAACAGCTGCCCGCCCGGTCGCGCGACGTTGTCGACGACGAAGTCCACCGCCGTGGCGTCGCCGCCCGCGTGCACGTAGGCGTACGCCGCGAGGCCCGCGCCGGCACCGGCCACGAGGCCTGCGACGGTTCGGGTCAGCAGCGTCGTTTTCACGGGCGGAACTCCGTCACCGCGCCGCGGGCTCGAAGCCGTCGACGAAGATGTGATCGTCGATCGTCACGGCCTGCACCTCGAACGCGCCGATGTCGGCCGCATCGCCGCTGACGCGCAGGAAGCCCTCGCCGCGCTGGTCGCCGGCGAGGTCGGACGCGTCGTTGCCGCGATCGATCGCCGGGCTGCCCGGCAGGAGCGCGTGCGTCAGCGTCGGGCCGCCGTTGTCGGCGAGCGGACCGAGCAGCGGATCGTCCGTGATCGTGTCGAGCGGCGGGATGATCGTCGACGTGCCGATCAGGTTGTTCGCGCCGATCAGCAGCGTGGCGAGCCCGCCGAAGTCGTACGGCGTCGCATCCATCGTGTTGCCGAACACGATCGTGCTCTGCAGCGAGGCTGAGCTGCGCACGAAGATGCCGCCGGCGGCCGGCTCGTCGTTGGTCGTGTTCGCGTTCGACGCGACCGTGCTGTTCGACATCGAAAGATAGAGGCCGTACGCGCCGCCGCCCTTGCCGTAGGCGGCGTTGCCGGACACCGTGCTGTTCGACATCGTCGTGCGGATGAAGAAGACGCCGCCGCCGCGGTCGGCACGGTTGCCCGAGATCGTCGACGCAGTCACCGTCGAGTCGCCGAGAACCGCGATGCCGCCGCCGATCGAATAGCTCTCGACCGAGCTTGCGATGTTGTCCGCGACCGTGCTGCGATCGAGTGTCAGGAGGGCCGAGCCGAGCGCGCCGCCGCCGGCGAACGACGTCGTGCTCGTGCAGCTGTTGTGCGACACGACCGACTTCGAGAGCTCGATGCCGAGCGCGCCGATGGCGCCGCCGAAGCAGCCGTAGGTGTCCGAATGGCCCTTGCAGCCGGCGACGGTTACGTCATCGCCGACGACGCGGCCCGCCGATACCACGCATCCGCCCGTGGCCAGGCCGCCTGTCTCCGACAGGCCGTATCCGTTGATAAGGCGCAGGCCCGAGACGTCGAGCGTGCCCGACCCCGTGTGATGGAAAACGCGATCGAGATTGCCGCCGTCGATCGTCAGCGCCTGCGCGCCAGGGCCGACGATGCGCAGGTTGCCCTGCGGGACCTCGACGGCGCCGTGCGCCAGCGTGATCGTGCTGCACGACAACGCCGAAAGATCGACGCTGTCGCCGCTCTGCGAAAGCGCAACGATGCTGCGCAGGCTGCCGTCGCCGTCGTCGTCGCAGCTCGTGACCTGGTGCGTCGGGCCCGAGCTCTGCAGCTCGAACGCGCCGATGTCGGCCGCCGGCCCGACGACACGCGTGTTCCAGAGATAGCGCTGGTCGAACCGGAAATCGTTCGCGTTGTTGCCCGCATTGATCGCCGGGCTCGTCGACGCCAGTGCATGGGTGCGCGTGCGGCCGCCGTTGTCGGCCAGCGG
>DATFRS010000042.1:0-15015 GCA_035263065.1 Rhodanobacteraceae bacterium
GTCGAAGAGTGGATGAAGCGCAAGCAGAAATCGCAGGACAAGTCGCAGAAGCAGAAGCAGCAGCCGGGCGATTCGAAGAATCAGCAGCAATCGCCGGACGACAAGTCGGAACCCTCGGACGAAGAAAAACAGCAGCAGGAATCCGGCGAGCAGAATCCGCAGGATCAGGACCAGCAACAGCAGGGCGACTCGAAATCCGGCGAGCAGGGCTCGGAAGAGAAGCAGGGCGCCGACTCGCAGCAGAAATCCGGCGACGACAACGAAAAGCAGCAGACGTCCGAAGGCACCGAAGGCGCGACCGATCAGGCGCAGTCGCAGGTCGAGCCGTCGCAGGGCAAGCCGAGCAGCGAGCAGCAGAAGGCGCTCTCGAAGGCGATCGACCAGCAGCTCGCCTCGGGCGCGAAGCCCGACAAGGACGGCAAGCCAAGCGCCGCGGTCGAGGAAGACGACGCGACGCAGGAAAAGCGCCAGGCGCTGGAGCACCTCCTGCAGCGCGTGCCGGACGATCCGGGCGGCCTCCTGCGCCGCAAGTTCCTGCTCGAACATCAGCGCCGCCAGCAGCGCGGAGAGGAGGACAACGGATGAAACGCTGGCTCTTGCTGATCGCGGCGCTCCTTGTCATCGTGCCGCTGCACGCCGCGACGCCGGCCGTGCGCGCGTGGCTCGATCGCGACACGATGCATCTCGGCGAAACGGTCACGCTCAATCTCGAAGCCGAAGGCGACGCCGGCGGTCAGCCCGATTTCGGACCGCTCGCGAAGGACTTCAACCTGCTCGGTACGCAGTCGAGCCAGCAGGTGAGTCTCGTCAACGGCGCGAGCACGCAGAAGACGCTCTGGGCCGTCGGCCTCGAGCCCAAGCACGAAGGCCGCGTCACGATCCCCTCGTTCGCGCTCGGCGGCGCGCAGACGGCGCCGATCACGCTGACCGTGCTTGCGCAGCCGGCCGGCGCGCAGGGCAAGCCCGGCGACGACGTGTTCCTCGACGTCACCGCCGAGCCGCAGGCGCCGTACGTGCAGCAGCAGGTGCGCTACACGGTGAAGCTCTACTACTCGTTCGGGCTCACCGACGGCAATCTTTCCGAGCCGCAGGCCGACGGCGTCGTCGCGCAGCGGCTCGGTCAGGACAAGACGTACATCGCGACGCTCGGCGATCGCCGCTATCACGTCGTCGAGCGCCGTTACGCGCTGACGCCCGAGAAGAGCGGCAAGCTCGAGCTGCCCGCGCTGACGTTCCGCGGCAACGCGCTCGACGCGGCCGATCCGACCGGCTTCTTCAGCCGGCCGCGCACGGTCAACGCGCGCTCCGACGCGATCCAGCTCGAAGTGAAGCCGAAGCCGGCGGCATGGACCGACGATCCGTGGCTGCCCGCCGCGTCGGTGCTGCTCAAGGACGAGACCGAGCTTCCGAACGAGATCCACGTCGGCGATCCGGTCACGCGCACGATCCGCCTGCAGGCGCAGGGCCTCGGCTTCGAGCAGCTGCCGGAGCTGAACCTCGCCGCGCCCGCCGGCGCCGAGATCTATCCCGACAAGCCCGACACGCGCACGCGCGACGACGGCACGTGGCTCTACGGCGAGCGCGTGCGCAAGTTCGCCTTCGTGCCGACGAAGCCCGGCGCGCTGACGATTCCCGGCGTCAGCGTGCACTGGTGGGACACCGAACACGATCGCATGCAGACGACGGAGCTGCCGGCGCACACGCTGACCGTGCTGCCCGCGGCCGGCGGCAGGAGTCCGAGCGCTGCGAACGCCACGGCGCCGGCGCCGAGCAACGAAGCGCCCGCGACGACCGGCGGTGCGATCGCGCCGTCGATCGGCACGATGCCCGCGGCGCCGTCTTCGCTGCGCGCGTGGCAGTTGCTCGCCGTGCTCGGCTTCGTGCTGTGGCTCGTGACGCTCGGACTCTGGTGGCGCTCGCGCCGCACCGCGATCACGGTCGCCGCGCCGAGTCCGCCGCCGACGGCCGGCAGCACTGCGCAGCGCGCGGCGTTCCTGCGCGCGTGCTCGCTCGGCGAGCTCGCCGGCGCCGAGCGTGGGCTCGTCGCGTGGGCGCGCAGCGAGCGGCCGGACGTGCGCAATCTCGGCGAGCTCGCGGTGCGCCTCGACGATGCCGCACAGCGCGATGCGCTCGTGGCGTTGCAGAAGGCGCGCTATGCCGGCGGATCGTCGCAGGGGCTCGGCTCGCAGCTCGAGCGCGCGTTCAAGGGCGGCCTCGCGTGGCGAGCCGCGACACCGGCGAGCGCGAGCACGTCGCCGTTGCCGGCGCTCTATCCGGAGTAACCGTCGATCGCGCAATCGGTGCATGCTAGCGCCGATGGGGCGATGCCTGTTTCGAGCTTTCGCCGGTGCGCTCGCCGCGACATGCGCGAACGCGACGGGCCTCCCGTGGGAGATCTGGGAATCGCCGGCGCGCCTCGCGACGCTCGATGCGAGCGACATCGTGCTCGAACGATCGAGCCATTGCCTCGACGGCTGCCGCTACGATCGCAGCAACGCCGGTCCCGAAGATCCTGCCGACAATCCGTTTCCACTCCGCTGGCTGTATCGCGACGGCGACGAAGTCGTTCTGCTCGACGAACGCGGACCGGGCGCCATGACGCGCTTCTGGGTGACGACGGGCTTCGGCGTCTCGACCTGCATCGATCCCGCGATCCGCACGCGCTTCTATGTCGACGGTGCGGCGACGCCGGCGCTCGACGTGCCGCTCGCCGCGTTGTTCGACGGCTCGACGCCGCCGTTCACGCCGCCGCTCGTCGCGGACGACACGCAGGCGAGCGGCGGCTACGTCAGCGATGTGCCGATCGCGTATGCGGCGTCGCTGCGCATCGCACTCGCGAACGCCGACAACGGCGGCACGAATCCTTGCACCGGCAGCGACGAGCGGCTGCTCTGGTTCCAGATCCAGCACCACGCGCTCGCGCCCGGCACGGCGGTGACGAGCTTCGCAGCGGGTCAGGATTTTCCGGCATGGCGCGCGTTTCTCGCGCACGCGGGCGACGATCCGTGGAACGGCATGCTGGACGCGCAGACCGCATCGTCGACGCTGTCGCCGGGCGGGACGATCGAGCTCGCGTCGCGCACCGGCGCAGGCTGGCTGCGCGGCATTCGCCTGCAACTGCCGCGCGAAGACTATGACACCGTGCGACTGCGTCTCGTCTTCGACGGGGCGGTCGCGACCGACGCGCCGCTCGGGGATTTCTTCGCGACGCCGCCGGGCGCGCTCGTCGCGCCGCGCGGCGTGCTCGCCGGCGAGGATGCGGGCGGCTGGCTGTATGCATGGCTGCCGATGCCGTTTCGCGCGAGCGCGAGCGTCGAGCTCGTGGCGGATGAATCGCTGGCGGCGCCGGTCGCGATCGACAGTGCGCTGAGCTTCGACACCGCGGCGGTTCCGCCGCAAGCGGCCGCGTTCGTCGGCGCGCTCGCCGACGCGTGCACGCCGGCTGGCGATCTCGCGCTGTACTCGGACGCCGGTGCCGGCAGGATCGTTGGTGTCGCGGCGCGCTACCGCACGAACGGCACCGCGAACCTCGGCTATCTCGAAGGCGACGAGCGCGTCAGCTTCGACGGCGCGACCGCGCCGTCGTGGTACGGCACCGGCGTCGAGGACTTCCACGACGGCGGTTTCTACTTCGACCTCGGCGCGTACACGCTCGCGGTGTCGGGCGCGAGCGAGGTCGATCTCGGCGGCAGCGGCACGACGTCGGCGTATCGGTGGCTCGCCGCCGATCCGCTCGTCTACGCGGGCGGCGTGCGCTTCGCGCTCGAAGCGGGCTTCTCGCCGCTGCAGCCGGTGCCGCTCTGCGCGCGCTCGATGGTGTACGCGTATCGGCAGGCGCGCCGCGGCGTCGTCGACTACGACGCGTTCGAAGTCGGCGACGCGAGCGCCGCGGCACACGCTTACGTCGCGCCCGCCGGTGCGGCCTGCGCGCCCGCGAGCGGAACGTTCGAGGACGAGCCGCCGACCTCGCGCAGCGCGACCGTGTGCACATCGACGAACGGCAGCAGCCGTTTCCGTTTCGTGATCGACGATGCGGTGCCGCCGCTCCGGTTGCGGCGCACGTTCGATGCCGGCGCCGGCGCGCCGGGCGAGATCGCAGGCGCGCCGGCGGCCGAGATTCGCGTGAACGGCGTCGTCGCAGGCCGCTTCCCGCCGGCGATCGGCAATCCGGCGCGGCGCTGGCAGCAGCAGGACGCCCTTCTCGATCCCGCGATCGGCGCGGGCATGCTCGATATCGAAATCGTGCCGGAATTCACGACGTTCGCGCCGCGCTTCGGGGAATCTCGCTGGGCGCTGGCGGGCGGCTGGAAGGAACGGATCTTCGCGGACGGATTCGACGGCATTGCGACAGTTGCAGCCAACTAGCGCTTGCGACAAAGTGCAAAACAAGGGGACCCGACGACGCAGCGACGCCGCCCCGGCGCCGTCGGTCGGGTGAAAGATGAACAAGCTGCACAACGACACCGACCTCGCCCGCGAGGCGACCGAGATCAGTGCGCCGAGCGCACCGCATCGCCGGCCGGGCGAGCACGAGACCGAGCTCGACGAAGGCGACCGCCTCGGCGCGTGGCGGCTCGTCAGGAAGCTCGCGCAGGGCGGCATGGGCGCGGTCTATCTCGCCGAGCGTGCCGACGGCCACTTCGAGCAGCGCGCCGCGATCAAGCTGATCCGCGGCGTGCCGAGCGCCGAGATGCTCGCGCACTTCACGCGCGAGCGGCAGATCCTCGCGACGCTGCAGCATCCGTACATCGCGCGCCTGCTCGACGGCGGCGCGACGCCGGGCGGGCAGCCGTATCTCGTGATGGAATACGTCGAGGGCGTGCCGATCGACACGTACTGCAGCGAGCAGAAGCTGCCGCTCGACGCGCGCCTGCGCCTGTTCGAGGAAGTCTGCGGCGCGGTGCAGTTCGCGCACCGGCGCCTGATCGTGCACTGCGATCTGAAGCCTTCGAACGTGCTCGTGCGCGACGACGGCACGCCGGTGCTGCTCGACTTCGGCATCGCGCGCGCGATCGACCGGCCGCGCGGCATGGGCGACGTCGAGAGCCGCTACTACACGCCGGGCTACGCGAGCCCCGAGCAGCTGCGCAGCGAGGCGGTGACGACGGCGAGCGACGTCTACGCGCTCGGCCTGATCCTGTTCGAGCTCGTCGCGGGCCGCAAGGCGCGCATCGACACGGTGGACCGCACGATCGTCGAGCTCGGCGAGGCGTCCGTGCAGCCGAGCACGCTCGCCGAGAACGTGCCGTGGAAGAAGCGCATCGCCGGCGACATCGACGCGATCGTGCTGCATGCGACGGCCGCCGAGCCGGCGCATCGCTACGCCGCCGCCGACGAGCTCGCGGGCGACATCCGCCGCCATCGCGCGATGCTGCCCGTCACGGCGCGCGCGCCGACACTGACGTATCGCGCCGGCCGCCTGCTGCGCCGGCGCTGGCCGCTGTTCGCGGCCGGCGTCGCGGCGCTCGCGCTGATCGCGGTGTTCACGTGGCGGCTCGCAGCCGAGCGCGATCGCGCGCTCGTCGCCGAGCACGAGGCGCGCGTGCAGGCGACGGCGGCCGAGCGCGTCAGCGCGTTCCTCGTGTCGGTGTTCAACGTTTCGAATCCGAAGCTCAATAGCAAGCGCGACATCAGCGCGCGCGAGGTCCTCGACCAGGGCGCGGAGCGCATCCAGAAGGAGCTCGCCGAGCAGCCGGCGATCAAGGCGAAGCTGCTCGACACGCTTGCGACCGCGTACCGCTACATCGGCGAGCCTGCCAAGAGCATCGAGCTGTTCCGCGAGTCGGCCGAGCTCCATCTCGATCCGCGCGTCGGCGATCCGCTCGGCGCGGCGGCGACGTTGAGCCAGCTCGCGGTCGGCCTCGCGAACAGCAACTATCCGGCCGCCGATGCCGAAGCCGCGGCGCGGCGCTCGCTGGCGTTGCGCGAGCAGAACGGCGGCGGCGCACTCGACATCGCCGATGCGCTGAACACGCTCGGCATCGTGCTCGAGACCGAGGACAAGTTCGACGAGTCCGAGGTCGTGCTCCGGAAGAGTCTCGAGCTTCGCCGCGCGAACGGCGCCGACATCAGCTCGATCGCGTCGTCGCTGCACAACCTCGGCAACGTCGAGTCGAACCGCGACGGCGGCGACGGCGGCGTCGCGTATTACAAGGAAGCGCTCGATCTTCGCGCCAAGGCGGTCGGCGAGCACGCGCCGGAATATCAGCACACGCTGACGAACTACGGCACCGGCCTCGCTCGCGCGGGACGCAGCGCCGAAGCCGTGCCCGTGCTGGAGAGGAGCCTCGCGCTCGCGCGCGAGCTCTACGGCGACGACAGCAACAACACCGGCGCGTCGTGCAACGAGCTCGGCTCGGCCTACCACGACCTCGGCCGCTTCCGCGAGGCGATCGCGCAGTACAGCGAGGCCGTGCGCATCGACCGGCTGACGGTCGGCGAGGGCGGCGCCGAAGCCGCGAAGCCGCTCAACAACATGGCGTCGGCGTACGAGGACATGGGCGATTTCGCGGCAGCGATTCCGCTGTTCCGCGAGTCGCTGGCGATCCGCGCGAAAGCGCTCGCGAAGGACGATCCGATGGTGCTGCGCGCCGACTACAACCTCGCGCGCGTGCTGACCAAGGCAAATTCCCTGAAGGAAGCGAAGCCGCTGCTCGACGCGGTGCTCGTCGACTACGTGAAGCGCTACGGCGATGCGAACTCGAACACGGCGAAGGCCGGGCTGTGGCTCGGCGAATGGAATCTTCGAAGCGGCAATCTCGACATGGCGGCGAAGCGGCTCGCCGACATCGAAGCGTCGAAGGCGTCGTTCTCGCCGCTGATGCAGGCGCAGCGCGCGACGCTGGCGGCCGGCATCGCCGCCGCGCGCAAGGATCGCGAGAACGAGCTCGCGTCGCGCAAGCTCGCGTGGGACGTCATGAAGGGCGCGAAAGCGTTCGGCGCCGAGCATCCGCTGACGACCGAGTTCGCGATTGCCTATGCCGCGGCGCTCGATGACGCGGGCCGCAAGGACGAAGCACGCGCGATTGCGGCGTCGGCGCTGCCGATCGTCGAAGCTGCGTTCGCGGATGACGCGCCCGTGCAGAAGCAGCTCGCGCGCTGGCGCTGAGCTCTTCCCCTCTCCCGCTGCGCGGGAGAGGGCAGGGTGAGGGCACGCTGGCGAAACGCCCCACTCCGACGGCCCTCACCCCAACCCTCTCCCGCACAGCGGGAGAGGGGGAAAAGAAAAACCCGGCCTGCTTGCGCAGGCCGGGCGGGTCCCGGCGTCCTTGCCCTGTGGCTCCTGTTGGAGAGGGTCGGACGCGTCCGTGCGTCCGTGGAACTCAGAAGCGGTACTCGGCGCTGACGGACACGAGGTCCGAATTCAGGTCGAGGTTCTTCTTGTCCGCCTTGTAGTAGTCGTAGTTCAGACCGACGCTGAAGTTGTTGCTGAAGTCGTAACCGAAGCCGGCACCGGCGTACCACTTGTCGCTGGTGTCGTCGACGCGCACGACGACGTCGTTCGGATCGATGTAGCCGCCCTTGACGTCGGCGCGGAACCAGCCGGTGCGGCCGCTGACGTACCAGTTCGGGGTGATGTTGAAGTGGCCGTTGACGCCGAGGTTCCAGCCGCTCAGCTTCGCGTCGGGGATGCCGGCGCCGTTGAACTGGTCCTTCGTCGAGAACTTGCCGAGGTCGGTGTAGCCGCCCTCGACGCCGAGCAGCACGCTCGGGGCGACCGCCCAGCGGTAGCCGACGTTGGCGCCGAAGCCGGTGTCGTCGTCGTCATAGAGACCCTTGTTGACGTTCGACTGGCCGACGTTGCCGTTGATGAAGAAGCCGCTCTGATCGGCGGCGTGACTGGTGAGGGGGACTGCGGAAAGACCCGCGGTAGCCAGGGCAATGGCAATGAGTGTGTTCTTCATGAGTACTGCACTCCAACTCTTTGTGGATTAAAGGTTTTCTGCAACACGCAGAGGTGTCGCCGAACTTCGACCGCCTCGTTTCCGTGGCGTTCGCCATCCGGCCGGCGAAGGTTAGGTAGGGTTCAGTCCGCTGAATTCAATACCGGCAAGTTCAGAAAATGTTCAGACGCCGCCGCGGCACGACAAACGCCGCTGCCATCGGCGACAATCGCGCCCCTCGCGTCGCGCGTCCGCGCGCCGCTTCTTTCCAGTCGAGTCAACCGATGCCGAGCCGTAAAGAACTCGCCAACGCGATCCGCGCGCTGGCCATGGACGCGGTGCAAGCCGCCAATTCAGGCCATCCCGGCATGCCGATGGGCATGGCCGACATCGCCGAAGTGCTCTGGAACGACTTCCTGTCGCACAACCCGAAGCATCCGAAGTGGGTCAATCGCGACCGCTTCGTGCTGTCGAACGGCCACGGCTCGATGCTGCAGTACGCGTTGCTGCACCTCACCGGCTACGACCTGCCGATCGAGGAGATCAAGCGTTTCCGCCAGCTGCACTCGAAGACCGCGGGCCATCCCGAAGCGAGCGAAACGCCCGGCGTCGAGACGACGACGGGTCCGCTCGGACAAGGTCTCGCCAACGCGGTCGGCATGGCGCTCGCCGAGAAGGTGCTCGCGACGCGCTTCAATCGCGACGGCTTCGACCTCGTCGATCACTACACCTACGTCTTCATGGGCGACGGCTGCCTGATGGAGGGCATCTCGCACGAAGCCGCTTCGCTCGCCGGCACGCTCGGCCTCGGCAAGCTGATCGCGATCTGGGACGACAACGGCATCTCGATCGACGGCGAAGTGCACGGCTGGTTCACCGACGACACGCCGGCGCGCTTCGAGGCGTACGGCTGGGAAGTGCTGCGCGGCATCGACGGCCACAATCCCGAAGCGATCAAGGCGGCGCTCGTCTCGGCGGCGCTCGATCCGGGGAAGCCGACGCTGATCTGCGCGAAGACGATCATCGGCTACGGCGCGCCGAACAAGCAGGGCAAGGAAAGCTGCCACGGCGCCGCGCTCGGCAAGGACGAAGTCGCCGCGGCGCGCGCCGCGCTCGGCTGGGACCATCCGCCGTTCGTCGTACCGGACGACGTCTACGACGCGTGGAACGCCGAAGCGAAAGGCGCCGAGCGCGAAGCTAGCTGGAACGCGCTGTTCGCGAGCTACCGCAACGCGCATCCGGATCTCGCTGCGGAGTTCGAGCGGCGCATGTCGGGTGCGCTGCCGGACGACTTCGCCGCGCACGCGGACGCGTACGCGAAGAAGCTGCAGGCCGAAGGCCCGGTCGTCGCTTCGCGCAAGGCCTCGCAGATGGCGCTCGACGCGTTCGGTCCGAAGCTGCCGGAGCTGATCGGCGGCTCGGCCGACCTCGCCGGATCGAACCTCACGATCTGGAAGGGCTCGAAGGACGTCAACGCCAACGACGCGTGCGCGAACTACGTCTATTACGGCGTGCGCGAGTTCGGCATGAGCGCGATCTCGAACGGCCTCGCGCTGCACGGCGGCTTCATTCCGTACGACGCCACGTTCCTCGTGTTCTCCGACTACGCGCGCAACGCGGTGCGCATGTCGGCGCTGATCCCGACGCGCGCGATCCACGTCTACACGCACGATTCGATCGGCCTCGGCGAGGACGGCCCGACGCACCAGCCGGTCGAGCACCTCGCGAGCCTGCGCCTCATCCCGAACAACCACGTCTGGCGGCCCTGCGATGCGGTCGAGTCGGCGATCGCCTGGAAGGCCGCGATCGAGCGCAGGAACGGACCGTCGTGCCTCGTGTTCTCGCGCCAGAACCTCGCGCACCAGCACCGCACCGATGCGCAGGTCGCCGCGATCGCGCGCGGCGGCTACGTGCTCGCCGAGCCCGGCAGCGCGAAGTTCGACGCGATCCTGATCGCGACCGGCTCCGAGGTCGAGCTCGCGATGCAGGCGATGCGCGCGCTCGCCAACGACGGCATCGCGGCGCGCGTCGTCTCGATGCCGTGCACGAGTCTGTTCGACGCGCAGCCGCTCGAGTATCGCGAAAGCGTGCTGCCGTCCTGGTGCCGCAAGCGCGTCGCGGTCGAGGCGGGCGTCACCGACTACTGGCGCAAGTACGTCGGCCTCGACGGCGCGGTCGTCGGCATCGACACGTTCGGCGCATCGGCGCCGGCCGAAGCGCTGTTCAAGCACTTCGGATTCACGGTCGAGCACGTCATCAATGCGGTGACGTCGCTGTAGGTCACGCGGGCGCCGGCGCCGCGCGGCGCAGCGCCCACGCGCGGATCGCGTCGTTCGCTGGCGTCGAGAACCAGCGGCCGACCGCATGGCCGAGCAGGGCGCTCGCGACGAGCACGCCGGCATACCAGAGCCCGACGTACGCGAGATTCGCGCCGCTCGCCTTGAACAGCGCCATCGTCGTGAACACGACGAACATGTGCGTGAGGTAGATCTCGTAGCTGAGGCGACCCGCCGCGCGGATCGCGCCGGTTCCTCGCCAGGAAACGTTCGCGAACAGCCCGCCGCCGAGCGCGAGCAGCACCAGCGCGGCGCCCATTTCCAGCACGGTGATGTAGAGGCCCGTCGAGACGAGACCGAGCGCATTCGCCGTCTGCCGGAACGCGACGACGAGCAGCATCGCCGCGACGCCGCCCGCAAACGCAATCCGCAGCCAGCGCAGCGACGGCGCGAGGCGCGCCTGGATCAACGCCGCGAGGCACCCGAACGCGATGCCGTCCATGCAGGCGAGGTATGCGTACTCGTCCCACGGCTCGCTGTTCGCATTCGCGATGCGGCTGAACGGTCCGATCGCGATCAGCGCAACGAGCGGAACGACGAGCGCGGCCTCGCGACGCGTGACGAGGCACGCGAGCGGGAACACGACGTAGAACGCCTCCTCGATCGACAGCGACCACAGCACGTCCCACGAGCCCGGCAGATAGCCGCGCGCGCCTTCGAGCCAGTTGAAGTGGAACGTCAGCGCCGCGATCGCGGCGCGGCCGAGCGATGCACGGGCCGGAACGATCGCGTAGTCCTGCGCGCCGGCGAGATGCAGCGCCGCGAGCACCGCGATCAGGGCGATGAGGCAGGGCAGGATGCGCGCCGCGCGCATCGCATAGAACGCGCGCACGTCGATGCGATCGAGCGTCGTCCAGCGTCGCAGCGACAAGCTCGTGATCAGATAGCCCGAGATCACGAAGAACACGATCACCGCGTAGTAGCCGCTCCAGAACATGACGCGGCCGAGCGGCCTGGGCACGAGGTTCGCGACGTCGAAATGGTTCAGCGTGAAGCGCAGATGGATGTGGTGCAGCACGACGAGCAGCACGGCGAGACCGCGCAGGAAGTCGATGCCGGCGTTGCGGTCGTTAGCCGGCTTCATTGCGTCGCGGCGAAGCCCACCGGCAGCTTGAAGAACGTCCGCCCGTCGGCGGCCGGCGGCAGCCGTCCGCCGCGGAGGTTGAACTGGATCGCGGGCCAGAGCAGCTTCGGCACCGCGAGCCCCGCATCGCGCTGCATGCGCCGTGCGACGAAGGCGCCTTCCGTCGTCGTCGCCGGCGCGAACACGTTGCCGACCTTCTCGGCGACGAGCGCGACCTCGGCGGTTGGCCCGACGTCGGCCGGCGGATAGTCGTGGCAGAGGAACACGCGCGTGTCCTCCGGCAGGTCGTAGAGGCGCATGATCGAGCGAAACAGCGCGCTCGCGTCGCCGCCCGGAAAGTCGCAGCGCGCGGTGCCGCCGCTCGGCGAGAACAGCGTATCGCCGACGAACACGGCGTCGCCGGCGAGATAGCTCACGCTGTCCGACGTGTGGCCCGGCGTCGCGAGGACCCGGATCGCGAGCTCGCCGACGTCGATCACGTCGCCGTCGTCGAACAGCCGGTCGAAGCCGGCGCCGTCGGCGCGGAAATCCTCGCCGAGATCGAGGATGCGCTTGAACGTGCGCTGCACCTCGACGATGCCGGCGCCGATGCCGAGCTTCGCGCCGGTCTGCTCGGCGAGCCACGCGCCCGCCGAAAGATGATCGGCATGCGCGTGCGTCTCGAGGATCCACGCGACGTCGAGTGTCGCCGTGGCGACGTATTCGAGCACGCGCTGCGCCGAATCGGCGCGGATGCGGCCCGACGGCACGTCGAAGTCGAGCACGCCGTCGACGATCGCCGCGCGCTGCGTCGCGGGATCGACCACGACGTGCGTCCAGGTGCCGCTGTCGGCGTGATGGAAGCTCCGCACGACCGGCGTCGCGACGCCGCCGCTCAAGGCGCGTGCTCCGACGTGTGCACGATTGCGCCGGACGCGTCGCGCACGCTGACCTCGACCGGCACGCCGGCGCGCACGCTTTCGGTCACCGTGCAGAAGTCCTCGAACTGCGCAAGGATCCGGTCGAGCTGGGCATACTCGGCGGCCGACTCCGGCAACGCGATCTCGACGGCGATGCGCCCGACGCGCAGCCGTTTCTGCGCATTGCGCACGTGCTCTGCGCGCACCCGCGTGACGATCCTGCCGGGCTGGTTCTTGAACTTGCGCAGCGCGAACAGGAGGCTCGCGCTCAGGCAATTGCCGACCGCGGCGGCGAGAAGGCGCGTCGGATCGGGGCCGGCGCCGCGACCGATCGGCGGCGACTCGTCGGCCGCTAGCTCGCCGAGCGCGGTGTCGTCGAAGCGCACGCGGAATTCGTAGTCGGATTCCTGCGTGATCGTCAGAAGGATCGTTTCGCTGTCGCTCATCGGACGGTTCCCGGCGGCGCCGTGCGCGCGAGCCAAGCGTAATACAAGAGCGGGATGACGAGCAGCGTCAGGACGGTCGAGACGAGGATGCCGAAGATCAGCGACACGGCGAGGCCCTCGAAGATCGGATCGTCGAGGATGAAGAAGCCGCCGATCACGGCTGCGAGCGCGGTCAGGGCGATCGGCTTCGCACGCACGGCCGCGGCGTCGATGACCGCGTCGCGCAGCGCGCGGCCGGCGGCCGTCGCCTGGTTGACGAAGTCGATCAGGAGGATCGAGTTGCGCACGATGATGCCGGCGAGCGCGATCATGCCGATCATCGATGTCGCCGTGAACTGCACGCCGAGGAGGGCATGCCCCGGCATCACGCCGATCGCCGTCAGCGGGATCGGCGCCATGATGACGAGCGGCACGACGTAGCTCCGGAACTGCCCGACGACGAGGAGATAGATCAGCACGAGGCCGCCGGCATAGGCGAGGCCCATGTCGCGGAACATCTCACGCGTGATCTGCCATTCGCCGTCCCACTTGACCGCGAACGTCGAGGTGTCGGCCGGTTGCGCGACGAAGTGCTGCGCCAGCGTGTGGCCGGCGACCGATTCGCGGCCGAAGCGCGAGAACATCGCGAACATGCCGTAGAGCGGGCTGTCGGTCGCGCCGGCGTCGTCGCCGGTCACGTAGGCGCAGGGCAGGAGGTCCTTGTGGAACGCGGCCTGCTGGCGTGCCGCCGCGACGACCTCGACGACTTCCGACAGGGGCACGAGCGAGCCGTCGTGCGCGCGTACGCGCAGCGCCAGCAGCTTTTCGGTCGCCGCCTGATCGCCGGCGGGAAGACGCATGCGCACCGGCAGCGCGTACTTGCTGCGGCCGTCCATGAGGAACGTTGCGTCGTCGCCGGACAAGGCGGTGCGCAGTGCACGCGCAAGGCCGGCCTGGTCGAGCCCGAGACGCGCCGCGCGCTCGCGGTCGACGACGACGACATCGCGCCGCGCGTCGGCTTCGACGCTGGTGTCGACGTCGACGATGTCAGCGTCGGTGCGGAACGCCTGCTCGACCGCGAGAGCGGTGTCGTTGACGCCTTTCGCGCTCGGGCCGTAGATCTCCGCGACGATCGGCGCGAGCACCGGCGGGCCCGGCGGCACTTCGACGATCTTGACCGACGCGCCGTAACGCTCGCCGATCTTCGCGAGCGCGGGACGCACGGCGAGCGCGATCGCATGGCTCTTGCGGTGGCGCTCGGCCTTGTCGACGAGACCGACGTGCAGGTCGCCGACGATCGGTCCGCTGCGCAGGTAGTACTGGCGCATGAGGCCGTTGAACGTGATCGGGCTCGCCGTGCCGGCGTAGCCTTCGTAGCTCTCGACTTCGGGCACGCGATCGAGCGCATGCGCGAGGTCGACGAGCAGCGCGTTCGTGCGCTCGAGCGCCGTGCCCTCCGGCAGGTCGACGACGACCTGGAACTCGCTCTTGTTGTCGAACGGCAGCATCTTCAGGATCACCGCGCGCACGCCGACGAGCGCGACGGCGCCGAGCACCAGCATGCCGATCGCGCCGAACAGCCAGCGACGGCGCGCGGCCGCGCGCGGGCCGTCGAGGAACGGCGGCATGACGCGCTCGAAGAGGCGATGCAGGCCCGAGCGCGGTGCGCTTTCGCCGCTGCCGCCGTGGCGCTTCAGGAGACGCAGCGCGAGCCACGGCGTCACCGTCAGCGCTATCGCGAGCGACAGCAGCATGCCGGCGGACGCGTTGATCGGAATCGGGCGCATGTACGGGCCGACGAGCCCCGTGACGAATCCCATCGGCAGCAGCGCGGCGATCACGGTGAACGTCGCGAGGATCGTCGGGCCGCCGACCTCGGCGACCGCGCGCGGAATCGCCTCGCGCAGGGGCAGCCCGTCGCGCGTCAGGTGCCGGTGGATGTTCTCGACGACGACGATCGCGTCGTCGACGAGGATGCCGATCGAGAAGATCAGCGCGAACAGCGACACGCGATTGATCGTGAAGCCGAGCCCCCACGACGCGAAGAGGGTGATCGCGAGCGTGATGACGACCGCGCTGCCGACGACGATCGCCTCGCGCCAGCCGAGCGAGAACAGCACGAGCAGCACGACCGAGAGCGTCGCGAACAGGAGTTTGTGGATCAGCTTTTCGGCCTTGTCGTCCGCGGTGCGGCCGTAGTCGCGCGTCACCTCGACGTGCACGCCCGCCGGAATCGCGACGCCTTCGAGCGCAACGAGGCGCGCGCGCACTGCGTCGGTGATGTCGGCGGCGTTCGTGCCGGCTTTCTTCGCGATCGCGATCGTGACCGCAGGGGCGGTACCCGCGCGCGGGCCCGACTTTCCGGGCGGCGTGCCAAACCAGGCGTAG
>DATFRS010000043.1:0-5802 GCA_035263065.1 Rhodanobacteraceae bacterium
GTTCGCGCCCCCGAAAGGATGCCGTCCGGCATCCGCACCTGCCCAGGTGGCGGAATTGGTAGACGCACTAGTTTCAGGTACTAGCGGGTAAAACCGTGGAGGTTCGAGTCCTCTCCTGGGCACCACTGACTCAGCATCCGCGCGCCAGCCGCCGTCGTTCGTAATGGCGCGGCAATGCTGGCGCGAATGCCGCGCGCGCTTAGCTCCGATACGCATCATGAATCGTCGACCGATCGCGCTGGCCGTGTCTCGCCGGCCGCGTCGAAACGGGTGCAGTTGACAGACAACCTTCTAGTTGGTAGGTTGACTTTCATGAGCTCCGATACGCGCTCCAGCCTGATCGACGTCGCCACCAGCGAAATCCGCCGGCGCGGGTATTCGGCATTTTCGTACGCCGATCTCGCCGATGCCGTCGGCATCCGCAAGCCGTCGATCCACCACCACTTTCCGACCAAGGAAGAGCTTGGCGTGGCGATCGTCGAAGCCTACACGGACGCGTTCGCCGGGGAGCTCGATCGGATCAGCGCCCGGACCGACGACGTCGTCAAGCGGCTGCGCGCTTATGCTGGGCTCTACCGCGAGGGGCTCGCGGCCGGAAAGGGATGCCTGTGCGGCGTGCTCGCATCCGAGGTCGCCGTTCTGCCGCGCCGGATCCAGGCCGGCGTTCGGCGATTCTTCGATCTCAACCTGCGCTGGCTCGAGCAGATCCTGCGCGATGCCCGCGCCGGCGGCGCATTGCGTCCCGCGACGAAGCCGCAACACGAGGCCAAGACCATCCTCGCGGCGCTTCAGGGCGCGACGTTCGTATCTCTTTCCCTGCAGGATCCGTCGGCCTTCGATCAGGTCGTGACGGGGCTCCTCAAGGGACTCGGCACCGATCAGTCCGCCTGATCGGGTTTTTTTTTGATCACCGTATCTCCCAACTAGTAGGACGTTTCTCATGTTCGACATGACAAACCTCAAACGAATCGGAGCCTTCGGGCAGCGCGCGCCATCGGCCATGGCCGGTTTCAAGGCGCTCGATCAGCACGCCCTCGCCGACGGCGCCATCCCGAAGAAGTACAAGGAACTGATGGCCATCGCCGTCGCGCTGACCACGCAGTGCCTCTACTGCATCGAGGTGCATCGCAAGGCCGCGATCAGCGCCGGCGCCACCGAGGACGATCTCGCCGAAACCGTGTTCGTCGCCGCGGCGCTGCGCGCGGGGGCGGCGGTGACGCACGGCACGCACCTGTTCGCCGACTGAGCCGACACAACCCGTCGCCTCCCCTTTTCAGAATCCAAGGACTCTTCATGCTCAGGATCTACGATTTCAAGGGCTTTCCGAATCCGACGCGTATTCGCATCGCGCTCGCCGAGAAGAATCTCGCCGCCAGGGTCGAGTTCGTGCATGTCGACGTGCCGGCCGCCGAGCACAGGCGCCCGGCCTTCCTCGCCAAGAATCCATCGGGCACGGTGCCCGTGCTGGAGCTCGAGGACGGCACCTGCATCACCGAGTGCACCGCCATCACGGAGTACATCGACAACCTCGAGGGTCCGCCGACGCTGACCGGCAGCGGCGCTCGCGAGCGCGCCGTCATCCACATGATGCAGCGTCGCGCGGAGGCGGGCTTGCTCGATGCCGCCGCGACCTATTTTCACCATGCGACGCCGGGCCTCGGTCCGCACATCGAGATCTACCAGAACGCCGCATGGGGCGAGAAGAATCGCGAGCGCGCGCTCGGCACCCTGCACTATCTCGACGGCGTGCTGGGCAGGCAGCCCTACCTCGCGGGCGACACGTTCTCGATCGCCGACATCACGGCGTTCGCCGGTTGCGCCTACGCCGACATCGGCAACATCGAAATGCCGGCAGCCCTGAAGAATCTCAAAGCCTGGCGCGCCCGGATTGCGAAGCGTCCGAGCGTCCTCCACGCATGACCGAAGGCATCGTCCCATGGACCTGAACGCGGACTTCTCGCAGGCCGTCGCGGTGCACGCCGCGCGCCAGCCGTGGACGCCGTCGCCCATCGCAGGCGTCGAGCGCAGAATGCTCGACCGTCTCGGCAACGAGATCGCACGCGCGACCAGCATCGTGCGCTACGCGCCCGAGAGCCGCTTCTCCGCGCACGTGCACGGCGGCGGCGAGGAAATCCTCGTGCTCGAAGGCGTGTTTCAGGACGAGCACGGCGACTTCCCCGCCGGCTCCTACCTTCGCAATCCGCCGACCTCGCATCACACGCCGGGCTCGGCGCCGGGCTGCACGATCTTCGTGAAGCTCTGGCAATTCGACGCCGACGATCGCACGCACGTGCGCATCGACACGGGCAAGATGCCGTTCCTCCCGGTTCCGGGCCGGGCGGACGCGGAGGTCATGCCGCTCTTCCGCGACGCGCGCGAGTACGTGCGCCTCGCGCGCTGGCGTCCCGGCGCCATGGTGCCGCTCGACTCGCCCGGTGGTCTCGAAGTGCTCGTCATCGACGGCGCTTTTCGTGCGATGGGCGAAACGTTCCGGGCGCAATCCTGGCTGAGGCTGCCGCCCGGCGCCGCCTTGAACGCTCGTGCCGCGGCGGCCGGTGCGCGGGTCTGGATCAAGAGCGGCCACCTGGCGCTGCCGCAGATCGCTCCGGTCGCCGCGTGAGCGGCCGCCCTACGGAAACCTCACGACGACGTTGCGCCCCGGCCATTCGCCGACGTCCGCGCGCTCGGCGGCGCGCCACGGTTTCTTGCCGAGATCGCCCACGTCGTCGTAGCGGCCGAGCTCGTGCATGCCTTCGATCACGAACGGCATGCCCTCGCAGCGGAGCGGATCGGCGCAGTCGGCGACGTGCAGGTGCAGATGCGGACCGGTCGTATCGCCGCTGAAGCCGAGCGCGCCGATGACATCGCCTTTGCGCACGCGCTCGCCCGTGCGCACGCGAACGCTGCCGGGGCGCAGATGCTCGTAGAACGCGTAGCGATCGGGCGCGACCTGCAGCACGACGTAGTTGCCCGCGCCGTCGCCGAGCGCATGCGCGGGATTGCCCTGGATCGAATCGCTCTCGTTCATGCCGTCGCGCATCGCGGCGACCGTCGCGTCCGCGCCTGCGAGCACCTCGGCGCCGTAGCCCATCGCGTCGGCAGGACGATCCGGATTTCCGTGCGTGACCGCACCATGTTTGTCGGCGCCGACCCAGTCGACGGCGAAGCGGCCCGGCAGCTTCGCCTTGCCGTCGATCGCGTAGACGACGCGCCGGTGACCGCGCGGCCAGCGCGGATCGTGGACGGCGACCCACGGCCCGTCGTGCAGCGGCGGGCCGAGATGCGGCACGTCGATCGCGTGCATCGCGACGCGTGCCGGCGTCAGTGTCCGCGCCGTCCCGGTCGGGGTTTCGAATTCGATCTCGTGCGCGAGCGCACGAACCGATGCACCGGGTGCGAGATCGATCTCGACGAACACGATCGCGCGCCGACCGCCTTCGATCTTCGCTGCGCTTGAGGCACCGACGACTTTCAGGCGACCGGCGAGATCGTCTCCGGCAAACGTCGCGAGGACGCTCCCGCGGTCGGCGTCGAGGACGCGAACGCTCTTCAGCAGGAGCGGGCCGTCGGCGAAGTTCGTGAGATGCAGTTCGTAGGCGAGGAGCTCCCGCCCTTCGCTCCGCACGGGCATCGGCGCCACCGGTATGTCGGCATCGAACGACTGCACCGGCGGTTCCGCCATGAGCCCGCCGGAGCCGACGAGCAGTGCGATGCCGATGACCCATGCGCATTCTCGCCTCGTCGAAATCTCCCTCATCGCGATCGGCCTCGGCAAAAGGCGATTATCATCGGCGACGCACGTTCCGGTCACCGCATCGGGAGAGGCCATGCCGCACGATCCGGCGCCGCGCTCCGCCTCGAACGGCCTGCTCGACTACGACCGACAATTCATCAAGCCCGACGTCGTCGCCGGCCTCACGGCCGCCGCGGTCGTGCTGCCGAAGAGCCTCGCCTACGCGACCGTCGCGGGGCTCCCCGTCGAAGTCGGCCTCTACACCTCGCTCGTGCCGATGGTGATCTACGCGTTGCTCGGGAGCTCGCGGCGGCTCAGCGTCAGCACGACGACAACGCTCGCGATCCTGACCGCGACGGCGCTCGCGCGCGTGGCGCCCGACGGCAACGCCGCCGATCTCGTCGCGGCGACCGCGACGCTGTCGCTCCTGGTCGGCGCGATGCTCGTCGTCGCGTCGGTGCTGCGGCTCGGCTTCGTCGCGAATTTCATTTCCGAGCCCGTGCTGATCGGCTTCAAGGCCGGCATCGCAGTCGTCATCGTCGTCGACCAGATCCCGAAGCTGCTCGGCATCCATTTTCCGAAAGGACCCTTTTTCCAGAACGTGGTCTCGATCGTCGCGAACCTCCCGCACGCCTCGCTGCTGACGCTCGCCGTCGCGGCGATCACGGCGGGCCTCCTGATCGTGCTCGAGCGCTTCGCGCCGCGCGTGCCGGCGCCGCTCGTCGCGGTCGCCGTCGCCATCGCGGGCGTGACGTGGCTCGGCCTCTCCTCGCAGGGCGTCGAGATCGTCGGCCACGTGCCGACCGGCCTGCCGTCGCTGACGTGGCCGAAGCTTTCGCTCGTCGAAGCGCTGTGGCCGCCGGCGCTCGGCATCGCGCTGATGAGCTTCACGGAAACGATCGCGGCGGGACGCGCGTTCGTGCGCGAAGGCGAGCCGCAGCCGGGCGCGAACCGCGAGCTCGTCGCGACCGGCATCGCCAACGCCGGCGGCGCGCTGCTCGGCGCGATGCCGGCCGGCGGCGGCACGAGCCAGACCGCCGTCAATCTTCGCGCCGGCGCGCGCACGCAGGCCGCGTGCCTCGTCACGGCGGCGACGGCGCTCGGCACGATGCTCATCCTCGCGCCGCTGATCGGCCTGATGCCGCAGGCGACGCTCGCGGCGGTCGTCATCGTCTATTCGGTCGGCCTGATCCAGCCGGTCGAATTCCGCGCGATCCTGCGCGTCAGGCGCACCGAGTTCGTGTGGGCGCTGGTCGCGATGATCGGCGTCGTGCTGCTCGGCACGCTGCAAGGCATCCTCGTCGCGATCGTGGTGTCGCTCGTCGCGCTCGCGCATCAGCTCGCGGATCTGCCCGTGTACGTGCTCGTGCGAAAGCGCGGCACCCGCGTGTTCCGGCCGGTGAGCGACGAGCATCCCGACGACGAATCGGTCCCCGGCATCCTCGTGCTCCGGCCCGAAGGCCGCGTCTTCTTCGCCAACGCCGAGCAGGTCGGCCAGAAGATGCAGCCGCTGATCGCGGCCGCGAAACCCGAGATCGTCGTGCTCGATCTCGGCGGCGTCTTCGACGTCGAGTACACGGCGCTCAAGATGCTGATCGCAGCCGAGCGCACGCTGCGCGAGCGCGGCATTGCGCTCTGGGTCGTAGGCCTCAATCCGCGCGTGCTGCCGATGGTGCGGCGCTCGCCGCTCGGGGAGACGCTCGGCAGCGGGCGCATGTTCTACACGGTGGATCAGGCCGTGGAGCGGCACCTCGCGTCCCGCACGGCGTCCTAACGCCGCTTGAACGCCGGGCCTGCGCGATGCCGCAGCGGGCCTGCCGCCGTGCGATCATCCGCGGGCGCAGCCGTTCAGGTTTCGGGCCGCGAATTCGTTGCTTTTATGCGACAAATCATCCGGGAAGCCGCGAAATGAGGGTCGAGGACGCCCCCGATCCTTGATTCACGGCCCGACCCCCGCCATGCTGGCCTTTGCACCAGCCCTAGAACAAAAGGACCGACCCATGACCAAACTCGACAAGCCCCTGCGTCGCGAGATCGCCATCGGCGATCAGGCCTACACGCTCACCATC
>DATFRS010000044.1:0-12072 GCA_035263065.1 Rhodanobacteraceae bacterium
CCTCGCCGAGCTCCGCGCGTTCATCGCAGGCCTCGACGAGCTCAACCGCGCGCTGATCCTGCTCTACCTCGACGAGCTGAGCTATCGCGAGATCGCCGACATCCTCGGCATCAGCGAGACCAACGTCGCCACCAAGATCCATCGCGTGAAGCAGTCGCTGCGCGCGCGCATGAACCCGCAAGGAGAATGACCGTGGAGCTCGACGAGATGAAGAATGCGTGGACCTTGCTCGACCGCCGCCTCGCACGGCAGGAAGCGCTGAACCTCGCCGCGTTCCGCGAAGGCCGGCTCGATCGCCTGCGCAAGAGCCTGTGTCCGCTGAAAGTAGGCCAGATCGCGCAGATCGTCGCCGGCGCGCTGCTCGCGCTCCTGTTCGCGCCGTTCTGGGTCGAGCACGTCGACACGCCGCACCTCGTCGTCGTCGGCGTGTCGCTGCACGTTTACGCGCTGATGTTCATCGTGTCCGGCGCGCGCGATCTCGATCTCCTGCGCCGCATCGACTACGCGGCGCCGGTCGTCGGGATCCAGGAGCGCCTCGCGAAGCTCCGCGCATGGCGCATCCGCATCGCGCCGATCTTCGGCGCGATCGGCTGCGTGATCTGGGTGCCGTTCGTGCTGTGGCTCTTCGAGGTGCTGTTCGGCGTCGACGTCTATGCGATCAATCCGGACGTCGTCTGGATCCTCGTCGCGTCGGGGCTCGGCTGCCTCGGCCTCATGCTGCTGTTCCTCAAGTGGGCGAAGCAGCCGCGCCGCGAGCGTATCGCGAAATATCTCGAGGACAGCGCCGCCGGCCGCAGCATCGCGAAGGCGCAGCGCTTCCTCGACGAGGTGAGCGACTTCGCGCGCGAGGCGTGAGCGCGCGAGGTCAGCCGGCGGGCTTCACTTCGCGGCGCAGGTACGTCTGGTAGAGGACGTAGCCGCTCTCGGCATCGGTGTTGACGGCGTTGCTGACGTCGACGAAGCCGAGCTCGTTCCACCACGGCTGCTGCGGCAGCGTCGCGATCGCCTGCTGCCATTCCTGCGAGGCCTCCGCACGCTCGTTCTGCCGGCCGGCCTCGTTGTCGGCGGCGAGGATCTGGCACAGCGTCTCGCGGCATTCGACGTGGATGATCTCGATGTGGTCGCGCACCTCGGCCGGCAGGTTGTCGAGCCACTGGTTCAGCGCGGCCTCGACCTGCTGCTCCGTCGCCTCGGACCAGTCCGAGCTGCTTTCGTGATCGAACGTGCGCAGCGCCTGCACGCCCGGCGGCGGCGTTTCGCCTTCGTTGGTCGCCATGGCGTCCTGCTTGGCCACCCAGTCCGCGAGGAGATCGGCGGCATGGCCGGCGTCGACCGACGAGGACGCGTCGCCCTCGTCGTCGGCATTGTCGTCGGCGGCTTCCTCGGCGCCTGCGTCGGCATCGACGCTGTCGTCGGCCGCCGATTCGGCCGCGACGGCTTCCTCGGCCTTCGGTGTCGGCACGACATCGGGCTTCGCCGGTTCCGCGGGATGCGCTTCGGCGGCAGGCGGCGCGGGGGCCGGTTGTGCCGGCGCGGGGGCCGCAGGCGTCGCGGCCGCGGCGACGCGTTGGTCGGTCACGGGCGCGGGCTTCTGCGGCGGCGACGGCAGCTGCGTCAGCAACACGACCGCGACCGCGATGGCCGAGATCGCGGCGACGGTGATCAGCGCGGGTGCCCGCATCTTCGTGACTCTCCGGCTCGCTGGCGCGACGAAGCTAGCCGATCCCGGCCCTCAAAAGCCACTCGACGACACCGCGTCGAGCCGGTATTCGAGGTACATCCACCAGCCGGGCTCGTCGCGGTCGCTGTCCAGACCATTGGGGACGTTGGTCGCGCAGCTTCCGTTGCCGTCGGGCAGCAATCGCGACAGCGGCACGCTCTGCCCGTTCAGGTCGACGTCGATCGCGTCGGCGTCGGCCTCGCGCAGGAAGCCGCGCAGGAGTCCGCCCGACGTCGATCCGCCGAGCGCGGGCCACGGCGCCGCGAATTGCGTATCCCACAGGGGCACGGCCAGCGTACCGAGTGGCAGCGTCGTGTCGAGCGCGCTCGTCGCGAAGCACTGTCCGCCCGGCGCCGGCACCGGCGGCGTGTAGCCGCTCGTCGTGCCGGGCAGCGGGCCGAGGCACACCGTCGGTGGCGAGACGTCGAACGAGGCATACCAGCGCGCGACCGGCGGCACGGTGCCGGGCGTGCAATGCGAAGGCGACGCCGTCGTGCAGTCGCCGTCCTCGCTCTCGAAGAGATGCGCGGCGCCGTCCTCGGCGTAGGGCTTCATGATGGCGAGCGGGCTCGCGTCGTAGAAGCCGTTGCCGTCGGCGTCGGCATCGAGCTGGTCCTGGAGCTGCTGGTTCAACGTGTCGGTGACGTCGAGACAGAAGCCGAGCGAATAGGACACGTGCGGATCGCGCAGCGCGATCCTGCCGATGCGATACACCGTCGCCGTCGGCAGCGGATCGAAGCCGTTCGAGAACACGATGTCGATGCGCACCTCGTCGGCGCGTGCCGACGCGGCGACGAGGCATCCTGCGATCAGTGCGACGAGCTTGGGCATGCGGGCTCTCACCAGGGAATCGATTCGCCGGTCTGCGCGAGGAAGCGGCCGCTGTCGGACGGCGTCAGATGATCGATCACGCGCAGCATCGACGCGATCGCGGCCTCGGCCTTCAGCGGTGCGCCGGCGCCGCCCATGTCGGTCTGCACCCAGCCGGGGCTGAGCGCGATCACGATGATGCCGTGCTCGCGCAATGCAATCGAGAGGAGCCGCGTCGCCATGTTGAGCGCCGCCTTGCTGATCGCGTAGCTCGGGCTGTACAGCGAATCGGTGCGCGCGATCGAGCCCAGCGTCGAAGAGAGATTCACGACTTTCGCACCGTCCGAGAGATCGGCCTGCAGCGCCTGCGTCAGCAGGAACGCGCCCTCGGCGTTGACCGCGAAGCTGTCGCGCAGCGCCTTCGATTCGACCGCGCCGAAGCGCTCGTGCTCTGACAGGATGCCGGCGTTGTTGACGAGCAGATCGATGTCGAGATCGAGCGCGCCGACCTCGCGTGCGAGCTCGGCGATCGAGCGCGCGTCGGTGAGATCGAGCGGCAGCACGTGCAGGCGGCCCGGATATTCGCCGGCGAAGCGCGTCAGCGGCAGCGCCTTTCCGGGATGCCGGCATGCGGCGACGACGCGATCGCCGCGCGCGAGCAGCTGGCGCGTCATCTCGAGCCCGAGACCGCGGTTCGCACCGGTGACGAGCGCCTGAAGCATGCGCAATCCGTCGCGAAACTTTCGAAGGAGGCGCGAGTCTACCCGGGTTCATGACCATCGTCCGTTGCATCCGGCACGGCGCGCGGTCTAGCCTCGGCCCAGGTCCGATTTTCAGGGACGCGCCGAGCCGGCGCCCGCCCTCCCAGGAGATTCCATGCAGACGCTTCTTGCCCGCGGCCTCGCCGCCTTCGTGCTGACTGCCGCGCTCGCCGGCACCGCTTCGGCGACCGCGCCCGACACGATCGACATTCCGTTCACGCGCTTCACGCTGCCGAACGGGCTCACCGTCGTCGTCAGCGAGGATCACAAGGCGCCGGTCGTCGCGGTCAGCGTCTGGTACCACATCGGCTCGGCCGACGAGCCCGACGGCAAGACCGGCTTCGCGCACCTCTTCGAGCACCTGATGTTCCAGGGCTCGGAGAACCACAAGGACGAATTCTTCCGCCCGTTCGAGCTCGCCGGCGCGACCGACCAGAACGGCACGACGTGGTACGACCGCACGAACTATTTCGAAACCGTCCCGGTCACCGCGCTCGACATGGCACTTTGGATGGAATCGGACCGCATGGGGCACCTCCTCGGCGCGATCGGCCAGAAGGAGCTCGACGAGCAGCGCGGCGTCGTGCAGAACGAGAAGCGCCAGGGCGAGAACGAGCCGTACGGCCGCGTCGACGAGCGCATGAGCGCGAACGCGTTCCCGGCGAACCATCCGTACCATCACGACACGATCGGCTCGATGAAGGATCTCGACGCGGCCTCGCTCGCCGACGTCAAGCAGTGGTTCTCGTCGAACTACGGCGCGGCGAACGTGACCGTCGCGCTCGTCGGCGACATCACGCCCGACGTCGCGAAAGCGAAGATGCAGGAATACTTCGGCGACATCCCGGCCGGCCCGCCCGTGCCGCGCCAGCAGCCGTGGGCGGCGCCGCGCACCCAGTCGACGCGCGACACGATGACCGACGAAGTCGCGCAGACGCGCATCTACCGCGAGTGGAACACGCCGTGGCTCGGCGACGCGGACAGCGCCGAGCTCGACCTCGCCGCGGCCGTGCTTGGCGGCGGCAAGACGTCGCGTCTCTACGAGCGGCTCGTCTACAAGGACAAGCTCGTCGACGACGTCTCGTTCGAAGTGCAGTCGTTCGCGCTGGCCTCGATGGCGCAGCTGCAGGCCGACGTGAAGCGCGGCGTCGAGCCGGCGAAAGTCGAAGCGGCGATCGCCGACGAATGGGCACGCTTCCTCAAGGAAGGCCCGACCGACGATGAGCTCGCGCGCGTGAAGGTGTCGACGCGCGCGTCGTTCATCCGCCGCCTGGAACGCGTCAACGGCAAGGCGTCGATCCTCGCGCAAGGCCAGCTCTACCGCGGCGATCCCGGCGCGTACAAGGCCGACTTCGCGCGCATGGACGCCGCGACGCGCGGGAGCGTGCTCGCGAGCGCGAAGCAGTGGCTCTCGCAAGGCGACTACACGCTGACCGTGACGCCGGCGCCGAAGGGCGCGACCGAGGACGCGAAGGACGAAGCCGAGACCGTCGGCCGCGCGGCGATCGAAGGCCGCCCCGCGCCGGTCATGCCGCCGAAGGGCGACTTCACCGTGATGCCGTCGAGCATCGCGCGCGACAAGGGCGTGCCGAAGGTCGACGCATTCCCCGATCTCACGTTCCCGAAGCTCCAGCGCGGCAAGCTCAAGAACGGCATCGAGGTCGTGCTCGCCGAGCGCCACACGATCCCGGTGATCCAGATGCAGATGCTGTTCGACGCAGGCTATGCGTCGGACCAGGGCCGCGGTCCCGGCACGTCGGCGTTCACGATGGCGATGCTCGACGAAGGCACGACGACGCTCGACTCGCTCGAGATCGCGCGCCGCGAGGAGCGCCTCGGCGCCGAGATCAACGCGGGCTCGGGGCTCGACACGTCGAGCGCGGGCCTGAGCGCGCTGTCCTCGCAGATCGTGCCCTCGCTCGCGTTGTATGCCGACATCGTGCGCAACCCCGCTTTCCGCGACGATGACCTTTCGCGCATCCGCGGCCAGTGGCTCGCGCGCATCGCGCAGGAGAAGACGCAGCCGCGCGGCCTCGCGCTGCGCACGCTGCCGCCGCTGCTGTACGGCGACGGCCATGCGTACGCGATTCCGTTCACGGGCTCCGGCAACGAGGCGGCGATCAAGGCGCTGACGGACAAGGAACTTCGCGCCTACGTGCACGAGCGTTTGCGTCCGGACAACGCGAAGATCCTCGTCGCCGGCGACACGACGCTCGCGACGATCATCCCGCAGCTCGATGCCGTGTTCGGCGACTGGAAGGCGCCGGCGACGCCGCTCGCGAAGAAGAACCTTGGCACGGTCGCAGCGCCGAAGAAACCGCGCGTCTATCTCATGGACAAGCCCGGCGCGCCGCAGTCGCTGATCCTCGCCGGCGTGCTCGCGCCGTCGACGAAGGCGAAGAACGATCTCGAGATCCAGACGATGAGCGGTGCGTTCGGCGGCGCGTTCACGTCGCGGCTCAACATGAACCTGCGCGAGGACAAGCACTGGGCCTACGGCGCCTTCAGCTTCCTCGTCAACGCGCTCGGGCAGCGGCCTTTCATGCTGTACGCGCCGGTGCAGACCGACAAGACGGCCGAATCCGCCGCCGAGCTCCTGCGCGAATCGAAGGACGTGATCGGGCCGAAGCCCCTCACGTCCGAGGAGATCGACAAGATCAAGGTCGGCGACGTGCGCAGCATGCCGGGCGAATACCAGACGACCGGCGCCGTGCTCGGCGCGATGAACGGCATCGTCGTCTACGATCGGCCGGACAACTACGTCGAGACGCTGAAGCCGCGCATCGAAGCGCAGACCGACGCCGGCGTGCAGGCGGCGGCGACCGAGATCATCAAGCCCGACGCGTTCACCTGGGTCATCGTCGGCGATCTCAAGAAGATCGAGAAGCCGGTGCGCGACCTGAAGCTCGGCGACGTAAAGATCCTCGACGCCGAAGGCAAGATCCTGCGCTGAGCGATCGAGGATCAGCGAGCGCGGCGGTGTTCAGCTCCGCCGCGCTAGCATCCGCGCGACTCGGTCGCGGAGATCCGCTCGCATGAAACGCCTCGTCATCGTGTGCCTCGCCTCGCTCGCCGCCGCGTGCAGCTGGGGCATCAAGCTCGATTCCGGCGGCGAGAAAGTGCGCGTCGCCTGGGACGGCAACGTCGGCGGCTGCCATCCGGCCGGCCAGGTCACGGTGTCGGTGCTCGACCGCGTCGGCCCGGTCGATCGCAGCGGCCTCAAAGTCAGCGACGAGCTCGAGATCATGGCGCGCAACGAAGCCGCCGGCCTCGGCGCCGACACGATCCGGCCGATCGGCCAACCGCGCGACGGCGCGCAGAGCTGGAACGCCTACACCTGCGGCACGATCGCGAAGATCCCGGTGCGCCGCGAAGGCGACGTGCCGCCGCCGCCCGACGGCGTCGAGACGTATCCGGTCAAGGAACACTGACGTCGCTGGCGCCGCGCGCACGACGCGCGCATGATCGGCGCGTTCTCCGCGGAGATCGCGCCATGCCGGAACCCGCCCTCGGCCGCATCGGCCAGATCGCCCTCACCGTCACCCACATGGACCGCGCGATCGCGTTCTGGCGCGACACGGTGGGGCTCAAGTTCCTCTTCGAGGCGCCGAACGTCGCGTTCTTCGACGTCGCCGGCGTGCGCTTCATGCTCGGCGCGAACGAAGGCCCGAAGGTGAAGCCGGCTGGCACGGCGCTCTACTTCGAAGTCGCCGATCTCGACGCGACGTTCGACACGCTTCGCGCGCGCGGCGCGAAAGTCGCGCACAACGGCGAGCCGCATTTCATCGCCAAGCTCGGGCCGAAGGATCTCTGGATGGCGTTCCTGGAAGACCCCGACGGCCATCTCTTCGCGTTGATGGAAGAACGCGCGGCCGCCTAGCGTTCGAGCGGCGGCAATCCGTGCGCGGTCTTCGCGACGCGTGTCGGCGCGGGCTCGCGCGGACGCTGGTGCCGCGAGTGGCCCGGCGTCGTCGGCGTGAGCGGCGGCCGCGGCCGCACGATGTCGTCAAACGGCACGATCTCGGCATTCGGATCGAAGCGGCACGGTCCATCGACGCCGGCCGACGCTACCAGCTCGTTGCACGACTGCTGCAGGTCGGCCACCGAGGGCTGCGGCGCGCCGTCCTTCCACGCGCGCAGCGCTTCCCAGCCGGCGAGGCCTTCGGCGTCGCTGAAGCCGCAGTGCGTCGGTTCGTCCTCGTCGACGATCGCGATCGTGCGCTGGTCGGCCGGCAGCGCGTCGCGCACGAAATCCTCGTTGCCGGGAATCACGAGCTGATCATGGCTCGTGTGCATCGAGAGGATCTTCGCATCGCCGACCATGCCGGCGAAATCGGAGACGCGGTGGAGCTCGGTGGCCGCATCGGGATCGGCGACGATGCGCAGGATCGTCGCGTCGATCAGCGGATCGCTCGAGTAGTCGACGCCGGCCGTCGTGAAGGGATTGCGATCGTCGAGCTTGTCGTCGGCACGCACGAGATCGCTCATGACGTACGTCGCGTAGCCGACGTTGGTGACGAAGAAATCCTCGTCGGTGATGTGCATGAACGCCATCAGCTCGTCGAGGCGGCGCTGCATCGCGTCGTTGCGCAGCACCGGCGGCAGGCTGACGCCGGTGCACTGCTCGAGCGGCACCAAGACCGGCAGCAGCAGACTCGTGTCGAGCAGGTCCCCGAGCCCGTCCGGCACTTCGAACAGGTCGAGCGCCCACGGCAGCGGTTGATCGCCTTCGGGAAACTCGCCCGCGCCGTCGGCACTGCAGACCGCATCGAACGCGAGCCGCAGGTCGATCGCCGCATCCCAGAGCCGCGCGCCGCCGGCCGCAGGACAGAGCGCGTACGCGCCGCGTACCGGCGGAAAGCCCGGCGCCTCGGCGAGCTTCAGCGTCACGAGCCCGCCCATCGAGCCGCCGAACGGCACGATCTCGCCGGGCGCGCCGGCGAGCGCGTCGAATTCGGCGAGCAGATCGCGGTTGTCGTCGATCGCGCTGAACAGCGCCCAGCCGCGCTCGCTGTAGCTGGTCGCCGCGATCGCGTAGCCTTCGGCCAGCATCACGCTGCGCAGCGGGCCGAGCCCCGGCGTGTTGTGCGGCGTCGTGAAGTCGAGGCCGTGCTGATAGAGCACCAGCGGGCCGCCCGGCTGCCAGCCGTCCGGAATCTGGACGTGGTAGTAGGCGCCGGATGCCAACCTCCCGGTAAACTCCTCTGTCGCTCGCACAGGGGCAGTCCCGGCGATGAGAGCCAGGCTGAATGCGAGGAGGACGGCGCGCAGCATGGATTCGACCCCTGATTCGTGCATTGCGCACGCTACCTTCGAGCGGCTGAGCGGAAAATAAGTAAAGAGCCATGCACGGCAATTCAGGGGAACCTCGATGCGCGTGTTGCTGACCGGCGCGACCGGCTTCCTCGGCCGCGTCCTCGCGCGGCGCCTGGTCGAAGCCGGCCACGCGGTCGCGGCGCTCGTGCGCGAGCGCGACGTCGCGCTCGCCGAGCTCGGCATCGAGGAGCTCCGCGGCGACATCACGCAGCTCGACGCCGCGACCGGCGCCGTCGCCGGCCGCGAGATCGTCGTGCACACCGCCGCACGCGTCGCGCCGTTCGGCCGCGTCGACGACTACTACGACGCCAACGTGCGCGGCACCGACAACCTCCTCGCCGCGTGCGAGATCGCCGGCGTGAGGAAGTTCGTCTTCACCTCGTGCGCCGGCGTCGTGCTCGATCACGGCGACCTCAACGGCGTCAACGAATCGCAGCGCATGCCGGCCGAGGCGCCGACGCCGTACCTCGCGACCAAGGCGCTCGCCGAGCGGCACGTGCTCGCGGCGAACGGTCCGTCGCTCGCGACCGTCGCGCTGCGGCCGCATTTCCTCTGGGGCCCCGGCGAGCCGCGCTGGCTGCCGCGCATCGCGGCGCTCGCGAAATCGGGACGCCTGCGCCTGTTCGGCGAGCCCGGCAAGAAGATCGACAGCTGCTACGTCGACAACGCGGCCGATGCGCACGTCGCCGCGGTGGAGCGCCTCGCGCCCGCCTCGCCGATCGCCGGGAAGGCCTACTTCATCACGCAGGGCGAGCCGGCCTCGATCGACGGCTTCGTCAACGGGCTCCTGCGCGCCGCGGGTTATCCGGCCACCGAAATCCGCCGCGTCTCGGGCACTGTCGCGCGCATGCTCGCCTCGACGGCGCCGCTCCGCCGCGCGGTGACGCGCAGCGATCCGCTGCTGACGACCGACGCGCTGACGCTGTTCGGCCAGAGCGCGTGGTTCAACATCGCCGCGGCGCGGCGCGACCTCGGCTATGCGCCGCGCGTCGGCATGTCCGAGGGGCTCTCGCGCGTGTCGGCGTACCTCGCGCGCGAGCGCATGCGCGGGCGGTGAGTTGCCGTTTCTTCTCCCGCTTGCGGGAGAAGATGCCCGAAGGGCAGATGAGGGGCTTTTGCGGCGTGCCCTCACCCTACCCTCTCCCGCAAGCGGGAGAGGGAAAGAACGTGCGGAGCTCCGGGTAGAATCGACTTCATGTCCACGAGCCCCGACAGCGCGACGCCGCGCCGACCGAATCCGTTGCTCGCGCTGCTCGGCCGCGCGCTCGAGGGCGCGCTCGACCGCGTCCTCGATCTCGATCCGGAGACGCGCGCGTCGCTGCGCCCGCTCGACGGCCGCGCGGTGACGGTCGAGTTCCGGCACACGCCGCTCGCGATGCGCATCGCCGTCGCGGGCGACCGGCTGACGATCGGGCCCGCCTTCGAGGGCGAGAGCGCACTCCGCGTGAGCGCGTCACCGTCCGCCTTGCTCGGCCTCGCACTGGCGCGCGGACGCGAAGGCGCAATCACGCCGGGGAGCATCGACATCGCCGGGGACGCCGAGCTCGCGCGCCGCATCGAGCGCATCGCGTCGCGCTTCTCGCCCGATTTCGACGAGGCGTTCGCGCGCGTGTTCGGCGACGTCGCCGGCTTCCAGATCGCGCGCGGCGTGCGGCGCGCGCTCGCGGGCGTGCGCGACGGCGCACACGCGTTCGCGCGCGACACTGCGGAGTTCTTGAGCGAAGAGAGCCGCGACATCGTCGCCAAGGCCGAAGTCGACACCTTCCTCGACGACGTCGATGCGCTGCGCGAGCGCACGGACCGCCTCGAAGCGCGCGTGCGCCGGCTAGGGAAACCGGGCGCGTGACGCCGCTCCGGCAGATTCCGCGGCTCCTGCGCATCGCCGCCGTGCTGGTGCGCTACCGGCTCGACGATCTCGTCGACGCAGCGCACCTCTATCGCCCGCTGAAATTCGTGCGCGCGTTTCTGCCACGCCCGCGCGGCGACATCGCGCACGCATCGCGCGGCGCGCGGCTCGTCATGGCGCTGACCGAGCTCGGCCCGATCTTCGTGAAGTTCGGGCAGATCCTGTCGACGCGGCGCGATCTCCTGCCGGCCGACGTCGCCGACGAGCTGACGACGCTGCAGGATCGCGTCGCGCCGTTTCCCGAAGCTGTCGCGCGCACGGCGATCGAGGCGGCGCTCGGCGCGCCGATCGGCGCGCGCTACGCGACGTTCGACGGCACGCCGCTCGCGTCGGCGTCGATCGCGCAGGTGCACGCGGCGACGCTGCATGACGGCCGCGACGTCGTGGTGAAAGTTCTGCGCCCCGACATCCACGAGCGCGTCGCGGCCGACATCGCGTTGCTGCGCGCGATCGCGGCGTCGGCCGAGCGCTTCCATCCGAACGCCGACAAGATCCGCCCGCGCGAGATCGTCGCCGAGGTCGAGACGACGCTGACCAACGAGCTCGACCTCATGCGCGAAGGCGCCAACGCCTCGCTGCTGCGGCGCAATTTCCTCGGCTCGCACGATCTCTACGTGCCCGAGGTGATCTGGTCGCACTCGAACGAGCGCGTGCTGACGCTGGAGCGCGTGCGTGGCATCCCGGTCGACGATCTCGCCGCGCTCGACGCAGCCGGCATCGACCGGATCCGCCTCGCCGAGAAGGGCGTGCGCCTTTTCTACACGCAGGTGTTCCGCGACAACTTCTTCCACGCCGACGCGCACGCCGGCAACATCTGGGTCGATCCGACCGAGACGATCGATCCGTGCTTCATCGCGCTCGATTTCGGCATCATGGGCACGCTGCCGGACGAGGATCAGTACTGGCTCGCCGAGAATTTCCTTGCGCTGTTCAACCAGGACTATCGGCGCGTCGCCGAGCTCCACGTGCGCGCCGGCTGGATGCCGGCGACGACGCGGCTCGACGAGCTCGAAGCCGCCGTGCGCACCGTGTGCGAGCCGTATTTCACGCGGCCGCTCAGCGAGATCTCGCTCGCCGAGGTCGTCGTCAAGCTGTTCCAGATGGCGCGGCGCTACGACCTCACGCTGCAGCCGCAATTGATCCTGCTGCAGAAGACGCTGCTCAACATCGAGGGCGTCGGCCGCCTCCTGCATCCGCGCATCGACATCTGGGCGACCGCGAAGCCGGTGCTCGAGAAGATCTGGCGCGAGCGCCACGGCCCGCGCGCGGCGCTGAAGGCGCTCAGGCGCCGCGTGCCGGAATGGATCGCGGCGGCGCCGGACATGCCGCAGCTCGTGCACGACTATTTGACGCTCGCCACACGCGGCAAGCTGGAACTTCGCATCGCCTCGGACGATCTCAGAGCTCTCGAGCTGCGCGCCCGGCGCGGGCAGCGTCTGGCCGTGCTGCTGGCGCTGGCCGGCTCGTTCGTGGTGTCGGGCGTCCTCGCGGCGCTGGTGTCGCTGGCGACGCCCTCGGCGGCGCTGCGCATCGTCGCCGGCGTCGCGATCGCCGCCGGT
>DATFRS010000045.1:0-7693 GCA_035263065.1 Rhodanobacteraceae bacterium
GAGCTCGATGCGGTGCAGAAGCGCCTGCGCGAAGTGCCGGGCGTTTCGGTGCTGATCTACGATCAGACCTGCGCGACCGAGAAACGCCGCCGCCGCAAGCGCGGCAAGATGGAAGATCCGCAGAAGCGCATTTTCATCAACTCGCTCGTCTGCGAAGGCTGCGGCGACTGCGGCGAAAAATCGTTTTGCGTTTCCGTGCTGCCGAAGGAAACCGAATACGGCCGCAAGCGCGAGATCGACCAGTCGAACTGCAACAAGGACTACTCCTGCGTCAAGGGCTTCTGCCCGAGCTTCGTCACCGTGCACGGCGGCGCGCTGAAGAAGCGCAAGGGCGGCGCCGGCAACGTCGATTTCGGCGCGCTGCCGCCGCCGGTCGTCGCGACGAATCTCGCCGAGCCGTGGAACATCCTCGTCACCGGCATCGGCGGCACCGGCGTCGTCACGATCGGCGCGCTGATCGGCATGGCCGCGCACCTCGAAGGCAAGGGCGCGACGGTGCTCGACCAGACCGGTCTCGCGCAGAAGGGCGGCGCGGTGACCTGTCACCTGCGGATCGCGCGCACGCCGAACGAGATCCACGCCGTGCGCATCGCCGCCGGCGAAGCCGACCTCGTGCTCGGCTGCGACATGGTCGTCGTCAACGACTACTGGGCGCTCTCGAAGATCCGCGCCGGCCGCGCGCACGTCGTGCTGAACACGTACGAGGCGATGCCGGGCACGTTCACGATGAAGCCCGACCTCGCGTTCCCGGCGAAGCAGATCGTCGACGCCGTGACGTTCGCGCTCGACGGCGAGAAGCCCGAGCTCGTCGACGCGACCGACCTGGCGACGAAGCTGCTCGGCGATTCGATCGCGAGCAATCTCTTCATGCTCGGCTACGCGTGGCAGAAGGGCTGGGTGCCGCTGTCGCTCGATGCGCTGATGCGCGCGGTCGAGCTCAACGCGGCCGCGGTCGAGATGAACAAGACGGCATTCAACTGGGGCCGCATGGCCGCGCACGACATCGACATCGTGCGCGCTGCGGCCGGCGCCGTACCGTTCAGGGCAAGCTCGAATGCCGATCCGCTCGACGACACCGCGATCAGCGCGACGCTCGACGAGGAAATCGCGCGCCGCGTCGCGTTCCTGACCGACTACCAGAGCGCCGCGTATGCGAGCCGCTACAAGGCGCTCGTCGACAAGGTGCGCGCGGCCGAGCAGCAGAAGTCGCCTGGCTTCACGTCGTTGACCAAAGCGGTCGCACGCTACGCGTTCAAGCTGATGGCGTACAAGGACGAATACGAAGTCGCGCGGCTCTACACGTCGGGCGAGTTCGAGAAGCGCATCCGCGAGACGTTCGACGGCGACTTCAAGCTGCACTTCAACCTTGCGCCGCCGCTATTCGCGCGCAAGGACGAAGACGGTCACCTGAGGAAGGCCGAGTACGGCCGGTGGGTGTTCGGCGCGTTCAAGCTGCTGGCGAAGTTGAAGGGCCTGCGCGGCACCGCGCTCGATGTGTTCGGCTACACGGCCGAGCGCAGGGGCGAGCGGCGCTTGATCGAGGAGTACTTCGATACGATCGGCATGCTGCTCGCGGCGCTGGATCACGACAACCATGCGCTGGCGGTCGAGATCGCGTCGATTCCGGAGCACGTCCGGGGCTACGGGCACGTCAAGGAGCGGCACCTCGCGGCGGCGATGACGCGGCAGGTGCAGTTGCTGCAGGCGTGGCGTCAGCCGCAGCTGCGTGGCGAAGCGGCGTAGTTCTTTCGCCTCTCCCGCGTGCGGGAGAGGCCGCCCGCAGGGCGGGTGAGGGCAGTGCCGACGTGCCCTCACCCTGCCCTCTCCCGCAAGCGGGAGAGGGGAAAAGCGGGCTACGCGGCTTCGAATCCGTTCGCGTAGATCGCGTCGCCGAGCGACGTCCCTTCGAGCTCGAGCCCGAGCATGATCGTCCCGGTATACGACCCGTCGCTGTTCGCCGCGAGATCGAGCAGCATCGACGAGTCATAGATATTGTCGTTCTGATTCGTCGTATCCCGATTCCCGCGCGTGTTGTACGGATAGCTCGCCATCACGAGGTTGCTCGTCGCATCGTCGAAGAAGAGCTGCGTCGTGAACTCGTACGTCGTGTTGCCGGCGCTGTCGTAGTAGCGCGCCATGACGTGGATGTGGATCGTGCGGCCGCTGTACCAGCCGGGGTAGATCGTCGTGAACGTCACGTTGCCGTTCGCGTCGGTCGTCTGGTAACCGCGCAGCCACGTCTCGCCCGTCGTGCCGTTGGCCGCTTCGTCGGAATAGAGCCCACCCGCGTGGCAGTGCCACACGTCGATCTGCACGCCGGCGAGCGCGGGGCAGCCGCTGGTGAGCGCGCTGGTCGCGTTGATCGTGAGATAGAGCGGCACCGCGTCGGCGATGAACGGCGACGTCGAATCGCCGCGGATGTCCGAGCGCTCGAGGCGCTCGTCGACGAAATACGGGCCGATCGTGAGCTCCGGCGTCAGCGTGCAGGCGCCGTCGACGACGACGGAGCCGCCGGCGGCGCGCGCGGGCGTGAGGATGCGCGAGCCGACCAGCGTCGCGAAGCCAAGGACGCCGAGCGTGCCGAGCGCATCGCGCCGGCTCATCGATTTCGAGCGGATTCTCTCATTGCACATGGGACTCTCCTGTTGCGTCGTTCGAGAAATTCCCCGGCCGGGCCGTCGAGGCCGTGCGGCCCGGCCGGGCGCGCGCGTCAGCGCACGCGAGCCTGCGGCTCCGCATCGTCGGGGTCAGGTCCGATCGGTGCGGCCGCAGCCGGATCGTTGGCGCGGGCGCCGGGATGCGGACCGCGCATGCGGTCGGGTCCCGGGCCGCGCGGCGCGACGAGCCACGCGGCGAGCGCGCGGTAACCGTCTTCGCCGAGCAGCTTGCGCAGCTTCGTGCTCGATTCGTCGTCGACGCGCTCGTGCTCGGCACGGTAGCGCGCTTTTGCCGCTGCGCGCTCGGCGTCTTCCTTCGCGCGCAACGCGTCGTGCGCGTCGCGGCGCTGGATCAGGATGCGGCGCACGTCGGCCTGCTTCGTCGCGTCGAGGTCGGGTGCGGTCGCGAGCGCTTCCGGCGACGGCGCGCCGGGCGGCGGCAACGGGCCTTGCGGTCCGTGCGGGACCGGCTGCGCCTCGGCGGCGCCGGCGGCGAGCAGCACGGTGATCAAGAGGGTGCGGATCATGGCGTTCTCCTTGTCGGGTCCACGCTCGACACGCTAGCCCCGCAATGCGCAGGTTCCGCGCAGGAATCGTGGAGAAATCCGGGAGATCGCCGCCGACCGTTTGCGCCGCGCCCGCGCGCCGCTATCGTGGCGCCCATGCGGCTCAAGCTCTGGCAACGGCTCTTCCTCGCGTTCGCGACGCTCAGCGTGCTCGCGCTGGCGGGCCTCGCCGCGTGGCAGCAGCAGAGCTTCCGCCGCGGCTTCCTCGGCTATCTCGACGACGTGGCGCTCGATCGCCTGCAGCCGGCGAGCGTGCGTCTCGCCAATGCCTATGCCGAGCATGGAGGCTGGGATTTCCTGCGTGACCGGCCGGATCGGTTCGGCGAGCTCGTCGACGATGTCCGCGATCGTCCGCGCGGCGGCCGCCCGCCGCCGTTCGACGATGCGCGCCCACCCCCGCCGCCCGACGACGATCGTCCGCCGCCGCCCGGCGAACGAGGACATCCGCGACCGCCGCCGCACGGCCCGCCCGATCTGATGCCGCGTCTCGCGCTCTTCGACGTGGGCGGCGATCGCATCGTCGGCCGGCCGGACGTGCCAGCGGACGCGCCAACGGTCGATATCGAGCTCGAGGGCCGACGCATCGGCGCGCTGCGTCTCGCACCGCAACCCGAGATCAGCGACGCGACCGACGTCGCGTTCGCGCGCGCGCAGCTGCGCAATGCGTTGATCGCGGCCGTCGCCATGCTCGCGCTCGCGCTGCTGCTGGCGTTCGCGCTGGCACGCTGGCTGCTCGAGCCGGTGCGTGCGCTCGCGGCGGGCACGCGCGCGCTCGCCGCGGGCGACTACGCGCGGCGCATCGACGTCGCGCGCGGCGACGAGCTCGGCCGGCTCGCCGTCGATTTCAACCATCTCGCAACGACGCTCGAACAGGCGCGCGAGACGCGCCGCCGCTGGGGCGCCGACATCGCGCACGAGCTGCGCACCCCGCTCAGCGTGCTGCGCGGCGAGATCCAGGCGCTGCAGGACGGCGTGCGCGCGCCGACGCCGGCCGCGCTCGATTCGCTCAACGCCGAATGCGAGCGCCTCGGCGGATTGATCGAGGATCTCTATCAACTTTCGCTCGCCGACGCGGGCGCGCTCGAATACCGTTTCGAGCGCGTCGACCTCGGCGAGATCGTGCACGACGCGCTCGATCTGCAGCATCGCGCCTGTGCCGATGCCGGGCTCGCGCTCGAAAGCGACATCGGCGCGATCCCGATCCGCGGCGATGCCCGCCGCCTCGCGCAGCTCGTCGCGAACCTGCTCGCGAATGCGCGCCGCTACACGGACGCGCCGGGACGGATCCGCGTCGAGGCGAAGGCGACACGCGACGGTGCGCGACTCGTGATCGAAGACACGCCGCCCGGCGTGCCGGCCGACGCGTTGCCGCGGCTCTTCGATCGCCTGTATCGCGTCGAAAGCTCACGCTCGCGCGCAGCCGGCGGCGCGGGACTGGGGCTCGCGATCTGCCGCGCGATCGTCGAGGCGCATGGCGGTCGCATCGAAGCGGCGCCGTCCGCGCTCGGCGGTCTGCGCATCGTCATCGAACTTCCGCGAGGCGACGGCGCATGAGCCCCGGCACGCACGTGCTCGTCGTCGAAGACGAACCGAAGATCGCGGCACTGCTGCGCGATTACCTCGTCGCATCCGGCTATCGCGCCAGCGTGCTCGACACGGGCGAAGGCGTGATCGAGTGGATCCGCTCGCACGCGCCCGATGCGGTCCTGCTCGACCTGATGCTGCCCGGCAGCGACGGCTTGGCGATCTGCCGCGGCGTGCGCGCGTTCTCGAACGTGCCGATCCTGATCGTGACGGCGCGCGTCGAGGAGATCGATCGACTGCTCGGGCTCGAGCTCGGCGCGGACGACTACATCGTAAAGCCGTTCAGCCCGCGCGAAGTCGTCGCACGCGTGCGGGCCGTGCTCCGTCGCGCGCAGCCGTCGACAAAGGGCGCGGAGCCGCCGATCCGTCTCGACGAGGACCGTTTCGAGGCGCGCGTGCACGGCCGCGCGCTCGCGCTGACCCCGGTCGAGTTCCGCCTGCTGCGCAAGCTCGTCGCGCAGCCGGGCCGCGTGTTCTCGCGCACGCAGCTCATCGACGCGCTGTATGTCGACCACCGCGTCGTCAGCGACCGCACGGTCGACAGTCACGTCAAGAACCTGCGCCGCAAGCTCGCCGAGAGCGGCGTCGATCCGATCGCGTCGGTCTACGGCGTCGGCTATCGATTCGAGTGGCCGGACACGTCGGCCTGATCGACCTCGACGAGATCGACGTACTGAAAGCGGCCGTCGCGGAGCACGCGTTCGCCCCGTTCGAGCGGAATCGGCGCACGAAACAGCGGCCCTGCGTGGACGCAGGTGTGGAACTCGCCGTTCTCGCCGCAGGGATCGACGCCCGCAGGGAGATCCGCGAGCAGCGACGCGTCGAAATCGCGCCCGCAGAACGCCGCGTCGAGCTGTTGCGTGTCGACGCAGCTCAGGATTGCGCGGTAGCCGCGGTCGATGAAATGGCGAGCGAGCCGCGCCGTGTCCTCGCCCCAGAGCGGAAAGCGTCCGCGCCAGCCGAGGCGCGCGAGCATCGCCTCGCGATACGCGCGCACGTCCGCGAGGAAGAGATCGCCGAACGCGATCGTGTCGACCGGCGCGTCGGACATCGCGCGAGCGCGCGCGAGCGCATCCGCGAACGAGGCTTCGTAGGTCTCGTTGCTCGCCTGCGGCGGAATCCCGGCTTCGACGAGCGGAATGCCGATCTGGTCGGTCTGCCGCCGCAGGATCGACCGGCGCACCCCGTGGATCGCGATGCGCTCGTAACCTGCCGTCACCGTCGTGACGAGCGCCGCGACGCGCACGCCGGCATCGCCGAGCAGGCGTTCGAGCGCGAGCGTCGAATCCTTGCCGCCGCTCCAGGCGAGCAGCACCGGCGTCGCGGTCATTCCTGCCGCTGCCAGATCAGCGTGCGGTTGTTCGCCGGCATCGGCACGTCGTCGATCAGCGCAAAGCCCGCCGCACGCGCCAGCGCGTCGACCGCTTCCATGTCGCGGATGCCCATGGCGGGCGCGCGCTGCCTCAGCGATGCGTCGAACGCGGCATTGCTCGCGCTCGTATGCGCGCCGTCGTAATTGAACGGACCGTAGATCGCGAGCTTCGCGTCGTCGGTCGTGATGCGGCCGAGCGCACCGAACAGCCGCTCGACCTGGGGCCAGCTCATGATGTGCAGCGTGTTCGCGCTGAAGATCGCATCGTAGCGCTTCGCCGGCCAGTCGTTCGCGTCGACGTCGAGCTCGATCGGCGGCGGCGTGTTGGGAAGCTTCGCGTCGGCGAGCCAGGCGCGGATGCCGGGCAGGTTGTCGGCGACGTCCGACGTCTGCCAGACGAGCTGCGGCATCGCCGCCGCGAAATGCACGGCATGCTGGCCGGTGCCGCTGCCGATCTCGAGCACGTCGCGGCGGTCGGCGAAATGCGCGCGCAGCACGGCGAGGATCGGATCGCGATTGCGCTCGCAGGCTGGCGCGGAGGGCTTTGCGTTCATGCCGCGAGTGTGCACGACGCGACGCGCCGCGGCGAGCGCCGCCGCGTCCGCTGTGCGATGCTTCGTCCATTCGCTCGGCACGGCGGCGCATGCTCAACCGGCTCTGGCTCGGCTTCTTCCTGACCGCGGCGCTCGCCGCGCTGGCGCGCTGGCTCGGCGCCGGCGACGGCGGCGTCTTCGCCGCGGTGATCGGCAGCCTGTTCGACATGGCGAAGCTGTCGGTCGAGGTGATGATCCTCCTCTTCGGCACGCTGACGCTGTGGCTCGGGCTACTGCGCATCGCCGAGCGCGCGGGACTGATCGACGCGCTCGCGCGTCTCCTCGGACCGTTGTTCCGGCGCCTGATGCCGGACGTGCCGGCGGGTCATCCGGCGATCGGGCTCATCACGCTCAACTTCGCGGCGAACGCGCTCGGGCTCGACAACGCGGCGACGCCGATCGGCCTGCGCGCGATGCGCGAGCTGCAGACGCTGAACCCGAGCGCCGACACCGCGAGCAATGCGCAGATCCTGTTCCTCGTCCTGAACGCGTCGTCGCTGACGCTGCTGCCGGTCAGCATCTTCATGTACCGCGCGCAGCAGGGCGCGCACGATCCGACGCTGGTGTTCCTGCCGATCCTGCTGGCGACGAGCGCGTCGACGCTGACCGGTTTCCTGGCAGTCGCGCTCGTGCAGAAGATCAAATTGCGCGATCCGGTCGTGCTGCTCTGGCTCCTCGGTACGGCCGTCGTGCTCGGCGGCTTCCTCGCGCTGCTCGCATCGCTGCCGGCGGCGTCGCTCGCGCCGCTGTCGTCGCTGCTCGGCAATTTCGTGCTGTTCGCGATCGTGATCGCGTTCCTCGTTGCCGGCGCGCTGCGCAAGGTGCCGGTCTACGAAGCCTTCGTCGACGGCGCCAAGCAGGGCTTCGAGGTCGCGAAGGATCTCCTGCCGTATCTAGTCGCGATGCTGTGCGCGGTCGGCG
>DATFRS010000046.1:0-4032 GCA_035263065.1 Rhodanobacteraceae bacterium
GATGTAGATCATGATGCCGATGATCACGAAGACCACCGCGATCAGGCCGTCGGTGCGCAATTCCTCGCCGACCTGCGGGCCGACGAAGTCGTGGCGTTTCAGCACGACGTCGGGCCGCGTGGCCTTGAGCTTGGCCAGCACTTCGGAGGCGATCTTGTCGGCGTTTTCCTTCTGCCCGCCCTCCGGTTGCAGGCGGATCGACACCTCGCGCGTGCCGCCGAGGCTCTGCACGAGCGCGTTGTGGATCTCGCCCTTCTCGAGCGCCTCGCGGACCTGGCCGACTTCGACCGGCTGCTCGTAGGTGACCTCGACGAGCACGCCGCCGGTGAAGTCGAGCGCGTAGTTGAGGCCGCGCGTCGTGATCAGCGCGATCGAGACGATCATCAGGATGATCGAGATCGTGATCGAGACCTTGCGCCAGCCGAGAAAGTCGACCTTGCTGTTGGACGGAAAGAGTTCCATGGATCAAGCCGCTCCGCGTGCGTAGCCGCCGCCGACATACAGGCCTTTGAGCTTGCGGCCGCCGTGGACGAGGTTGGTGATCGCGTGCGTCACGGTCACCGAGGTGAACATCGAGGTCAGGATGCCGATGAAGAGCGTGACGCCGAAACCGCGGATCGGGCCGGAGCCGAGCGTCATCAGCGCGAGCGCGGCGAGGAGGTGCGTCACGTTGGCGTCGAGAATCGTCGCCCACGCCTTGTCGTAACCGGCGCGGATCGCGGCGAGCGGCGTCGAGCCGTTGCGCAGCTCCTCGCGGATGCGCTCGCAGATCAGCACGTTCGCGTCGATCGCCATGCCGAGCGTCAGCACGATGCCCGCGATGCCGGGCATCGTCAGCGTGACGCCGATCGCCGACATGATCGCGAGCAGCAGCACGAGGTTGAAGAAGAGCGCGACGTCGGCGATGAGGCCGAACAGCCAGTAGTAGAACGCCATGAAGACGAGCACCGCGGCGAGGCCGAGGATGACCGCCTTGATGCCCTTCTCGATGTTGTCCTGGCCCATCGACGGGCCGATCACGCGCTCCTCGACGATGTCGATCGGCGCGGCCAGCGAGCCGGAGCGCAGCAGCAGCGCGAGATCCGACGATTCCTTGTTGCTCGAAAGGCCGGTGGTCTGGAAGCGGTTCGAGAAGACGCCGCGGATCGTCGCCGAGTTGATGACTTCCTCGGTGACCTTGGCGCTCCTCACTTCCTTCCCGTCGATGACCTTGGTCTCGGGCGTGCGCTCGATGTAGACGACGGCCATCGGCTTGCCGACGTTCTGCGTCGTGAAGTCGAGCATCTTGCGGCCGCCGGCCGCGTTCAGCACGACGGACACGGCCGGCGTGCCGGACTGCGGATCGGGCGCGCTCGAGGCGTCGACCATCTCGTCGCCCGAGACGATGACCTTCTTCTTCAGCACGATCGGGATCGGCTTGCCGTCCGCACCGCGCTCGCGGCGGTGATAGATGCGGCTGTCGGGCGGCACCTGGCCGGTGCGCTCGGCTTCGAACGGATTGCTGACGGTCTCGTCGACCGCGTGGTATTCGAGCGTCGCGATCGTGCCGAGCACCTTCTTCGCTTCGCCGGGATCCTGCACGCCGGCGAGCTCGACGACGATGCGCGTGTCGCCCTGCTGTTGGATCAGGGGCTCGGCGACGCCGAGCGCGTTGATGCGGTTGCGCAGCGTCGTCACGTTCTGGCGGATCGTGTTCTGCGCGATTTCCTTGATGCGCGTGTCCTTGACGCTCGCGTTCAGCGTGTAGGCCTCGCCGACGGTCTGGCCGGTCGCGATCGTGAGGTCCGGCATCTTCGACTGGATCACGGTCAGCGCGGCGTCGCGATCCTCGGCGCTGCGGAACTGCACGACGAGCCCCGGGCCGCCGCGGCCGACCGACTGGTAGCGGATGTTCTTGTCGCGCAGCGCGGAGCGGATGTCGTCGCCGTAGCGCTGCAGCTGCTTGTCCATCACGTCCTTGTCGTCGACCTGCATCAGGAAATGCACGCCGCCGCGAAGGTCGAGGCCGAGCGGCATCGCGTTCGCGCCGATCGCGCGCATCCACGGCGGCACGGTCGAGACGAGGTTCAGCGCGACGATGTACGAGTCGCCGAGCTCGGTGCGCAGCGCATCCGATCCCTTGGTCTGATCGTCGACGCCGGCGAAGCGCACGATGACGTGCTCGTTCTGGAGCTCGACGCGCTGGAACGGGATCTTGCCCTTCTCGAGCACGCCCTGCGCCTTTTCCTTGAGCGCTTCGTCGACCGTCGCGCCGCGGTTGGCCGAGATCTGCACGGCCGGCTGCTGCGGGAACAGGTTCGGGATGCCGTAGAGCACGCCGAGCAGCAGCACGACGGCGACCAGCACATATTTCCAGCGGGGGAATTCGTTCATGTCGTCAGGACTTGCGTAACCGGTGGAGGGGCCCGGCGAAGGGTCCCGCGTCTCGAATCAGGTGCGACCGTGCGCCGCGGGCGGGAATTCCCGCCGCGCCGCCGGTCAGGACGACGCCTTCAGCGTGCCCTTCGGCAGCACCGCGGAGATCGCCTGCTTCTGCAGCTTGACCGTCACGTTCGGCGCGATCTCGAGGGTCACGAACTGCTCGGCGATGTCCTCGATACGGCCGAGCAGGCCGCCGTTGGTCAGCACCTCGTCGCCCTTGGCGAGCGCCGAGAGCATCGACCGCTGCTCCTTGGCGCGCTTCATCTGCGGCCGGATCAGCATGAAATAGAAGATGCCGAACAGGATGACCAGCGGCAGGAACGACATCAGCGGATTGGGCGCCGCGCCCGGCGCGGCGGCCTGCGCATACGCACTCGAGATGAAGAAATCCATCGGAACTCCCACGGAGACCCGGCGCCGGAGGGCGCGGGGCGCGTTAAAAAAGGGTCGCGGATTATGCCATAGCGGGACCCCGGGTTCGGGACCGGGCCCGCAAACCGGCGGCCGGAGGCCGTTCCGCGTCTAACCGGCCTCTTCGACCGCGGCCTGCCGCCGCAGTTCGTAGAAGGAGCCGACGAAGTCCTGGAGCCGGCCCGCCGCGATCGCGTCGCGAAGGCCCCGCATCAGCTCCTGGTAGTAGTGGAGGTTGTGGATTGTCGCGAGCGCCGGGCCCAGCATCTCGCCGCAGCGGTCGAGGTGGCGAAGGTAGGCGCGGCTGAAACCCGAGCGGCAGGTGTAGCACGAGCAGGCCTCGTCGAGCGGGCGCGTGTCGCGCTCGTACTTCGCGTTGCGGATACGCAGCGTGCCGTGGCGCGTGAAGAGGTGCGCGTTGCGCGCGTTCCGCGTCGGCATGACGCAGTCGAACATGTCGATGCCGCGGCGCACCGATTCGACGAGATCCTCGGGCCGGCCGACGCCCATGAGGTAACGCGGCCGGTCGCGCGGCAGCAGCGGCTCGACCGCATCGAGGATCGCGTTGCGCTCCTCTTCCGGCTCGCCGACCGCGAGGCCGCCGATCGCGTAACCGTCGAAGCCGATTGCCTTCAGCGCCTCGGCGGAGCGATGCCGCAGCGCCGGATAGACGCTGCCCTGCACGATGCCGAACAGCGCGTTCGGATTGCCCTCGTGCGCGCGGCGGCTGCGCTCGGCCCAGCGCAGCGACAGCTCCATCGAGGTGCGCGCGGTCTTCTCGTCGGCCGGATACGGCGTGCATTCGTCGAAGATCATCGCGATGTCGGAATCGAGCACGCGCTGGATGCGCATCGATTCCTCGGGTGACAGGAACACCGTCGAGCCGTCGACCGGCGAGGCGAACGTCACGCCCTCCTCGGTGATCTTGCGTTTGTGCGCGAGGCTGAAGACCTGGAAGCCGCCGGAGTCGGTCAGGATCGGCCGGTTCCATCCGATGAAGCGGTGCAGCCCGCCGAAATCGCCGATGACGTCGAGCCCGGGCCGCAGGAACAGGTGGAACGTGTTGCCGAGGATGATCTCCGCGCCGACGTCGACGAGCGCCTGCGGCGTCATTGCCTTGACCGAGCCGTAGGTGCCGACCGGCATGAACGCGGGCGTCTCGACCGTGCCGCGCGCGAAGGTCATGCGGCCGCGGCGGGC
>DATFRS010000047.1:0-4340 GCA_035263065.1 Rhodanobacteraceae bacterium
CGCGGCATCGAGGTCGGGCAGGTGTTCTATTTCGGCACGAAGTATTCGGATCCGATGAAGACGCTCGTCACCGGCCCGGACGGCATCGAGCGCGCGGTGCACGGCGGCTCGTACGGCATCGGCGTCTCGCGCCTCGTCGGCGCGATCATCGAGGCGAGCCACGACGACGCCGGCATCGTCTGGCCGGAGCCCGTCGCGCCGTTCAAGGTCGGGCTCGTGAACCTGAAGCGCGGCGACGCTGCCGCGGACGCCGCGTGCGAAAAGCTGTACGCGAGCCTGCGCGACGCCGGCGTCACGGTGCTCTACGACGACACCGAGGAGCGCGCCGGCGTCAAGTTCTCGACGATGGACCTGATCGGATTGCCGTGGCAGCTCGTGGTCGGTCCGCGCGGGCTCGCCAACGGCGTCGTCGAGATCAAGCACCGCGCGAGCGGCGAGCGTGCCGAGCTTTCGCCCGAGGCCGCGCTCGCGAAACTCGGAGGGCGCGCCGCATGAGCGAGCTGCTTTGGCAGAAGGAAGGCGTCGCGGTCGACGAGCGCATCATGCGCTTCCTCGCCGGCGACGACGTCGTGCTCGATCGCGAGTTCTTCCTGCACGACATCGCCGCGAGCAAGGTGCACGTCGAAGGCCTCGCGCGCATCGGCGTGATCACGGCCGCGGAAGGCGACGCGCTGGCGCGCGAGCTCGACGTGCTCGGCGGCGACTTCGGCGCCGGGCGCTTCGTGCTCGACGAGCGCTTCGAGGACGGCCACTCCGCGATCGAGGCGCGGCTCGTCGAGGTGCTCGGCGACACCGGCCGCAAGGTGCACACCGGCCGCAGCCGCAACGACCAGATCCTCGTCGCGACGCGGCTCTGGCTCAAGGCGAAACTCGACGCGCTCGAAGCGACCTGCCGCGCGATCGCCGGCACCTGCCTCGATCGCGCGGGCGTGGAAGCGCTGCCGATGCCGGGCTACACGCACCTGCAGCGCGCCGTCGTGTCGTCGACGGCGCTCTGGTTCGCCGGCTTCGCCGAGGCGTTCATCGACGACGCGCAGCGCGCGCTCGACGCGCGAGCGTGGATCGATGCGAATCCGCTCGGCACGGCGGCGGGCTACGGCGTCAACCTGCCGCTCGACCGCGACTACGCGACCGTCGCGCTCGATTTCGCGCGCCTGCAGATCAATCCGGTCTACGCGCAGCTCTCGCGCGGCAAGTTCGAGATCGGCGCCCTCGACGCGCTTGGCGCCGCGCTGCTCGACCTGCGCCGGCTCGCCTGGGACTTCTCGCTGTTCACGACGACCGAATTCGGCTTCGTGCAGCTGCCTCCGGAATACACGACCGGCAGCTCGATCATGCCGAACAAGCGCAATCCCGACGTCGTCGAGCTGATGCGCGCGACGTACGCGAGCGTCGCCGCGGCGCGCGTCGAGATCGAGCAGCTGCTGTCGCTGCCGTCCGGCTATCAGCGCGACCTGCAGATCGGGAAGGCGGCGATCTTTCACGGCTTCTCGCGCGGTCTCGCGGCGCTGGAGCTCGTGCCGGACCTGCTTGCGCGATTCCGGTGGAACGCACCGCGCATGCGCGACGCGATCGAGCCGTCGATGTATGCGACCGACGTCGCGATCGAGCAGGCCGCGAAGGGCGTGCCGTTTCGCGATGCGTATCGGCGCGCCGCCGGCGGCGTCGCGGGTGCAGGCGAGGGCCGCACGCCCGAAGGCAGCCTCGCCGCGCGCGTCTCGCCCGGCGCCGCCGCGGACCTCCGGCTCGATCAGCTGCGCGAGCGGCTCGCTCGACTAGGCCGCTGACATGACGCGCGCGTTCGCCACGCAAGCCCTGCCGCCGTGGCGACGCGCCGTCCTCAAGGTGGGCAGCAGTCTCCTCGCGTCCGCGCAAGGCGAGCTGTCCGATCGCAACGCGCGTGCGCTGGCCGCGTTCGTCGCCGCTTCGCGCGAGCGAGGGCGCGAAGTCGTGATCGTTTCGTCGGGCGCGGTCGCCGCGGGACGCGGACGCGTGGGCAACGTATCGCGGCGCAGCGACGGGCTCGTATTGCGTCAGGCGCTGGCTGCGCTCGGACAGACGCGGATGATCGGGCTCTGGCAGGGTCTTCTCGACGTGCCGGTCGCGCAGGTGCTGCTCGCGCACGACGATCTGCGCAACCGGCGGCGCTATCTCAATGCCCGCAATACGCTCGTCGAGCTGCTGCGGCTCGGCGCGATCCCGGTCGTCAACGAGAACGACACGGTCGCCGTCGAGGAGCTCAAGCTCGGCGACAACGACAACCTCGCCGCGACGGTCGCGGCGCTGGTCGACGCGGAGCTGCTGCTGATCGCGAGCGACGTCGACGGGCTGTACAGCCGCGATCCGCGTCTCGGCAAAGACGCCGAGCCGGTCGGCAGCGTCGATGCGATCACCGCGGAAACCTACGCGATGGCCGGCGCGAGCCGCAGCGCCGTCGGTACCGGCGGCATGCGCACGAAGCTCGAAGCGGCCGGCAAGGCCGCGCACGCCGGCATCGCGACGGCGCTGTTCAACGGCGGCGACGCCGGCGTCGTCGGCAATCTCGCCGAGGATCGCGTGCGGGGCACGCTGTTCCGCGCAGCCGGCTCGCGACTCGCGGCGCGCAAGTACTGGCTGCGGCATGCGCCGGGCTCGGGCGCGCGGCTGCGGGTCGATGCCGGCGCCGCGTCGGCGATCGCGGGCGGCGCATCGCTGCTGCCCGGCGGCATCGTCGGCGTCGACGGCGAGTTCGCACGCGGCGACATCGTCGACGTCGCGGTGAGCGAGCGCGTCATCGCGCGCGGGCTCTGCCAGTACGCGGCCGGCGAAGTGCGCCGCATGGCCGGCCGGCGCTCTCACGAGATCGAGCGCCTGCTCGGCTTCAGCTACGGCGACAGCGTCGTGCGGCGCGACGATCTCGTCGTGACGGCGGAGGACGCGTCGTGAGCACGATGCGCGAGCTCGCATCGGCGAGCCGCGAGGCCGGCGCGACGATGGCGAGGCTCGCGGGCGAGACGAAGTGCGCGGTGCTCGCTGCGATGGCCGACGCCCTCGTGGGCGATGCGGCCAAGATCCTCGCGGCGAATCGCAAGGACGTCGAAGCCGCACAGGATACTAGCCATGCGCCGGCGCTGATCGATCGCCTGCGCCTCGACGATGCGCGCATCGCGGCGATGGCGAAAGGCGTTCGCGATGTCGCGGCGTTGCCGGATCCCGTGGGCCGCGTCACGCGGCGCGAGGAGCGCCCGAACGGCCTCGTCGTCGAACGCGTGCGCATTCCGCTCGGCGTCATCGCGATGATCTACGAAGCGCGCCCGAACGTGACGTCCGACGCCGCGGCGCTCTGCTTCATGGCGGGCAACGCGGTGCTGCTCCGCGGCGGCTCCGAGGCCGTGCGGAGCAATCGCGCCATCGCGGCGTCGCTGCGGCGAACGCTTCGCGACGCCGCGCTGCCCGAGGACGCGATCATCCTGATCGACGACCTTCGTCGGGACGCGATGATCGAGCTGCTGCAGCTCGACGGGCTCGTCGACCTAGCGATCCCGCGCGGCGGCGAGGGGCTGATCCGCTTCGTCGCGGAGCATGCGCGCGTGCCGGTGATCAAGCACTACAAGGGCGTGTGTCATCTCTACGTCGACGCGTCGGCCGATCCGGCGACGGCGCTCGCGCTCGCGATCGACGGCAAGACGACGCGGCCCGCCGTCTGCAACGCGCTGGAGACGCTGCTCGTGCATGCCGACGTCGCCGAAAAAGTGCTTCCCATGGTCGCGGCCGGGCTCGAAGCGCGCGGCGTCGCGCTTCGCGGCTGCGCGCGCAGCCGTGGGCTGGTGCCGTCGATGGTGGCAGCGACCGACGACGACTACGCCGCCGAGTTCCTCGACCTGATCCTCGCCGTGCGCATCGTCGACTCGCTCGACGAGGCGATCGCGCACATCCGGCGCTTCGGCTCCGACCACACCGAAGTCATCGCGACGCGCGACGAAGCTGCCGCGCGGCGCTTCGTCGACGGACTGCGCTCGGCGGTCGTGATGGTCAACGCGTCATCGCGCTTCAGCGACGGCGGCGAGCTCGGCCTCGGCGCCGAGATCGGCATCTCGACGACGCGCCTGCACGCATACGGTCCGATGGGTGCGGAAGCGCTGACGATCGAGCGCTTCGTCGTGCGCGGCGCGGGGCAGGTGCGGCACCCGCTCAGCGCGTGAGCCAGCCCTGCGCGCGCGCCGTGCAGAGCGCATACGGAAAAATCCAGAACAGCGCGGACGCCGAGAAGAACGAATACCCGATCCCGTAGACGAAATCCCAGTGCCGCTCGCCGCGAAGGTAGTAGAGCATGTTGAACGACGACACGAGAAGCATCGCGC
>DATFRS010000048.1:0-6879 GCA_035263065.1 Rhodanobacteraceae bacterium
TGCCGCGTTCACGCACTTCGCGTCGTCGCGCTGCACGGCTCCGGGCGCGTTTTCGCAACGCGAGACGGTGCCGCGAGGCAAAACGCCGATCAGACGGCGAGCGCGACGTCGCCTTCGACGACGGTCTGGCGCAGCTCCGGCCGCTCGCCGGCGCGCCACAGCCGTACGCGATGCACGACACGGTACACGAGCGGTCCGCCATCGGCCGCATCGTTGCGCTCCATCGGGCGCGGGATGCAGACGAACTCCGTCGCCAGCTCCTCCGGTGTCGCGCGCACGGTCGCATAGCCGTGGCCGCCGAAGTCGGCGAAGGCGAGGTTCGGCGAGACATCGGGATTGCGCGCCGCGCGTGCGCGCGCGACGTCGCCGGTTTCCTTCAACGTCAGCGCGGACTTCACGCCGTGCAGCACGGTCATGTTCAGCGCGCACTGCATCGTGCCGTCCGGCTGGTCGCGTATGTACAGCGCGCGCAGCGGATGATCCTTCGCGATGACCGTCTCGTTGACTTCGGCGAGACCCGGCGCCGAGATCGAGCCCGTGATGAACTCGACGCCGACCGGCTCGAACGCCTGCGGCGGCAGCGCCTTGCAGGGATAGCCGGCCCAGAACGAATGCTTGTCGCCGGCGACGATCGCGAGTCCGGTGATGCCTTCGTTCTTCACGAGATCGAAAATCTCGTCGTGTTCGACGGCGTAGCCGGCATTGAGCACGGCGTAGCCCTCGCTCGGCCAGGTCGCGCGCAACGGCTCGGGCAGGTTCTGCGGATCCACGCGCCACGTGAGCGTGCCGAACGAATGACCCCAGATCTTCCACGGCGCCTGGGATGCTTTGAGCTGCTGCTTGAACCATGCCATCTGCTCGAGCCCGAGGTACGCCTGCGGCGGCGCGTCGGCCTGCGGGTTCGGGGTGTCCTTGCCGCCGAAGCGGATCGTCGCCGGCGCATGGCCGCCGTTGTACTCGCGACCGCGATCGATGATGTCGGTGGCCGTCTCGTCGCTCATGTACGGCGCACCGTCGGCGCCGAAGTCGCCGCCGTCGGCCGGCGGCGACATGTACGAGCGGTTGTCGGTCAGGATCATCTCGACGTTGCGCCCAAAGCGGAACGCGCGGTGCACACGGAGCGCGTGGGTCGCGGTCAGGTTGTTCGGCTCCTGGCCGATGCCGCGCGCATCGAGCGTCGTCAGCGCCACGTTGTCGACGTGCGGCGCCTCGAATGGATCGCCGGCGCCGGGCTTCACGACGCGCGCCGGCTGGAACTCGTACCACGCCTGGCTCGCCGCGAGCTTGATGCGCTGAGCGGGACGCGGCCCGTCGAAGTACTGCTGGCTCTGGTAGCCGCGCCACGAGAATTCGTGGTTGTCCCACATCGCGACGAACGGGAACTGCGCGCGCGCATCCTGCAGATCCGGATCCTGCAGATACGCGCGATACGCGGTGCGGTAATCCTCGAGATCGGTCGGCAGATGAAAGTCGTGCATCTTCTCGCCGTTCGGATAGCGCACGATGTCGCGCAGCCGCCGCGCGCGCTTGTGGCCGTTCGGGCTGTCCTCCGGATACCAGACGACCTCGTAGAGGAAATCGCCGAGATGCAGCACGAAGCCGAGCTGCTCCGCGCGCGGCCGCTTCGCATCCTCGTGGATCATGCGCTTGTAGGCGTTGCACGCGCCCTGCGTGACGTCCTGGCAGCTCACGAACGCGAAGCGCACGGGACGATCGTCCGTGTCCGCCGGCGCCGTCAGCGTGCGGCCGACGCGGCTCATGTGACCCGCTTCGTCGACGAAGCGATACCAGTACTCGTGCGCCGGCTCGAGACCCGCGGCGAGGAAGCGGCACGTCCAGTCGGTCGCCGGCGTCACGCCGACGTCGCCGCGCGCGACGATGTCCGCGAACTTCGCATCGCGCGCGACCTCGACGGCGAGACGATGCGCGCTCGCGCCCGCATCCGGCGCTCGCCGCGTCCACAGGATCACGCTGTCCGGCGCGGGATCGCCCGACGCGACGCCCTGCGGAAAGAGATCGCGACGCTCACTGCGCGCGACGCCCGGCACGTGCTCGCAGCCGCGCCCGAATGCGAGGGCGGCACCGATGGCGGTCGCCTGCGCGAGGAATTGGCGGCGGGTCAGTTGCGGCTTCTCGGCCATGGTCGCCTCGTTCGCAGCGGTGGCTGTGCGCGCAAGCCTGCGCCGCCGTTGCGCTAGCGGCATCGGCCAGAAGTGCTAGGCAAAAATTGCGAGGCGCCGAAGCGAAGGCGCAAAGGAAAAACCCCGCGTCGCCGCGGGGTTCCTGGGTGTGGCTGGGGGACTAGGATTCGAACCTAGATAAACGGAGTCAGAGTCCGTTGTCCTACCATTAGACGATCCCCCAATTGGTGCTCGTCTGAAGCGCCCTTACGCCGGCGCTTCGGGGGAAACGCTTAGCGCTTCGAGTACTGCGTAGCGCGGCGGGCCTTGTGGAGGCCGACCTTCTTGCGCTCGACCTCGCGCGCGTCGCGCGTCATGAAACCGGCCTTGCGCAGCGGCGACTTCAAGGTCTCGTCGTACTCGACCAGCGCGCGGGCGATGCCGAGGCGGATCGCGCCGGCCTGGCCGGTCATGCCGCCGCCCTCGACCGTCACGAGCACGTCGAACTTGTCGACGTTCTGCGTGAGCTCGAGCGGCTGGCGCACGATCATGCGCGAGGTCTCGCGGCCGAAGAACTGGTCGAGCGGCTTGCCGTTGACCACGATGCTGCCCGAGCCCTTGCGCAGGAACACGCGGGCCGCGGAGGATTTGCGACGGCCGGTGCCGTAGTTCTGCTGAGTCGCCATCTAATCGGTGTCCTTAAAAATCAGAAATCCAGTTTCTGCGGCTGCTGGGCCGTGTGCGGGTGCTCGGCACCGGCGTAGACCTTGAGCTTCTTGAACATCGCGCGGCCGAGCGGAGTCTTCGGCAGCATGCCCTTGACGCCGATCTCGATGACGCGCTCGGGATGGCGCGCCAGCATGTCGCGCAGCGAGGTCGTCTTCAAGTTGCCGATGTGGCCGGTGAAGCGGTGGTAGTTCTTGTCCTCGAGCTTGTTGCCCGTGACGGCGATCTTCTCCGCGTTGATCACGACGAGGTAATCGCCGGTATCGACGTGCGGGGTGAAGATCGGCTTGTGCTTGCCGCGCAGGCGGTGCGCGAGCTCGCTGCACAGGCGGCCGAGCGTCTTGTTGGTCGCGTCGACGACGTACCAATCGCGCTTGACGCCATCTGCCTTGGCGCTGATCGTTTTCATATCCGGAAACTCCGCGGCGCCGGCCCGGAATGGGGCTGGCGGAAAGAAAGGCGCGGGATGATAGCGGATGGCGCCGCCTCGGGCAACCCGGCGGGACGGTTCAGACAGGACGGATGCTAGCATTCCGGCATGGCCGCCCACCCCGCGGAAACCGCATCGGAGAGCCGTTTCGAGGCCCCGGCCGCGCCGCGATCCGAGGCGCCGGCGGAGCGGCGGATCGCCGCACTGGCCGACCAGTGCGTGATGTGCGGGCTCTGCCTCCCGCACTGCCCGACCTACCGGATCAGCCTCGACGAGGCCGAGTCGCCGCGCGGGCGCATTGCGCTCGCGCGATCGATCGCGACGGGCCGGATCCCGGCAAGCGGGACGGCGCTCGCGCATCTCGACCAGTGCCTGGCCTGCCTCTCGTGCGAAAAGGTCTGCCCATCCGAGGTGCGCTACGGCGAGATCATCACCGGGACGCGGGCCCTGCTCGCCTCGCGGCGGCCGCGGCGCGGATTTCTCGGACGGCTGCTCGAAGCGCCGGAACGGCTGGTCGTGCTGGCCCGGGTCGGCGCGGCGGTGCGGGCCCGCGCGTGGCTGCCGGCGCTGGCGCGCGCGCTCCCGCGCGGGTCGCGCTGGCGGGCGCTAGCCGAGCAGGTGCCTCGCGTGCCGGCGTTGCCTGCGCTGCGCGCTGCGGCGAAGCGCGATCGCGGCGCGGTGACGCTGTTCCGCGGCTGCGTCGCGAGTGTCTACGACCGCGACACGCACGCCGCGGCGACGCAGCTGCTCGAAGCGCTCGGCTACGACGTCGAGATTCCTGCCGGCACGCCGTGCTGCGGCGCGCTCGCGCGTCACGCGGGTGAGGCCGACAGCGCGGACCGCCAGAGCGCCGCGACGCGCGCGGCGCTCGCCGGCGCGAAGACCGTGCTCGTCAGCGCGTCCGGTTGCTTCGGCGATCTGCGCGACCATGCCGGCGTCGCGGCCGCCGACATCCTCGCGTTCCTCGCGCGCGACGAGCGCATCGACACGCTGCGCTTCAAGCCGCTCGGCGCGCGCATCGCGATCCACCTGCCGTGCACGCAGGTCAACGTCGTCGGCGACACGGGCGCGGCCCGCGCGCTGCTCGCGCGGATTCCCGGCGTGACGCTGGTCGACGTCCCGCTGCAACCGCGCTGCTGCGGCGCCGCCGGCAGCTACTTCATCGAGCAGCCGCGCATCGCGGCGCGCCTGCGCGACGAGAAGCTCGATCAGGTCGATGCGGAGCGGCCCGATGTCCTCGTCACGACGAACATCGGCTGCCGCATTCATCTCGCCATCGGGCTCGATGGGCGCGGCGCGGCGACCGAGGTGCTGCACCCGCTCGCATTGCTGGCGCGACAGTTGGACAATGCGGCGTCATGACGACGCGCACCTATTCCCGTTTCGACCGCGCGCTGATCGAGATCGAGCGCGCGCTCGGCACGATCTTCGATCCGGCGCCGGTCGCGCAGCGGCCTTCGCCGGCCGGTGACATCGCCGAAGCGCTGCTCGATGACGCGGCACGAAAGCACGCGGCGGGGCTGATGCGCGTCAATCACGTCGGCGAAGTCTGCGCGCAGGCGCTCTATTTCGGTCAGGCCGCCGTCGCGCACGACGAACGCCAGCGCGCGCAGATGCTCGCGGCGGCGTCCGAGGAGACCGATCATCTCGCGTGGTGCGGCGAGCGCCTGCGCGAGCTCGACAGCCGGCCGAGCTTCCTCAATCCGCTGTGGTACGCAGGCGCCTACGCGATCGGCGCGGGCGCCGGCATCCTCGGCGACCGGCTGAGCCTCGGCTTCGTCGTCGAGACGGAGCGGCAGGTCGAAGCGCATCTCGACGATCATCTCGAGCGCCTGCCCGAGGGCGATGCGCGGAGCCGCGCGATCGTGTCGAAGATGAAGGACGACGAAGCGCGCCATGCCGACAACGCGCTGGCGGCCGGCGCGACGGCGCTGCCGCCCCCGGTGCCGGATCTGATGCGGTTTGCGAGCTGGGTGATGAAGACGGTCGCTTACCGGATCTGAAAAGCGGCCCTCACCCTGCCCTCTCCCGCGGAGCGGGAGAGGGGAAATGCAGATTTACCAGATCGTGATGCGCTGGTCCGGCGCGACGAAGAGCTTGTCGCCTTCCTTGACGTCGAACGCCGTGTAGAACGCCGGCTGGTTCACGACGGTGCCGACGACGCGGTACTTCGGGATCGAGTGCGGGTCGGACTTGATCAGCTCGATCGCGTAGTTGTCGCGCTGCTTGCCGCGCCACGCCTGCGCGAAGCCGATGAAGAAGCGCTGGTCGCCGGTGAAGCCGTCGATGACCGGCGCGGGCTGGCCGCCAAGCGAGATCTGGTACGCCTTGTACGCCACTGCCATGCCGGAGTTGTCGGCGATGTTCTCGCCGAGCGTCAGCTTGCCGTTGATGTGGTAGCCCGGCACCGGCTCGAACTTGTCGTACTCGGCCGCGAGCGCGGTGGTCTTCGCCTCGAACTTCGCGTGGTCTTCCTTCGTCCACCAGTCGCGCAGGTTGCCGTCGCCGTCGTACTGCGCGCCCTGGTCGTCGAAGCCGTGGCTGATCTCGTGGCCGATGACCATGCCGATCGCGCCGTAGTTGACCGCGTCGTCGGCGTCCGGATTGAAGAACGGCGGCTGCAGGATCGCGGCGGGAAACACGATCTCGTTGAGCTCGGGGTTGTAGTACGCGTTGATCGTCTGCGGCGTCATGCCCCACTCGGCGCGGTCCACCGGTTTCCCGAGCTTGTCGATGTTGCGCGCGTACTCGAACGCGTTCGCGCGCGCGACGTTGCCGAAGAGATCGCCCTTGGCGATCTCGAGCCTGGAATAGTCGCGCCACGTGTCCGGGTAGCCGATCTTCGGCATGAACTTCGCGAGCTTGCCCTGCGCCTCGCGCTTGGTCTCGGGGCTCATCCAGTCCAGGTTGTCGATGCCCTGCTTGAACGCGGCGAGGAAGTTCTTGATCAGTGCGTCCGCGCGCGCCTTGCTGGACGCCGGGAAGTGCTTGGCGACATAGAGCTTGCCGAGCGCCTCGCCCATGCCCTGCTGCACGGTCGAGATGCCGAGCTTCCAGCGCGGCTGGTTCTCGGGGATGCCGCGCAGCGTCGTGCCGTAGAACGCGAAGTGCGTGTCGACGAAATCCTTCGAGAGATTCGGCGCCGAATCGCGCAACACCTTCCAGCGCAGGTACGCCTTCCACGTCGCGACCGGCTGGTCCTTGACGAGCCTGGCGAACGCGGAGACGTAGCTCGGCTGGGCGAGGTTGACGACGTCGACCTTGCCCTTGATGCCGGCCGCGTCGAGATAGGCGTCCCAGTCGAAGCCGGGAGCGACGGTCGCGAGCTTGGCGATCTCGGTCTTGTTGTAGCCCTTGACCGGATCGCGGAGCTCGACCTTCGTCCACTGCGCCTTCGCGAGCGCCGTCTCGAGCGCGACGATCGTCTTCGCGGTCGCGGCGGCGTTCTTGTCGCCGGCCATGCCGAGGATCTTCTCGAGGAACGTCTGGTACTGCGCGCGGATGCCTTTCAGCTTCGCGTCGTCGTCCTTGATGTAGTAGTCGCGATCGGGAAGGCCGAGGCCGCTCTGCGTCAGGTCGGCGATGTACTTCGTCGCGTCCTTG
>DATFRS010000049.1:0-12438 GCA_035263065.1 Rhodanobacteraceae bacterium
TGCGCGGAGCGCAGCAAAGCGTTCGCCGAGCGCTTCGGCTTCGTCGACAGTGCCCCATCGTTTCGCAGCGTGGACGCGGCGCAGGAGCAAGGTGTCGACCGGCGTGTCGCGCGGAATCAGCGCGAGCACCTCGGCGTAGCGACCGGCGTCGATCAGGAAATCGGCATACGCGGCGATCGTGTATGCATCGTGCGCGTCGAGCGCGAGACTCGCGCGGTAGCGCTGCTCGGCGTCGCGCGGGCGCGCGAGTCGCTCGGCGAGCTCGGCCTCGAGCGTCGTCGCCCAGGTGCGAAGGTGCGTCGTCTCGGCGGGACTCGCGTGGAACGGTCGCGCGAGCTCGCGCTCGATCGCATCGTAGGCGCGCGCCGCGTTGCCGGAGACGCCGTCGACCGAAGCCGTGCACGTCGTCGCGACGATTGCGAGCGCGATGTCGGAGAGCTTCGCGCAGCTCGCGCGCGCAGCGTCGAGGTCGCCGGTCACCTGCTGCACGCTCGCGAGCGTCAGCCAGGCCTGTGCGTTCCGGGGTTCCGCGGCGAGCGCGCGTTCGAGATGCGTGCGTGCGTCGGCGAACGCGTGGTTGCTCTGCTCGATCGTCGCGCGCAGCACGAGCACGGGCACCGGCGGCGCATCCGCGTTCCACCACGGCGCGAGCACCGCCTCGGCGCGGCCGAGCTGGCGCGGATCGGATTCGCTGCGCGCGCGCGCGATGTCGAGGCTCGCGACATGCAACGCGAGATCGAGGTTGTCCGGATCGCGCGCGGAGAGCGCGCGCAACGCACGCGCCGTGCGATCCGCCGCGGCGGCGGGACCGCCCGGCAGCGTTTCGAGGATCTCGTCGTCGCTCGCCGGCCGGTACGGCGTCGCGAGCGCGCTGCCGACGGTGAGCAGCGCGCAGAGTGCAAAGAGAAACGAGAGGCGCATGCAAGCGTCCCGCGAAGGAAAAAGCCGCCGTCGCGAACGACGGCGGCGGAGGGCCTCAGTCGGCCGGGTTCGGCGGCACGCCGTTCTCGCCGTTCGGCGAGCCCGGAATCGGCGTCGTCAGGTACGGGAACGCGTCGTCGAACTGGCTGTCCTCGACCAGCGCACCGTCCGTGTACGGCAGGCTCGCGCTCGCCGGCTTGCCCGGACCCGGCGGCAGCAGTGCGCCCATCGCGACGCGAAGCTCGACGTCGACGACGTCGTCGCCCGGCCGGCGCCCGTTCGGGAAGCCCGCGGGATCGCAGCCCGCATTGCCGAGCGTCAGCGCACCGTCGACGAAGCAGTCGAGCGCGCCAAGGCTGTTCTGGCTGCCTTTCGGCGTCACCGGCAGCGCCGTGTTGAGGCGCGTCATCTCCGACGGCACGACGTTCGCCGGCTTGTTCACGCCGGGCACGCCGGTCAGGAACGCCGCGACGAGATCGACGCGCGGGAACACCGTCGGCGCCTGCACGCCGGCGCTGCCGAAGAGGAGCTCGAGCAGCGCGGGCAGCGTCGGGTTCGTCACGTACGTCGCGAACTGGCCGTCGTCCTTCGGCTTGCTCGCGTTGAAGCGGTCCTTGTCCTTGAGGCCGATGACGATCTCGTTGACCAGCGGCATGCCAAGGCGCGAGACCTGCCGCGCGCCCGCGTTGTCGGTCGCGTCGGTGGCGTGGTCGCCGTCGTTGCGCCGCGTCGACGACGCCGTCGTCCAGACGCCGATGACGGGCTGGCTGCCCTGCGTCACGCAGGCGATCGGCACCTCGATCGCGAGCGAGGTGATGTTCTTGTACTGCGATGCGCTCGACGAGCCCGAGCGGCTGCCGATGACGCGCTCGACCGGGATGTTGACGAGGTCGAAGATCTCGCCGAGGTCGACCGCGAAGCCTTCGCGGCGCTGGCCGACGAAGAGTCGACCCGGCGCCGAGCAGTTGGGGATGTTGACGTCGTAGACGTACGAGGCCGCGTAGGCGGCATAGTCCGGGATCGACTTGAAGCCGATGTTGTCGATCGGCTTGACGAAGGTCCGCGAGCCGTCGGCGGCATTCTTGACGAAGCGCGAGCTCGTCATCGGCGCATTGCCGTTGCCGCGCAGCACTTCGACCGTGTAGCTCTCGGTGTCGTTGAGCGCGCCGGTGTTGCCGGCGCCGACCTGCCCCGCGTTGCGGAGCGGAATAGAGACATGGCTGCCGCCGACGTCGAGCGCGATGTCGCGGATGTCGTACTTGAAGCGGAAGCGGAACGTGATGTTCTCGCGCGCATCGCCGTTGTTGTCGATGTTGATGTCGTAGTAGCCGTCCGGATCGAGCGTGAAATAGTTCGGGCCGCCGTACGCGTCCTGCAGCGGCACGTAGTTCGCGATGAACGTGACGTAGTTCTGCCGGCCGGGCTCGTAGCTCCTGAACACGTAGAGATCGGTGCCGTCGAGCTTGGGCGTCTCGGTGATCGCCGGCGCTTCGCGATGGCTCGACGCGAGCGCGGCCGGCACGGCCGCGACGAGCGCGGCCAGCACGGCGCCCGCGAGCGCACGGCGGCGCAGACGAGCCTTGAGATTGCGGTTCATGACGTTTCCTCCTCCAGGGTTGGCGGCGACGCGGGTCGTCGCACGGGAGAAGTACGGGGCGTCTGCGCGTCCGGATGCAGCATGTCGATAAGAATTCCGACAGCGCATCCGCCGATCGCTTCGTACCGTATCTCGGCGCGATCAGGAGGAGCGCGATGCGTGCCGGACTCTTTCTCGTGGGACTGCTCGTGTCCTGCGCCGCGGCCGCGGCCGACGACACGATCGCGCTGCCCGAAACGCGCGTGACGGCGATCGTCGCCGCGGACCAGCTCGCGCAGCCGGATGCGGCGTCGGCCGGCGTCGTCGGCCAGGACGAGATCGAGAACCGCCCGATCTCGCGGCCCGCCGAGGTGCTCGAAGTCGTGCCGGGCCTCATCGCGACGCAGCACAGCGGAGACGGCAAGGCGAATCAGTATTTCCTGCGCGGGTTCAATCTCGATCACGGCACCGATCTCTCGGCGCTCGTCGACGGCGTGCCGAACAACCTGCCGACGCACGCGCACGGCCAGGGCTACAACGATCTCAACGGGCTGATCCCGGAGCTGATCGAGACGATCGACTATCGCAAGGGCCCGTACTACGCCGAGGACGGCGACTTCTCGTCGGCGGGCTCGGTGCGCATCCGCTACGTCGACCGGCTCGATGCGCCGTTCTATCAGTTCACGGCCGGCGAGAACGGCTACGCGCGCGCGCTCGTCGCGGGCTCGCGCGCGATCGGCGGCGACGGCGCGCTGCTGCTCGGCATCGACGCCGGCGTCAACGACGGTCCGTGGGACAAGCCCGAAGACGAACGGCGCGCGTCGTTCATCGCGAAGCTCGCCGGCGGCGACGCGCGCGACGGCTATCACGTGGAGCTCCTCGGCTACCACAACCGCTGGGACGCGAGCGACCAGATTCCCGAACGCGCCGTCCGGCAAGGCCTGATCGACCGCTTCGGCCAGATCGACCCCGATCTCGGCGGCACGACGTCACGCTACACGCTGGCCGGAGAATGGCATCGTCCGCTCGGCGCCGGCTCGCTGCTCGCAGACGCCTACGCGACGCGCTACCGGCTCGATCTCCTCTCGAACTTCACGTACTTCCTCGACGACCCGGCCCACGGCGACGAGTTCGAGCAGGCCGACGCGCGCACGTACTACGGCGCGCACGCGAAGTACGTCGCGCCATGGACGACGGGCTCGATCGCGCACGAATTCGCGATCGGCACCGAGCTCCGCAGCGACGACATCGACCGCGTCGGGCTCTATCACACGCAAGCGGCCGAGCGCATCGCGACCGTTCGCCAGGACTCGGCGCGCGAGTCGTCGATCTCCGGATTCGCAAGCCTCGAATCGCACTGGACGGACGGGTTCCGCAGCGTTGCAGGCCTCCGCTACGACGCCTATCGCGCGAACGTCGACAGCAACGTCGCCGCGAACTCCGGTCATGCGACGGACGGACGCGCGAGCCCGAAGCTGAGCCTCATCTTCGGGCCGTGGTCCGGCACCGAGCTTTTCGTCAACGCGGGGCGCGGCTTCCACAGCAACGACGCGCGCGGCGCGACGCTGCGCGTCGATCCGACCGATCCTTCGCAAACGGCGCCGTCGCTCGATCTGCTCGTGCCGACGACGGGATCGGAGATCGGAGCGCGCTTCGCGCCGGCCGACACCGTGCGTTTGAGCGCAGCGCTCTGGCGACTCGACATCGGATCCGAGCTCGTTTTCTCCGGCGACGGCGGCACGACCGAGCCGAGCTATCCGTCGCGCCGCCACGGCGTCGAGCTCACGGCGCGCTGGCAGCCGCTGCCGTGGCTGCTCGTCGGCGCCGACTATGCGACCTCGCACGCGCGCTTTCGCGACAATCCGGCCGGCGATCGCATTCCGAACGCGATCGAGCGCGTCGCTTCGGTCGGCGTCGAGGCGCACGGGCCCGGCCGCTGGTCGATGGGACTGCGCTATCGCTATCTCGGGTCCGCACCGCTGATCGAGGACGACAGCGTTCGCTCGCATTCGACGACGATCGTCAACGGCGAAGTCGGCTACGCGCTGACGCCGTCGCTGAAGCTCAGCGCCGAGGTCCTGAACCTCTTCGACAGCGACGCCGACGACATCTCGTATTTCTACGCATCGCGGCTCGCGGGCGAGAGCACGGGCGTGCCGGACATTCATTTCCATCCGGTCGAGCCGCGCCAGCTCCGCATCACCCTGCGCGGCACGTTCTGAGCCGTCAAAGCTCCAGGAGATCGTGCCCGACGACGATCTCGCCGGAAAAATGCGGCGCCACGGCGGCCCGCCACGTCTCGTCGCTGATCGCCGGCAGGCCGCCCGGCACGAAGTGCGAGAGCACGAGCGTCTTGACGCCTGCGCGCGTCGCGATGCGGCCGACGTCCTCCGTCGACGTGTGCGCGGCGAGGAGATGCTCGTGCAGCCGCTTCGCCTGCGCCTCGGCCGCCTCGATGTGCTCGAGCGCCGGGATGTACATGACCTCGTGCACGAGCACGTCGGCGCCCTTCGCGAGCTCGACGAGATGATCGGACGGGCGCGTGTCGCCCGAGATCACGATCGAGCGATCCGGGCAATCGAAGCGATAGGCGAACGCCGGCTCGACCAGCGAATGCTCGACGAGCGCCGCCGTCACCCTGACGCGCGCGTCCTGCATCACGATGCCGCCGCGCGAGATCTCGTGCGGGACGATCAGCGGCGCGAGCGGCGGGCGGCCCTCGTCCTTCATGCGGATCCGGATGTCGTAGTCGTTCAGCGCGAGGAAGTCGCGCGTCATGCGCTTGAGCGGCGGCGGTCCGTAGGTGTCGACGCGCGTCTTCAGCGTGCCGGCCCACGCGAGCAGCAGGAGGTTGCCGTAGTCGGCGTCGTGGTCGGAATGGTGGTGCGTGATGAAGACGTCGCGGATCGCGGCGAGATCGAGCCCGGCGAGCACCATCTGCCGCGCGACGCCGTTGCCGCAATCGATCACGTAGACCGCGCCGTCGACGACGATCGCCTGCGCCGGCGCGGCGCGATTCGGCTTCGGCGTCGGGCCGCCGGCCGTGCCGAGCAGGATCAGGCGCGAGCGCTTCGAGGCAACATCGGCCGCAAGCGAGCCGAGCGGCAGACCGGCGGCGAGCGCCAACGCCGAGCGAAGGAAGTCACGTCTCTCCATGCGCGCATTCTGCCTCTGCGGCGCGCTGCGCGCGTGGCGTGCGTTGCGCGCCCGAGGGTGCCGCTAGTGCGGATGTGCGGCGAGCCAGTTCTTCACGTCGGGCAGCGCGTCGCGCTGCATCGGCGAGGTCTGATCCGCGTAACGCAGGAACTTGTCGACCGCCTCGCGCATGCCCGGCGCGTCGCCGCTCGCGTGGAGGAGCTGCACGCGGAGCAGCCAGAGCTCCCCGCTTTCGGGCTCTTTCGCAAGCAGCGGATCGATGATCGCCGCGGCTTCCGGGAAACGCTTCATGCGGTTCGCGTAGAGCCACGCGAGCGTCACGTTCGCCCAGCGATCGTGCGGATCGGCGCCGATGAGCTGCTTGAGCTTGAGCTCGGCGCGCTCGTTGCTGCCGCGATGGATGAGCAGGCTGATGTACGTCTGGATGGCGCTGGTGTCGCGCGGATTCGCCGTGAGCACGGCATCGAGGTCCTCCTCGGCCCAGGCGTCGCGGTTGAGGCGTCGCAGCGCATCGGCGCGAAGGCGCCGCGTTTCGGTCGCCCACGGCGAGAAGCGCAGCATCTGCGACAGGAATTCGACCTCGTGCGACGGATCGCCCGCCGAAAAGGCCGCGTAACGCGCCATGTCGAGATAGAACCACTCCGGGCCGTACGCGAGTCCCTTGTCGAACTGGCGCAACGCGTCGGGATAGCGCCTGGCCCAGTACGTCGCCATGGCGCGCTCGCTGAGCGCTATCGCCTTGAGATTGGCCAGACGCGGGTTCTTCGCAAGGTAAGGCGCGGCGTCGTCGGCGATCCTGTCCATCGCCTCGAACGAGCCGCCCCACTGCGGACGCCGCGCGTACGCCAGCGCAGCGCGCGGATAGAAGTTCTCGGGCGAGACTTCGTTGGCCTTGCGCATCGTGCTCTCGGCGAGCGCATCGTCGCCGTCGTACTGCGTCGCGTGAAGCAGCGCGGCGTACGCCGGCATGATGCGCGGATTCAACTCGATGGCCTTGCCGAGGTCGCGCTTGGCCTTGCCGAGCGCATCGCGCATGCGCTCGATGTCCTTCTCCGGCGTGTCGCTCATGCGCTTCTCGCCGCGCGCCTGCTCGGCATTGGCGACCCACCAGATCCCGCGCGCGGCATACGCGTGCGCGCTGCCCGGGTTCGTCTCGAGCCAGTGATCGATCAGGCGCTTCCTTTCCCGGCTGGATCCCCAGAACTTGTCGTTGTACGCGTGGCGCAGCGCGCCTTCCGGCACGCGTCCCGCGAAATGGCCTTCGACGAGCGCGTCGAAGCTCGCATCGACGCTCGCCGCGTTGCCGTTCTCGATCGCGCTCTCGAATTCGCTCCACGGCAGCGTCGGCGTGAGCTCGTCGGCGCAGAACGCTTCGAGCATCTCCTTCGACCAGTGGTAATCCGGCGGCGGCGGGATCGCCACGCAGCGCTGCATCGGATCGCCGATGCGGTCGGCTTCGTGGATCTGCCCGAAGTGGTCCTTCGGCGCCGCGGGCTTCGCGGTATCGGCGGCGACGGCTTGCGCCTTCGGCGCGCTCGGATTCGGCGGCGCGACATGCCGGACCGTCGGCACGACGAGCGGAGCTTCCGGCGTCGCCCGGCCGAGCCAGAGCGAAACGCCCGCGAGCGCCAGTGCCGCCCCGAGCAGAAGCATCAGAAGCCTGGACATCATCGCCGCCCCCGACTCTGGTCGATGCGGCAATGTAGCAAATGCGCCGAAACGGCGCATTTCGCTTCCGCGCTACGCGAGCACGAACTTGCGGTGCGCGTGGATCGACATGAGCACGCCGAAGCCCGCTAGGAGCGACACCGCCGAGGTGCCGCCGTAGCTCACCAGCGGCAGCGGCACGCCGACGACGGGCAGGAGGCCGGTGATCATGCCGCCGTTGACGACGACGTAGACGAAGAGCGCCATGCTGATCGAGCCCGACAGGAGCCGCGCGTAGGTGTCCTTCGCGTTCGCCGCGATCCAGAGGCAGCGCGCGATGATGAACGCGTAGAGCGCGAGCAGGAGCAGCACGCCGACGAGGCCCCATTCCTCGGCGAACACCGAGAAGATGAAGTCGGTCGTGTGCTCGGGCAGGAACTCGAGGCGCGACTGGGTGCCGTGATGGTAGCCCTTGCCCCAGAGGCCGCCGGAGCCGACCGCAATCTGCGACTGGATGATGTGCCAGCCGTTGCCGAGCGGATCGGCTTCGGGGTCGAGCAGCGTGAGCACGCGGTTCCGCTGATAGTCGTGCAGGAAATGCCAGCCGACCGGGATCGCCGCCGCGAACGCTCCCAGCAGGAGCCCGATGCGCCACCAGGCGAGGCCCGACAGGAACACGCCGAAGACGCCGCTCGCGGCGATCAGCAGCGCGGTGCCGAGATCGGGCTGCTCGGCGATGAGCCCGACCGGAATCACGATCAGCACGCCGACGCAGGCGAGCGTGATCCAGCCCGGCGGCAGCGGCCGGCCGTTGAGGTACCACGCGACCATCATCGGCATCGTGAGCTTCAGGAGCTCCGACGGCTGGAAGCGCACGACGCCGAGATCGAGCCAGCGGTGCGCGCCGCGGCCTTCGCCGAGCACGGCGACGGCGACGAGCAGCAGCACGCTGCCGGCGTAGAGCCACGGCGTCCAGTTGCGCAGCGTCAGCGGCGGCACGCGCGCGATCATCAGCATGAGGAAGAGACCCAGCGCGAAGCGCATCGCCTGCGCGACGACCATGCCGCGATCGAAATCGCTCGCGCTGTAGAGCGTGACGAGGCCGACGCCCATCAAGGCGAGCAGGCCGCACAGCAGCGGTACGTCCGAGCGCGGCTTGCGCAGCGCCGAGACGACGCGATAGCGAAGCTGGCCGATCAGCTCCTCGAGCATCAGCGGCGTCCTGCGGCGGGCGGCGCCTCGGCGACGCTCGCCGTGTCGTTGGCGCGTGCCGCTTCGCGCTCCTGGTCGCCCGGCAGCCACGCGTCGAGGATCTTGCGCGCGATCGGCGCCGCATCGTGCGCGCCGCTGCGGCCCGCTTCGAGCGCGACCGCGATCGCGATGCGCGCGTCGTCGGCCGGCGCGAACGCCTCGAACAGCACCTGGTGGCGCTCGATCGGGCTGTCGCTGATGCTGGTCCACTCCTCGGTCGTGCGCGAGAAGCGCTCGGCCGTGCCGGTCTTGCCGGCGATCTGGTACGGGAACTTGTCGTTGAGCCCGTGCGCGGTGCCGGTGTTGACGACCTCGATCATGCCCTTCTGCACGACCTGCCAGCTGGCCGGGTTCTTGAGGATGTTCGGCTTCGCCGCCGGCGGAGCGATGGCCTCGGGCTTGCTGTCGATCGCGGACTGCACCGAGCGCAGGAGGTGCAGCGGATGCGACACGCCCTGATCGGCGATGATCGACACTGCCTGCACGAGCTGGAGCGGCGTCACGACCCAGTAACCCTGGCCGATGCCGGCGATGACGGTCTCGCCGGGATAGAACGGCTGGTTGAAGCGGCCGCGCTTCCATTCCTCGGACGGCAGCACGCCGGCGCTCTCGCCGACGAGGTCGATGCCGGTCGGCTTGCCGAAGCCGAGCTTCGCCATGAACGTCGACAGACGGTTGATACCCATGTCGTAGGCGAGCGAATAGAAATACGTGTTCACCGACTGCGCAATCGCCTGCACCATGTCGACGCGGCCATGGCCGCCGCGCTTGTCGTCGCGGTAGCCGCGAGACTGGCCCGGGATGTGGAACTCGCCGACCGAGAGCACGGTGTCCTCGGGTTTGCGCAATCCGAGCTCGAGCCCGCCGAGCGCCATGAACGGCTTCATCGTCGAGCCCGGCGTGTAGGCGCCGCGGAGCGCGCGATTCAGCAGCGGCTTGTCCGGATCGTTGAGCAGCAGCTGGTAGTCCGCGTTCGCGATGCCGTTGACGAACGGATTCGGATCGAAGCTCGGCACGCTGACCATCGCCAGCACTTCGCCGTTGCGCGGATCGACGACGAGCGCGGCGCCGGCGCGGCCTTCGAACGCGGCCTCGGCGGCTTCCTGCAGGTGCGCGTCGATCGTGAGGTAGACGTTGGCGCCGGGCTTGGGCGCGACGCGGCCGAGCGGCTCGCCGATCGGGCGATGGTCGACGTTGACCTCGATCTTCTCGTAGCCGGGCTCGCCGTGCAGCTTGTCCTCGTAGAAGCGCTCGATGCCGGTCTTGCCGACGTGCGTCGTGCCGGCGTAGTCGCCCTTGTCGAGGCGCGTGAGGTCGTTCTCGTCGATGCGGCCTACGTAGCCGACGACGTGCGCGAATTCCTGCCCGAGCGGATACTGGCGCGTCAGGTACGGCACGACGTCGACGCCGGGAAACGCCCAGCGGTTGACCGCGAAACGCGCGATCTCTTCCTCGGACAGTTTCAGTCGCAGCGGCACACCCTGGTACGAATGCTTGCCGCGGCGCAGCGCGTTGAAGCGCGCGATGTCGTCGTCGCTGAGCGGCACCACGTCGCGCAGCGCCGACAGCATCTTGTCCATGTTCTTGACCTGTTCCGGCGTCACCTCGAGCCGGAACGCGGCGACGTTGTCGGCGAGCAGCACGCCGTTGCGGTCGTAGATGAGCCCGCGGCCCGGCGCGAGCGGGCGCGTGACGATGCGGTTCGAATCCGAGCGCAGAGCGAATTCGTCGTGACGCGAGATCTCGAGATACGCGAAGCGCGTGCCGAGGCCGATCAGGCACGCGAGGATGATCGCGAACCCGGCGAGCGCACGGCGCCGGAACAGCGACGCCTCCTGGCGCGTGTCCTTCAGCGGTTTCATGAACGCGGCCACGGCGCGCTCACGAATCGCCGACGCGAAGCCGCCCGCGCAGATCGTCGAGCAGCAGGAACACGAACGGCCACAGCACCATGCCGACCAGCGGCGACAGCCAGAACACCGGCGAGGGCATCGGATCGCCGGCGAAGCCGCGCACCATGATCACGACGATGCGATCGTTGAGCAGCAGCGCGAACACCGCGAGCGCCTGCTGCCACATCGGGAAGAAGCGCAGCCGCGCGCGGAAGCGCAGCACGATGAAGATCATCACGACCAGACGCAGCGCCTGCTCGGCGAGGAGCTCGCCGGTCAGGACATCGCCGGCGAGCCCGACCAGGAACGCGAAGCCGAGGCCGACGCGCTCGGGCGTCTCGATCGCCCAATAGATAAGGACGAGGCCGACCCAGTAGGGCTTGAGCGGCAGCAGCATCGCCGGCAACGGCATCAGCTGCAGCAGGAACGCGAATGCGATGCTGCCGGCGAAGAGCCAGGTGCGGGCGCGGTTGCGGTTCATGGGCGAGGCCCGGGGCGGTGACTCGAGCTTGCCCTCACCCCAGCCCTCTCCCGCAAGCGGGAGAGGGGGAAAAGCACGCGGTCTCCCCTCTCCCGCTTGCGGGAGAGGGTCAGGGTGAGGGCAAGCGCGCAGCGAGCTCGCATCATTGCTGCGGTTCCCCTTTCACCGCCGGCGGTTTCGACGGCGGCGCGCCGGCGAGTTCGCGCGGCGGACCGCCTTCCTCGATCGGCGCCGGCGCGCCGTACGGCTGCGGCTGATCGCGCAGCAGCAGGACGTCGCCGCTGCGATCGAGGGCCGCGGACGGGTGCGCCTGCGCAGCGGCGAAGAGGCTGCTCGCGTCGGTGCTGATCGAATAGATCTCGCCGACCGGGAAGCCGGCCGGGAATCGTCCGCCGAGACCCGACGTGACGAGCCGGTCGCCGACCTGCACGTCGGCGCTGATCGGAATGTTCGGCAATTCGAGGCGATCGATCGCGCCGGTGCCGTACGCGATCGTGCGCAAGCCCGAGCGCTCGACCATGACCGGGATCGCGTGCGTCGGATCGGTGATCAGCATCGCGACCGACGTGTTGCCGAGCACCTCGACGAGCTGGCCCATGATGCCGTGCGCGTCGATGACCGGCTGGCCGACCGTGACGCCCTGGTTCGCGCCGACGTTCAGCACGACGCGCGGCCGGAACGGATCGAGGTCGACGTCGACGAGCCGCGCGAGCTGGACCGAAAGCCCGAGGCTGTTCTGCGCGTCGAGCAGATCCTTGAGCCGCGCGTTCTGCGCGACCAGCGCGTCGAGCCGGTTGAGCTTGGCCTGTGCGAGCAGGAGCGCGTCGCGCAGCTCGCGGTTTTCCTTAGCGAGGGTGTCCTGCGAGACGACCGCGGTGCGCGTGGCGCGCGCGACGTCGGCCGGGAACGCGGCGATGCGGTAGACCGGCTCGACCAGCGCGCCGGCGACGCGGCGCAGGTCCTCCAGATAGCTCCCGCGGTGGTCCAGCACCATCAGGATAGCCGCCAGCGCGAGATACGCGATCAGGCGGAGCGTGCTCGCCGTGCCTTCGGAGAAGAGGGTGGCGGTGTCGTTGCGGGCGATGGCCACGTGGCGATGTCGGGGAACAGGGAACGGGGAACGGTTGAAACGACGGGAAGCCTACATCCAAGCGCGGCTCGATCCGCAAACTCATTTCACGTTACGCGGAGATCTTCCGTTCCCTGTTCCCTGTTCCGCGGTTCGTCATTCAGGCGCGAAGAAATCGCTTCCGTGCTGATCGATCAGTTCGAGCGCCCGGCCGCCGCCGCGCGCGACGCACGTCAGCGGATCGTCGGCGACGTGCACGTGCAGGCCCGTCTCCTCCGAGATCAGCCGGTCGAGGTCGCGCAGGAGCGCGCCGCCGCCGGTCAGCACGATGCCGCGCTCGGCGACGTCGGAGCAGAGCTCCGGCGGCGTCTGCTCGAGCGCGCTCTTGACCGCGCTCACGATGCCCGACAGGGGCTCGTGCAGCGCTTCGAGGATCTCGTTCGAG
>DATFRS010000050.1:0-2599 GCA_035263065.1 Rhodanobacteraceae bacterium
CGCGGCGTCGTGGGCGTCGGCGGCGGCTATCTCAGCGACTCCGGCGAGTGGTGTCTCCTGCCGACCATGCCGGCGGCGCTGACGGCGAACGTCTGCGCGGGCGCGTTCCCGTCGGGCACGCTGTCGGGCCCGGCGAACATCCCGTTCACGATCTCGCTGGTGCCGGGCAGCAACCCGCGCGCGTCGTTCTACGCCGCGTTCGTCCGTCCGATCGTCGGTCCGCCGCCGACTGTCCAGGAACCCGTGTCCGCGGTCTCGATCCTGCTCGAGCCGAGCCTCCTCGCCGAAGGCGGCGACGAGTTCCGCGGCGACGACGTCAGCTTCGCGTTCCTGCCGACCTCGACCGGCTTTCCCTGGATGACGGGCGGCCAGTAAGGCCCGACCGGCTGGCCCCGCGCCGCCGCTCCGCCGGCGGCGCCACGTCGTAAGCTTGTTTCTCCCGTTACCGAAGACGGCGCCGCGCGCGCCGTCGGATCGTTCCTCGTGAAGCGCGCCACCGATTCCCGGCAGACCCTCGAGCACTGGCTCGCGGCCGCAGACCTCGCGGGCCCGTCGGATGCGCTCGCGCGCGCGTGCGCGCTCGCCGATGCGCGCGCGCACGAGCTCGGCAAGGACTGGACGCGCCTGCGCCCGCGGCTCTTCGCGACGCTCGACATGATCCAGGAGCTCGGCGTCGGCGCCGAGGCGCTCGCGGGCTGCGTGCTGCACGCGCTGATCGAATCCGGCGCGCGGCTCGAAGCCGGCGAGCTCGCCGCGTTCCCGCAGGACGTGCGCAATCTCGTCGACGGCCAGCAGGCCGCCGGGCGCGTCTGGTCGCTGTATGCCGCGCGCGGCACGAGCGGCGGCACCGAGGGCCTGCGGCGCCTCCTGCTCGCGATCATCCGCGACCTGCGGGTCGTCTTCATCCTGCTCGCGCGCCAGCTCGTCGAGATGCGCGGCGCCGCGGCGCTGCCCGACGACGAGCGCCGCGCGCTCGCGCAGCTGACCGCCGACATCCACGCGCCGCTCGCCAACCGGCTCGGCATCTGGCAGCTCAAGTGGGAGCTCGAGGACCTCGCGTTCCGCTACCTGCAGCCCGACGTCTACAAGCGCATCGCCGAGCTCCTCGACGAGCGCCGCGGCGACCGCGAGGGCTGGATCGCCGAAGCGAAGGGCCTCCTCGAGAAGGCGCTCGCGAAGGCGGGCATCAAGGCCGACATCGCCGGCCGGCCGAAGCACATCTATTCGATCTGGCGAAAGATGCAGAAGAAGGGCGTCGAGTTCTCCGAGCTCTACGACGTCCGCGCGCTGCGCATCCTGGTCGACGACGTCGCCAACTGCTACGCGGCGCTCGGCGTCGTGCACTCGACCTGGGCCTACATCGCCGGCGAGTTCGACGACTACATCGCGAGCCCCAAGGGCAATCAGTACCAGTCGCTGCACACCGCGGTGATCGGCCCGCACGGCAAGACGCTCGAGGTGCAGATCCGCACGCACGAGATGCACCGTCATGCCGAGCTCGGCTTCGCCGCGCACTGGCGCTACAAGGAAGGCGGCGGCGCCGACGCGAGCTTCGAGCGCAAGATCGCCTGGATGCGCCAGCTCCTCGAGAGCAAGGACGCGCGCGAGGACGACGCGGCGCTCCTCGCCGGCTTCAGGACCGAGGTCATCGAGGATCGCGTCTATCTCCTCACGCCGAAAGGGCAGGTCATCGACCTTCCGCGCGGCGCGACCGTGCTCGATTTCGCCTACTCGATCCACACCGACGTCGGCCACCGCTGCCGCGGCGCGAAGGTCAACGGCCGCATCGTGCCGCTGACGTTCCAGCCGGCGAGCGGCGACCGCATCGAGATCCTGACCGGCAAGACCATCGAGCCGCGCCGCGACTGGCTGTCGCCGCATCACGGCTACCTCGCGACGCACCGTGCGCGCGAGAAGGTGCGCGCGTGGTTCAAGCGCGTCGATCATGCGCAGAACCTCGCCGCCGGCCGCGCGCTGCTCGATCGCGAGCTGAAGCGCCTCGCGCTGCATCACGCGAACATCGACGCGCTGCCGTCGCGCTTTCATCTGAAGACGCACGAGGACCTGCTCGAGGCGCTCGCCCTCGGCGACATCTCGCCGGGCCAGGTCGCGCGGGCGCTGCACGAGTCGCAGGCGCAGCAGCACGCGCCGGCGGCCGGCACCGTCGCGATCCCGCCGCCGCGTCCGCGCCTGCGCGGCAAGGACGCGATCGTCATCGAAGGCGTCGGCAACCTGATGACGCAGCTCGCGCGCTGCTGCCAGCCGCTGCCTGGCGACGCCGTCGCCGGCTTCATCACGCGCGGCCGCGGCGTGTCGGTGCATCGCGCCGACTGCAAGCAGCTGGTGCGCCTGCGCGAGCGCGACGCCGGTCGCGTCATCGAGGTCGAGTGGGGCGAGCGCAAGGATCTCGCGTACGAGGTCAACGTCGTCGTGCGCGGCTACGACCGCAAGTGGCTGCACAAGGACATCACCAACGTCATCGCCGCGGCGAACGCGCATCTGATTGCGATCAACACGCAGGTCGATCCGCGTCAGGGCCTCGCCGAGATGAATTTCGCGCTGCGCGTCACCGACTTCGGGCAATTGTCCGGGCTGCTCG
>DATFRS010000051.1:0-22238 GCA_035263065.1 Rhodanobacteraceae bacterium
GTCGGCTGGTTGCCGTCCTCCTGGTGCGACCACACGACCGAGCCGTCCGACGCATCGACCGCCATCAGCGTGCCGTTCTGCGCGTTCAAGAACAGCAGGTCGCGCGTGCCGCCGCTCGTCGACACGTTGCTGAGATACACCGGCGCGCCGTCGACCGCGTCGGGCAGCGTCGCCTGATAGCGGCGCTGGATCTGCGTGACGTTCGTCGCGTTGAGCGTCGTCTCCTGGGTGTTGTTGCCGCTGTGCCGCGCGTCGTAGCCGAACTGCATCCAGTCGGCGGCGAACGCGGACGGGACGGCGAGGGGACAGAGGCCGGCGATCGCGGCACAGAGAAGGGTCGTGGGTCGCATCGTGCTCGCCTCCAGGAGATCGCCGATGACGACGCGGACCGCGTCGGCCGGCGGAGCGCGGAGTTTACGCCGGCCCGCGCGAGGCGGCGATGATGAGCCTGATGATTACCGTGTTCGTGCACCGAAAATGTGACGCAACCGAGGTCGCGCGACACAATGCAAAACTAACGTTTGTCGTGCTAGAAGACCTTCGTGCGACCTCTTGGGGAGTCTCGCTCATGCGTTCCCGTCATTGGCTCAGCAGCCTCATCGCGGCGACGCTCGTCGCCGGCCCCGTGCTCGCGCGTTCGCCGAGCGGGCTCAGGTTCGACCGCTTTCCGGACGACAGCACCACGTTCGCGCAGCCGATCGGCATCCGCGCGCCGAACGACGGCAGCGGACGCGTCTTCATCATCGAGCGCTGCGACGACATCGTGATCGTCAAGAACGGCGCGGTGCTGTCGACGCCGTTCCTCTCGGTCGACGTCTCGTGCAACGGCGAGCAGGGCATCCTCGGGCTCGCGTTCGATCCCGCGTACGCGAGCAACGGCACGTTCTACGTGTCGTACTCGGCGCCGGATTCGGATCCCGAGCTCGGCTCGTCGAACGATCACGTCCTCGCTCGCTACACGGTGTCCGCGAATCCGGACGTCGCGAACCCGAACGGCGAAGTGCTGCTGCGCGTGCCCGACATCGCCGACAACCACAACGGCGGCGATCTCGCGTTCGACAGTCAAGGCTATCTCAACTGGTCGGTCGGCGACGGCGGCGTGCAGGAGGATCCGAACGGATTCGCGCAGTGCACCGGACGCAAGAAGGCCGACAACGATCCCGACAGCTGCTACGACCTGTCGGGCGGCGGCCCGACGTATTACCTCATGGGCAAGATCCTTCGCCTCGACGTGCACGACACGACCGCGTCGGCGCCCGCGAACTTCTGCGGCGCGACGCCGGGGCAGCCCGCGCCGTACGCGATTCCGCCGGGCAATCCGTTCGGCGACGTCGGCGCGCATCCGGACGACTGCGCCGAGATCTTCAACTGGGGCTTCCGCAATCCGTTCCGTTTCAGCTTCGATCGCGACACCGGCGACATGCTGATCGGCGACGTCGGCCAGTACACGTACGAGGAAGTCAGCCTGCATCTCGCGTCGAGCGGCGGGCAGAACTTCCAGTGGAACGAATGCGAAGGCTTCCACTCGTTCCCGGGCGGCAGCACGCCCTGCGCGGGACCGCCGGGCAGCATTCCGCCGAAGCTGGACTATTCGCACTCGCTCGGCTGCGCGGTCGTCGGCGGCTTCCGCTACCGCGGCCCGATCGCGGCGATCCAGGGCCAGTATTTCTTCAGCGACAACTGCAGCGGCGACATCTACGTCGTCGCCGACGCGGACAACGCGGTATCGCCCTGGACGTTCGAGACGATGAGCGGCACGCCGTCGATGAGCACCTATAGCTTCGGCGAGGACCAGGCCGGCAACCTCTATGTCGCCGACGGCAACGGGCCCGTCTACGTGTTCCATTCCGACACCGTCCCCGACGTCATCTTCCAGGACGGCTTCGACGGATAGCACCGTGCGCTCCGACCCGAGGCGGATGCGCGGCGCGCGTTGACCGCGCGCAACCGCTTCGGTGTAGAGTCCGCGGCTTCGCGGATGTCTCGGGGGCGACGATGCGTCTGATGCGATTCTTTCTCTCCGGCGTTCTCGCGTGCGCGGCCGCGGGGGCCGGCGCGCAGACGGTGCCGCCGGATCTTTCGCTGAACGTCGTGACGACGCAGGTGCAGGCGCCGATCGGCGTGCGCGCACCGCACGACGGCAGCGGTCGCCTCTTCGTGTTCAGTCAGGCCGGCACGATCCGCATCATCAAGGACGGCACGCTCCTGCCGACGCCGTTCCTGACGCTGTCCGTCACGTTCCCGGGCTCGGGCGGCACGAGCGGCCTGCTCGGGCTCGCGTTCCATCCGAACTACGGCCAGGACGGCCTGCCGCACAACGACGAGTTCTACGTCGTCTACATGCGCTCCGGCAACTGCACGCAGCCCGGCAGCTGCCTCGGCAGCGGGCCCGACGAAGTACTCGAGCGCTACACGGTGTCGTCCGATCCGAACGTCGCCGATCCGACCGGCACGGTCGTCATGCGGCTCGCCGACAACTCGCCGCCGTCGTACCACAACGGCGGCGACATCCATTTCGGCCCCGACGGTTACCTCTACATGTCGTCCGGCGACGGCGGGCAGGAGAGCGGCACGCACTGGCTCGCCGAGTGCCTCTGGAAGAAGCCGAACGACACGACGTCGACGAGTTGCGACAACTCGGCGACCACGCCGCAGTATTTCCTGCGCGGCAAGATGCTGCGCATCGACGTCGACAATCGCGGCGCGGTCGCCGGCGAGGAGATGTGCGGCACAGCTACCGGCGCGCCGGCCGAGTATTCGATCCCGGCCGACAATCCCTTCGTCGGCACGACGCACACGTGCGACGAGATTTATCTCTGGGGCTTCCGCAATCCGTGGCGCTGGAGCTTCGATCGCGCGAACGGCGACATGTGGATCGGCGACGTCGGCCAGGACCATTTCGAGGAAATCAATTTCCGCGCGCACGCCTCGACCGACCCGATCTACTACGGCTGGCACTGCATGGAAGGCACCGCGGTGTTCAACACGCAGCAGGTCTGCGCGCCGCCGCTGCAGGCCAACGTGCTGCCGCTGATGGAATACGACCATTCGATCGGCTCGCGCTGCGCGGTCACCGGCGGCTATCGCTACCGCGGCCCGATCACCGAGTTCCAGGGCATGTACGTGTTCGCGGATTCGTGCTCGAGCGAGATCTTCTTCGCCAAGCCCGACGAGACGAACGCATGGACGTTCACGACCTGGCGCAACGATCCGAACGGCTACGGCACGTTCTCGGGCTTCGGCGAGGACGAGGCCGGCAATCTCTACGTCGCGAACAACGCGACCGACACGGTCTACGTGTTCCATTCCGACCAGCAGACCGTGACGCACACGGTGACGCCGGTCGCCGGCGCGCACGGCACGATCTCGCCGGACACGCCGCAGACCGTCAACGACGGCGACACGATCGCGTTCACGCTGATGCCCGACGCTCACTATCTTGTCGGCGACGTCACCGGCTGCGGCGGATCGCTCGCCGGCAACGTCTACACGACGGCGCCGGTGACGGCCGATTGCGAAGTCGACGCGACGTTCGCGATCGATCCGAGCGATGTGATCTTCGTGGATGGCTTCGAGGTGCCGACCGGGATCATGGCTGCTGCGTCGGCGGCGGCGTTTCCTTCAGCGCGATCGCGTTGATCCCGTTCTCCGACAGCGACCGCTTCGCCGCTTCGAGATCGCTCGCGCTCGCGTACGGCCCGAGCCGCACGCGATGCCATGCCTTTCCGTTGACGGTGACCGGCTGCACCTGCGCCTGGAAGCCGAGCAGCGCGAGCTTCGCCTTCACTTCGTCGGCGCCTTTCGGATCGGGATACGAGCCGGCTTGCAGGATGTAGCGACCGGCCGTCGCAGGCGTCGCGCCGGGCGGCGTCGGCGTCGCGGTTGCGCCGGGTGTCGCCTTCGCCTGCTGCTCGGCGCGCGCTTTCGCGGAAAGCTCCGCGTCCGGAATCACGACCTCGTTCGCTTCGAGCACCTTGTAGAAGTCATAGCTCTTCTTCGGCGGCTCCTTGGGCTTGCCCGTGTCGGCGACGGCAGGCTCGCTCGCCTGCGGCGCGGTTGCGGCGGGATTCGGCTGCGGCAGGTTCTTCTTGCGCAGGAGCGGCGCCCAGTCCTTGCCGAGCACGAGCAGCATCAGTCCGACGCCGAGCACGAGCCCGATGCCGACCCAGATCCAAGCGGGCCAGGACTTGCTGCCGCCGCGGGTCGCCTGGCGTCCCTTTCTTGCTGCCATTACATGCTCTCCGGAGCGGAAATGCCGAGCAGATCGAGGCCGTTCGCGAGCACCTGCCGTGTCGCATCGGCAAGCGCGAGGCGCGCGTCGCGGAGCGCCGCGTCGTCGACCAGGAACTGGCTCGTGTTGTAGTACATGTGGAACGCCGCCGCGAGCTCGCGCAGGTAATTCGCGATCAGGTGCGGCTCGAGATTCTGTCCCGCCGCCTCGACGACTTCGGGATAGCGCGACAGCTCGACCATCAGCGCCTGCTCGTTCTCCGCGTCGAGCATCGCGAGATTCGCGACACCCTTCGCGCGATCGAACGCGAGCCCGCGCTCGGCGAGCTGGCGCATCACGCTGGCGACGCGCGCGTGCGCGTACTGGATGTAGTAGACCGGATTGTCGTTGGTCTGCGCGCGCGCGAGGTCGATGTCGAAGACGAGCTGCGAGTCGGCGCGCCGCGCGATGAGGAAGTAGCGCGTCGCGTCGCGGCCGACCTCGTCGATCAGATCGCGCAGCGTGAGATAGCTGCCCGCACGCTTGGAGAGCTTCACTTCCTCGCCGCCGCGCGTCACCGTCACCATCTGATGCAGCACGTATTCGGGATACTTCTTCGGGATGCCGGCGTCGAGCGCCTGCAGGCCTGCGATCACGCGCGCGAGCGAGCCGTGGTGATCGGCACCGAGCTCGGTGATCGCGCGCTCGTAGCCGCGCTGCCATTTCGAGAGATGATAGGCGACGTCCGGCAGGAAGTACGTGTAGGTGCCGTCCGACTTGCGCATCACGCGGTCCTTGTCGTCGCCGAACTCCGTCGTGCGAAGCCAGAGTGCGCCGCCTTCCTCGAACGTGTGGCCGGCGGCCACGAGCCGGTCGCGCGTTTCCTCGACCTTGCCGTCGCCGTAGAGCGAGGATTCGAGGTAGTACACGTCGAAGTGCACGCCGAACGCCTTGAGATCGACGTCCTGCTCGTGGCGCAGGTATGCGACCGCGAAGCGCCGGATCGCATCGAGATCGTCGGGATCGCCCTTCGCGACGACTTCCTCGCCGTCGGCGAACGCGCTCTCGCGCGCTAGGTATGCGCGCGCGACGTCCTTGATGTAGTCGCCGCGATAGCCGTCCGCGGGCCAGCCTTCGGCGTCGGGCTCGACGCCGCGGCAGCGCGCCTGCACCGACAGCGCGAGATTCATGATCTGCACGCCGGCGTCGTTGTAGTAGAACTCGCGCACGACGTCCCAGCCGTTGGCGTCGAGCACGCGCGCGATCGAGTCGCCGATCGCCGCGGCGCGGCCGTGGCCGACGTGCAGCGGACCGGTCGGATTCGCCGACACGAACTCGACGCCGGCGCGGCGCCCGGCGCCTGCGCGGTTGCGGCCGTAGCCGGCGCCGCCGGCGAGGATCGTCGCGATTTCGCGCCGGTAGGCTGCCGGGCTCAGGAAGAAATTGATGAAGCCGGGACCCGCGATCTCGACCTTCGCGATGCCGTCGTTGGCCGGCAGCGCCGCGACCAGCGCCTGCGCGAGATCGCGCGGCTTCGCCTTCGCGGCCTTGGCCGACAGCATCGCGACGTTGGTCGCGAAATCGCCGTGCTCGCGGCTCTTGGTCCGCTCGACGACGAACGCCGGCGCATCGCCGGCCGGCAGCGTGCCGGCGGCCTGCAGCCGCTTCACGGCATCGAGGATGGAATCAGTAAGAAGGTCTTTCACGGCAGGATCGCGTCAAAACGCCGAATTCTAACGGGCATCGGCGCGTTCACGGAAATTCCGGCGAACGGAAATCGCGCCGGAAGCCGAAAAGACAAAGGCCCCGCCGAAGCGGGGCCCGATCAAAGAGCGGGGCGCTTGTCATCGCCGTCCCGCCCTTGCTGGCGTTACTACCTCTGAGTACCCAAGGCCTAGCGCCAGTCTCGCTAGCTCAAGGTTGGCCCCTTGGGGAACGTCTTCATTGTGATTCGTGGGAACCTAAAGTCAACTGATCCTGATGCTCAGCGCGTACAGAATCGCTGTCCGGATCTGCGCGATTTCGTCGACGGTGATCCGTCCGGTTTCGTAGATGCGCTGGCCAGTCGTCCTGTTACGGCCCGCGTGCACGCGATCCAGGCGATCCAGGCACAGCGTGTACAGCATGTCGCACTTGGCCCAGTGATGCCGGCTGCGCAGGCTTCTCGGCAGGCCGGCTTCGGCGATCTTCACGTGATACTCGCGGGCGGGCCTCGGTTCCGTCGTGCTGAGCGGCACTACCGTGCAGAGTGACGGCCGCCCTCGATGTTCCTTCGTCATCACGATGACCGGGCGCTTCTTGACGATCTCGGGCTCCCGCAGGCAATGCGGGAACTCGCACATCAGCACGTCGCCGATCCTCGGGTGATAGAGCAGCGTCACCCAGTCGTGTTACGAAATTAACCGGCCTCGTCCGCCACGTCTTGGCGAACCGGCGTGTCATCCCAGTGTCTCGATCGATCCCTAAGGTTTCGTCATCGGTCGGGTACGGGTGGCGTGCGGGATGCGTACGTTGCCGGGGTGCAGGGACGCACCAACCCACCGATACCCGGCATGTTTCACGCGACGAGATCCGCGACCGTCGCCCGGTACGCTTCGATGACCTGGTGCCCCGTCGCCGGCGGTCCGCCGAGCGCGATGCGGGCGCGCACGCCGACGGTGAGTGCCTTGAGAAGCGGTGCGTTCGTGCGCTTGCCGGCTTCGAACGCGGCCTGGCCGAGGTCGGAGTTGAAGCGGTGCAGCTCGAAGAAGAAGCGGTCCTGGCCGTCGGTCAGGAAGCCGAGCGCGGGCAGCGCGCTTTCGCCGGCGTCGAGCGAGCGCCCGCTCAGCATCTCGCGCTCGCGGCAGAGGTTCTCGCCGTTCTGGGCGAAAGCGGCGAACGCGTCGGCGACGTTGGCCGTGTCGAGATCGGCCGCGATCAGCGCGAGCCGCTGGCCGCGCAGCAGCAGCGGATCGTTGCGCCAGCCGGGCTTGTGCTTGTCGAGCTTGGCGTCGAGCTTCGCCGCGAGGGCGCCGCCGCTTTGCACGAGCTCGGCGGCGTTGTAGGTGCCGGGCGAGCGCGCATCGAACGTCGAGCCCGCGATCATGAGCTCGAGGGCGGCGTACTGATCGGCATCGGCCTCGCGCTCGAAGCCGCAGGCGTCGAGGATGCGCAGCATCTCCTCGGTGCTCGCGCGCTCGTTCGCGCCGATGCCGGCCGCGAACATCGGTGCCTCGCGCTGGCGCAGGTCGTGCCCGGCGCCGAACAGCAGCAGCGCGCACCAGTCGCGCAGCGAGAGCTCGCTCCCGCCCGGCGCCGTCCGCAGGCGCGGGATCCGGTCGGCGCAGATCTCGAGGATGTGGCCTTCGTTGTGATACGCGTGGAAGTCGCTGCCGAGGCGGCCGTGGCGCTTCGCGAGCCGCGCGAAGGCGAGGCGCACGGCGTCGGCTGTGCGCGCGAACACGGCTTCGTGGTCGACGCCGGCGAGGAGCGGCGCGAGATCCTGCCGCCGCGCCGCGAGCATCGCTTCGAGCGCCGCGGCGTGCGTCGCCAGCGCCGCGCGTGCCGCCGCCGGCGACGGCAGCTGCAGCTCGATCGCGTCCGGTGCAAACCCGCGCGGATAGTCGAGAATCACCTGATCCGAAACCCCGCCCCGTCTGCTGCAAAGTATAGCCACGGCGCGCCGCGGCGGCGCCGTCAGATCCAGCCGCGCTGGGCGAGCGAGATCGGCTCGCCGTCGCCGATCACGATGTGGTCGATGACGCGCGCGTCGATCAGCGACAGCGCCTCGCGCAGGCGCAGCGTGATCGTGCGGTCGTCCCGGCTCGGCTCGGCGAGCCCGGACGGATGGTTGTGGGCGAGGATCACGGCGGCCGCGTTGTGCGCGATGCAGCGGCGCACGACCTCGCGCGGATGCACGTCTGCGCCGATCAGCGAGCCGTGGAACAGCTCCTCGAACGCGATCAGGCGGTAGTGGTTGTCGAGGAAGAGGCAGGCGAACACCTCGTACGGATAGCTGCCGAGCCGAGCCTTGAGGTAGCGGCCGACGCTGCCGGGATCGGCGAGCGACGTCGCCGTCTTGACCTCGGCATCGAGGTAGCGCCGCCCGAGCTCGAGCGCCGCGAGGAGCCGGCAGCGCGCGACCTTGCCGACGCCGCGCATGCGCGGCAGGTCGAGGAAGGGCTTGAGGCCCCCGGCCTCGGTGAGGAGCGCGCGGCCGAGGTCGACCGCGTTCTGGCCGCGCCGGCCGGAGCCGAGGAAGACGGCGAGAAGCTCGGCATCCGAGAGCGCGGTGCCGCCGCGCAAGAGGAGCTTCTCGCGCGGCCGCTCGGCGTCGGGCCAATGACGAATGCTCATGCGGATAGGTCCTGGCGTGATCGGTCTGCCGCCGCGGCCCGTGCCGGGCGCGCGACAGCGTGATCGGACGCACACCGTAGCGTTCCCGCGGGCGCCGGCAGAGCGGCGGGACCGATGTTTTTCAGTAAGCTAGGCGCATCGCACGAAGTCGGCGGTTTCCTACATGAGTCAACCGGCCCTGGCTGGCCTTCGCGTGCTGCTCGGCGTGTCCGGGGGCATCGCCGCATACAAGGCGGCCGAGCTCGTCCGGCGCCTGCGCGATGCCGGCGCCGAGGTTCGCGTCGTGCTGACCGAGGGCGCGGCGCACTTCGTCACGCCGCTGACGTTCCAGGCGCTGTCCGGGAACACCGTGCGCACGAGCCTCTGGGACGAATCGGCCGAGGCCGCGATGGGCCATATCGAGCTCGCGCGCTGGGCCGACCAGGTCGTCATCGCGCCGGCGTCGGCCGATCTCATCGCGCGGCTTGCGCACGGGTTCGCGAACGATCTATTGACGACGCTCTGCCTCGCGACGGCGGCGCCGATCGCGATCGCGCCGGCGATGAACCAGCAGATGTGGGCCAATGCGGCGACGCAGGCGAACCTCGCGACCGTGCGCCAGCGCGGCATCCGCGTGCTCGGCCCCGCGTCGGGATCGCAGGCCTGCGGCGAATTCGGCGCGGGACGGCTCCTCGAAGCCGAGAACATCGTCGCCGAGCTCGCCGCAACGCGCGGTCCGCGCGTGCTCGACGGGCGTCGCGTGCTGATCAGCGCGGGACCGACGTTCGAGGACATCGATCCCGTGCGCTTCATCGGCAACCGGAGCTCAGGCCGCATGGGCTACGCGATCGCCGCGGCGGCGGCCGCGAACGGCGCGGACGTGACGCTGATCTCGGGACCGGTCGCGCTCGCGACGCCTTCGGGCGTGACGCGCATCGACGTGCGCAGCGCGCGCGAGATGCGCGAGGCGGTGCTCGAGCGCGCGACGGACAACGACGTCTTCATCTCGGCGGCCGCGGTCGGCGACTACCGCCCGCAGAGCGTCGCTGCGCAGAAGATCAAGCGCACCGACGGCAAGCCGCTCGAGCTCGAGCTCGTGCAGAACCCCGACATCGTCGCCGAGGTCGCGGCGTTGCCGCGCCGGCCGTTCATCGTCGGCTTCGCCGCCGAGACCGAGGACATCGAGCGCCATGCGCGCGGCAAGCTCGAGCGCAAGGGCATCGATCTCATCGCGGCGAACAAAGTCGGCGCAGGCGAAGGCTTCGAGTCGGAAGACAACGCGCTGCTGCTGATCTGGGCTGGCGGCAGCGAGCAGCTTGAACGCACCGACAAGCGCACGCTGGCGGAGCGCCTGCTCGCGCGCATCGGCGAGCGCATGCACGCCTCGCAGGTGCGGCGCGCATGACGATGGAACCCGCCGTGTCGCGCCGCATCGCGTTGAAGGTGCTCGACCCGCGGCTCGGCCGCGAGTTTCCGTTGCCGCAGTACGCGACCGAATCGTCGGCGGGGCTCGACCTTCGCGCCATGCTCGACGCGCCGCTGACGCTCGAGGGCGGCGCGAGCGCGCTGATCCCGAGCGGCATCGCGATCCACATCGGCGATCCCGGCCTGTGCGCGATGGTGCTGCCGCGCTCCGGGCTCGGCCACAAGCACGGCATCGTGCTCGGCAATCTCGTCGGGCTCATCGACGCGGACTACCAGGGGCCGCTGATGATTTCGTGCTGGAACCGGTCCGGCGCGGCCTTTACCATCACGCCGGGCGAGCGCATCGCCCAGCTCGTGATCGCGCCGGTCGTGCGCGCAACGTTCGACGTGGTCGAGGAATTCGCGCCGAGTGCGCGCGGCGAAGGCGGCTTCGGCAGTTCCGGCCGCCACTAGAAGAAGGCGTGACGAGAGAGCGCTGATGGGGGCGATGGACTCAGGCAGGCCGGAATCGGATACCGCGACGCGCGCAAAGGCCGCGCTCGCGCGCGTGCGCAACACCGTGCGCATCCTGCTGCCGTTCGCGATCGGCATCGCGCTGCTGCTGCTCGGCATCTTCTTCACCTGGCAGGCGTGGCTCGTCTTCAACCAGGAGAGCGGCGCGCAGGAAGCCGACCAGGTGCGCGCGTCGGCGATCGTCGCGATCTCGGCGGAGCTGCGCCAGTCGCAGCAGCGCGTGCAGACCGCGCTCGCCGATTCTTCCGTCACCGACGCGCTCGAAGCGGGCGGCGAGCAGGGGCGCCAGAACGCCACGGTCGCGCTCGGCAGGCTGTTGCCCGACATGCGCGAGGTCAATTTCTATTCGCGCGGGCTCGACGAGATCCTCGCCGGCGATCTCGCCAAGTTCGGCTATGCGAAGGCACAGATGCTGATGCAGTCGCAGGCGCACGCCGCGCCCGCGCCGATGCAGGTGCGCTTCGAGAAGGGCAAGGGCCAGCGCCTCGTCATGGCGCTGCCGGTGAGGAAGGGCAACGACATCGTCGCGTTCGCGATGGTGTACATGCCGTTCGACGGCGTCGCTCGCGCGTTCAAGAACTCGCACATCTCGGGCGCGCGGCTCGATCTTCGCCAGGGCGACGGGCGCGGCGACCTGCTGATCGCCAGCATCGGCGCCGGCAGCGGCAACTCGCTCGCCGATCTCGGCGAGCCGATCCCCGACTCGATGCTGCGCATCGGCAAGGGCGAGCCCGACTATTTCATCGTGGGTCCGCGCAGCCTCGGCATGCTCGTGACCCTCGCGCTGCTCTGCCTCGCCGGCGGAGCCGCTGCGTTCTGGCTGCGTCACGTCGGCCTGCAACGCGCGATCGCTACGCTCAAGCTGACCCAGAAACCCGCCGCTCCCGAAATGACGCTGGCCGAAGCGCTGCGGCAGGCTCCCGCCTCCGCCACGCCGAAGCCGGCTGCGAAACCCGGTGCGCCGTCTCGACCCAGCAAACCCAAGGAAGCCGCGGAGGCACCGGTGAACATCGATCGCAGCATCTTCCGCGCCTACGACATCCGCGGTGTCGTCGGCGAGACGCTGACACCCGCGATCGCGCGCGTGCTCGGCCGCGCAATCGGCAGCGAGGCGCGCGATCGCGGCCTAAAGGAAATCGTCGTCGGCCGCGACGGCCGCCTGTCGGGGCCGGACATGGTCGCGTCGCTCGTCGAAGGCCTGCGCTCCACCGGCATGGACGTGATCGACATCGGCGCGGTGCCGACGCCGGTCGTCTATTTCGGCTGCTACCACCTCAACACGGGCTCGGGCGTCTCCGTCACCGGCAGCCACAATCCGCCGGACTACAACGGCTTCAAGATCGTGCTCGGCGGCGAGACGCTGTCAGAGGACTCGATCCAGGCGCTCTACGGGCGCATCGCCGAGAGCCGCTTCGTCGACGGCAAGGGCGGCCTGCAGGTGCTCGACATCTCGGGCGACTACATCCAGCGCATCGCCAACGACATCCAGGTCGAGCGCAAGCTCAAGGTCGTCATCGACTGCGGCAACGGCATCCCGGGTGCGATCGCGCCGCAGGTCATCGAGGGCATCGGCTGCGAGGTCGAGCCGCTCTACTGCGACGTCGACGGCACGTTCCCGAACCATCATCCGGATCCGTCGGATCTCCACAACCTGCAGGACCTGATCCTGTCGGTGAAGCAGATGAACGCCGACATCGGCCTTGCGTTCGACGGCGACGGCGACCGGCTCGGCGTCGTCACGAAGTCCGGCGAGGTGATCTTTCCCGACCGCCTCCTGATGCTGTTCGCGACCGACATCCTGACGCGCAACCCCGGCGCCACGATCATCTACGACGTCAAGTGCACGGGCCACCTGCAGCCGCTGATCCTGCAGCACGGCGGCAGCCCGCTGATGTGGCGCACGGGCCATTCGCTGATCAAGGCGAAGATGAAGGAAACCGACGCCGCGCTCGCCGGCGAGATGAGCGGCCACTTCTTCTTCGGCGAGCGCTGGTACGGTTTCGACGACGGCATCTACGCCGCGGCGCGCCTGCTCGACATCCTCGGCAGCGATCTCGAAGGCCGCGATCCGCAGACGATCTTCGACACGCTGCCGAAGGGCGTGTCGACGCCCGAGCTCAAGATCCCGATGCGCGAGGGCGAGCACTACCGCTTCATCGAGAGCTTCCGCCAGCGCGCGCAATTCGACGGCGCGCGCATCACGACGATCGACGGCGTGCGCGCCGACTGGCCGGACGGCTGGGGCCTCGTGCGCGCGTCGAACACGACGCCGGTGCTGGTGCTGCGCTTCGATGCGGACAACGCCGCGGCGCTGAAGCGCGTGCAGGAAGTCTTCCGCGCGCAGCTGATGAAGCTCGATTCCTCGTTGCCGCTGCCGTTCTGACCGGCCGGCTCAGCGCCGGTCGGCCTCGATCTTGTCCTTGAGGCTGCGATAGTGCGCGAGCTCGTCGTCGAAGTGCGCGATCGTGTCCTCGCGCTCCTTCTGCTTGCGATCGATGTACGAGCGCTGGTCCTCGACCTGCTTGCGCAGATCGGCGATGCGCTTGGCGAGCGTCGTCGGCACGGGCTTGCCGCTCGAGTCGAGCTCGGCCGCGTGACCCAGGAGCTCGGCGAGCGACTTCTCCTGGCTCTGCAGGCTGATGTGCGCCGAGGTGAGGTTCTGATCCAGCATCTCGGACTGCTGGTGCTGCGCGCGCTTGAGGTCGTCCTCGGTCGGGTACGCGGCGAGCAACTGCGCGTCGCTGCGTGCGCGCGTCTCGGCGGCTTCCTTCGCCGAGGTCGCCTTCGCGAGCTCGGCCTTGGCCGCGGCTTTCTCCTCGGGGGTCTTCGGGCGATCGACGTGCTTGATGACGACGCCCTGCGGGTTGACGACGTCGTAGCCGAACTTCGCGGCTTCGGGCGTCAGCACGTCGGTGTAGTGCACGGCGCCTTCGCCGTCGATCCACTTGTAGCGGCCGTGCTTCTGGTTCTGGGGGCTTGCGGCCCAGCATGGGCCGGCGACCAGCATCGCGAGCAGGGCAACGAGTGCGGAACGCATCAGTATTCCTCCGGGCGCCGAGTATAGGACAGGCGCCCCGGCCGGGCTGAGCCGATAGTCACAGCGCCTCCCGGATAGGGTCCGCCCCGGGACCGAGGTTCAGGCGCCGTATCGCTCGCGGTAGGCGGCGAGGCGCGCGTGGTGCTCGGCGAGCTCGGCCTTGCCGGCGGCATAGGCGAGGAGGTCAGTCAGCCGCGCGATCGCGATCGCCGGGATGCCGAATTCGGCCCGGAGCTCCTGCGTTGCGGACAGCGGGCCCTGGCCGCGCTCCTCGCGGTCGAGCGCGATGAGGACGCCGGCGGGCTCCGCGCCGGCCGCGCGGATCAGCGCCAGCGATTCGCGAATCGCGGTGCCGGCCGTGATCACGTCGTCGACGATCAGCACGCGACCCTTGAGCGGCGCGCCGACCAGCGAGCCGCCTTCGCCGTGGTCCTTCGCCTCCTTGCGGTTGTACGCGAACGGCACGTCGCGGCCGTGATGATCGGCGAGCGCCGCCGCCGTGATCGCCGCCAGCACGATGCCCTTGTAGGCGGGCCCGAACAGCATGTCGAAGCCGATCCCGGCGTTCGCCGCGGCTTCCGCGTACGCACGCCCGAGCGTCGCGAGCGCGGCGCCCGAATCGAACAGCCCCGCGTTGAAGAAATACGGACTGATGCGACCCGACTTCAGCGTGAACTCGCCGAAGCGCAGCGCGTTGCGCGCGAGGGCGAGGTCTAGGAAGGCGCGTTGGCTGTCGAGCATGGAAACGGGGGACAGGGGAACGGGGAACGGGATCGTATAGTAAGTTTGCTCCTACCGTTCCCTGATCCCGTTCCCCATCATGCGCATCATCACGTTCAACGCCAACGGCATCCGCTCCGCCGCCACCAAGGGCTTCTTCGACTGGCTGCGCAAGCAGTCGGCCGACGTCGTCTGCCTGCAGGAGACGAAATCGCAGGAGGACCAGCTCGCCGATCCGATGTTCCGGCCGGACGGGCATCACTGCTTCTATCGCGACGCGACATCGAAGAAGGGCTACAGCGGCGTCGCGATCTACTCGAAGCGCGAGCCCGACGAGGTGCGCAACACGCTCGGCTGGAAGCCGTTCGACACCGAAGGCCGCTACCTCGAGGCGCGCTACGGGAATCTCAGCGTCGTGTCGCTGTATGTGCCGTCGGGCTCGTCGGGCGAGGATCGGCAGAAGTTCAAGTTCAAGATGATGAAGTGGTTCAGGCCGGTGCTCGACGAGTGGCTCGCGAGCGGGCGCGACTACGTGCTGTGCGGCGACTGGAACATCGTGCGCAGCCGGCTCGACATCCGGAACTGGACGTCGAACCAGAAGAACTCGGGTTGCCTGCCGGCCGAGCGCGACTGGCTCAACGGCGTCTGCGTCGAAAGCACGGGCTGGGTCGACAGCTACCGCACGCTGCATCCGGAAGGCGAGGACTACACCTGGTGGAGCAACCGCGGCGCCGCGCGCGCGAAGAACGTCGGGTGGCGCATCGACTACCAGATCGTGACGCCGGGCCTGCGCGCGAAGCTGAAATCGTGCTCGATCGCGCCGACGCCGCGATTCTCGGATCACGCACCGTACACCGTGGACTACGCCCCGTGAGGGAGCTGCTGCAGAGCTGGCGGCAGTCGTTCGCCGTCTACGCGCATCCGCGCGTCTGCGCGATGCTGTTCCTCGGCTTTTCGTCGGGCCTCACGTTTCCGCTCGTGCTGACGACGCTGTCGGCGCGCCTTCGCCAGTCCGGCATCGACCGCACGACGATCGGCTACTTCAGCCTCGTCGGGCTCGCCTATTCGCTGAAGTATTTCTGGGCGCCGATCGTCGATCGCACGCGGCTGCCGCTGATCGGCGCGCTCGGGCGGCGGCGGAGCTGGATGCTGCTCGCGCAATGCGGCATCGCGATCGGCCTCGTCGCGATGGCGCTCGACGATCCGGCGTCCGACGTCACGCGGTTCGCCTGGCTCGCCGTCGCGACGGCGTTCGCGGCGGCGACGCAAGACATCGCGGTCGATGCGTATCGCATCGAAGCGGTGAGCAGCGAATGGCAGGGCGCGATGGCGGCGACGTATCAGGTCGGCTATCAGCTCGCGTTGCTCGCAGCCGGTGCCGGCGCGTTGGTCGTCGCCGCGGGTCACGGCTGGACGATCGCGTATCTCGTGATGGCTGCGTGCGTCGCGATCGGTTTCGTCACGACGCTCGTCATCGACGAGCCGGAGGCGAAAATCGATCGCGCGACGCTGGCCCAGGAAGCGCGCGTCGTCGCATTCCTCGAACGCTCGGCCCACTGGCCGGCGCGGCTGCGCAGCGCGGTCGCGTGGCTGATCGGCGCCGTCGTCTGCCCGTTCGTCGATTTCTTCGCGCGCAACGGCCTTCGCGTCGGCATTCCGATCCTGCTGCTGATCATCACGTATCGGCTGAACTACACGACGATGGGCGTCGCGGCGAACACGTTCTATCTCGATCTCGGGTTCTCGCTGGTCGACATCGCGCTGGTGTCGAAAACGTTCGGCATCCTGGTGACGCTCGGCGGCGCCCTGCTGGCCGGCGTGCTGATCCGGCGCTACGGCATTCTGCGGACGATGCTCGCCGGCTGGGTGCTGCTCACGATCGCGAACCTCATGTACGCGTACATCGCCGGCATCCATCCGGGGCTCGGCTGGCTCGCGGCCGTGGTCAGCATGGACAATGTCGCGAACGGCATTGCCGGCACCGCGTTCATCGCCTACATGTCGTCGCTCACGAACACCGCGTACACGGCCACGCAGTACGCCCTCTTCGGCACATTGTGGAGTCTCCCGGCGAAGGCGATCGCGAGCCAGTGGGGCACGATCGTCGACGCGTTCGGCTACACGCCGTTCTTCGTCTACACCGCGGCGATCGGGCTGCCGGCGCTGGTGCTGGTGATCTGGGCGATGCGCCGCGCGGACGCGGATTCGCGACGCACGTCCGGCGTGGCCTGAGGCCGGATGTGCAACAATCCCCGCACGGTGCCGTGGCGGTGGGGACGCGCATGACCGACATCCTGATCCGCGAGGTCGACGAGGCGATCGCCGAGCGCCTGCGGCAGATCGCGGTCGAGCGGAACTGGCCGGTCAATCAGGTCATCGTCAACGCGCTGCGCTTCGCGCTCGGTCTCGGCGGCGAAGACCTCTCGCGGCGCGACCGGCAGGACATCGCGCATCTTCGTGGCACGTGGAATCCGAGCGAAACGGCGGTATTCCGCGAGGCGCTGAACGCATTCGAGCGCGTCGACGGCACGCCGCTCTTCTCCGAGGACGATCCCAAGCCGCACGAGCCGCACAGCGGCAAGCGGCGCAAGCACGGCTAGCTTTCTTGCGGCGCCGCGTGAATCGCGCCGAGCACGCGCGGACCGTGCGCGCCGGTGACGGCCGGCAGATTGCCCGGCGCACCCGCGAGGCGCGCGCGTGCGAGCCAGGCGAAGCCGGCCGCTTCGACGTAGTCGGGATCGAGACCGAGTTCGGCGGTGCTGCGCACGGATGCCGGTGCGAGCTGCTCGCGCAGCGCATCCATCAATGCGGGATTGTGCACGCCGCCGCCGCAGGCGAAGACCTCGCGCGCGTCGCCGGCGTTCGCGCGGATCGCGTTCGCGATCGTCGTCGCGGTGAGCGCGAGCAATGTCGCCTGCACGTCGGCCGGCGCGATCTTTTGCCGGACCCGAGCGTCGAGCCAGTCGAGGTTGAAGTGCTCGCGGCCGGTGCTTTTCGGCGGCGCGGCGGCGAAGTACGGATCGGCGAGCAGCGCGTCGAGCTGCGCGCGATCGACGCGCCCGCTCTGCGCCCACGCGCCGCCTTCGTCGCGCGGCGATCCGCGATGGCGCAGCGCCCACGCGTCGAGCAGGCAGTTCGCGGGACCGGTGTCGAAGCCGATGACGTCGCGTCGCGGCGTGAGCAGCGTGATGTTCGCGATGCCGCCGAGATTGAGGATCACGCGCGTCGCGTCGGGCGAAGCGAAGAGCGCGGCGTGCAGCGCGGGCAGCAGCGGCGCACCCTGGCCGCCGGCGGCGACGTCGGCGCGCCGGAAGTCGGCGACGGTCGCGATGCGTGTGCGCTCGGCGATGACCGAGGCGTCGCCGATCTGCAGCGTGAAAGGATGCTCGCCGGCGGGACGATGCCGCACGGTCTGACCGTGCGAGCCGATCGCGGCGACGTCGCTGCGATCGACGCCGCTATCGCGGAGCAACGCGACCGCGGCATCGGCGAACGCGCGGCCGACGGCAACGTCGAGCGCGCCGTAGTCGTCGAGCGCGATCGCGGCATCGCGCGTCGCGAGCGCGAGGATCTTCGCGCGGAGCGCGTCGGGATACGGCGTGGTTTTCGCGGCGACGACGTCGAGCCGCGGCTCGAAGCGCACGAGCGCGGCGTCGATGCCGTCCGCGCTGGTGCCGGAGATGAGACCGAGATAGAGCGACGCGCTCACGCGCCGTCAGTCGTTGTTGCGCGCGAGCTGCAGGCCGTCGACGAACTTGAGCTTGGCGAGGAGCGGCGCGCTCTTCTGCTTGAAGAGGGCGAGCTGGCTCTCGGGAAGCGGCTCTTCCTTCGGCAGCGTCACGGTCAACGGATTGCGGTGCTCGCCGTCGACGCGGAATTCGTAGTGGAGGTGCGGGCCGGTGGCGAGGCCCGTCATGCCGACGTAGCCGATGATCTGGCCCTGGCTCACGTGCTGGCCGAGCTTCTCGTTGGCGAACGCCGACATGTGGCCGTAGGCGGTCGAGATGTGGCCGTTGTGCTGGATCGTGACGAAGTTGCCGTAGCCCGACTTCCAGCCGCGGAACGTGATCTTGCCGTCGCCGGCGGCGCGGATCGGCGTGCCGGTCGGCGCTGCGTAGTCGACGCCCTTGTGGGCGCGCATGTAGCCGAGGATCGGGTGCATGCGGCCGACCGAGAAGACGCTCGAGATGCGCGTGAACTCGACCGGCGTGCGCAGGAACGCCTTGCGCAGCGGGCGGCCGTCTTCGCTGTAGTAGAGCGTCTCGCCGCTCGGGCTCGTGTAGCGGATCGCGGTGAAGCGCTTGCCCTGGTTGATGAAGGTCGCGGCGATGATGTCGCCGTCGTGCAGATGCTCGCCTTCGCGGTAGACGTCGTCGTAGATGACGCTGAAGCTGTCGCCCTCGCGCAGGTCCTGCGCGAAGTCGATGTCGTAGCCGAACGCGTTGGCGAGCTTCCAGATCATCGTGTCGCTCATGCCCGCCGTCGCGCCCGCCTCGTAGAGCGAGCGCGTGAGCACGCCGTGCGCGACCTGCGTGCGGCGCTCGATGGCGCGCTCGTCGACCGACTCGGTGACGCCGTCCGGCGTGAAGCGGAGCGTGACGCGCGCCGCGTCGCCGCGGTCGAAGCGCATCAGCGTCAGCGCGCCGTTGGCGTCCTGCACGAACGCGAACTCGTCGCCGGGGTGGATATGGCGCAGCGCCGACGCATCGTCCTGCGAGTTCAGCGCGCGCTGCAGGTCGGCCGGCGACAGGTTGTTCTCGTGGAAGATGTCGGCGAGCGACTGGCCGGCGCGCACGATGACGCGGTGCCAGTCGGGCTCCGCATTCGCGCCGATGCCGTAGGCGCCGATCGACGGATCGGCTTCGGCGCCGGGCGGAAGCTGCGGCACGTCGATCGCGAGCGTCGTGTACGCGGCGGGCGCGGGATCGTGGCGCGTCGCGTTGGCCCAGCCCGGAATGACGATGCCGACGAGCGCGGTCAGGATGAGCGCGACGCCGCCGAGCACCCAGTGCTCCGCGCGCCAGCTGATCGGCGTCGTCGCGACGTTCTGCACGAACGTCCACGTCGAGCAGCGCGAATAGAAATGGAAGTGCTTGCGTTGCGCGTGGCGCCGGATGGCCATGCAGCGCGGGTTGGCACGGGTGTGATTTTGCTCGTTGGTGCTCGCGGCCACGGTCGCGTTCCGGCTGTCGGACCGGTACCATAAAGTCCTTGTGTACGCGACGTCAATTGCTAATGGCGGCGCGGGTTTGCGCACATTTCGCGATTAACCAATAATTAACCGGCAGGTCCGATTTGGATGGCTGAACGGCCATGCGATGGGGCCATCCGAAGGCCGGCCGGGACACCCTGTCCGCCGGCTTCCACCAGCAGGAATTCCCATGTCCGATTTGCAAGACGCGCTCGATCTGATCGGCCGCGGCGCCGACGAAATCATCAAGCGCGAGGAGCTCGAGGCGCGCCTTAAGCTCGGCCGGCCGCTTCGGATCAAGGCCGGGTTCGACCCGACGGCGCCCGATCTCCACCTCGGCCACACGGTCCTCCTCAACAAGATGCGGCAGTTCCAGGACCTCGGCCACACGGTCATCTTCCTGATCGGCGACTTCACCGGGATGATCGGCGACCCGACCGGCAAGAACGTGACGCGCAAGCCCCTGACCCGCGAGGACATCGAATCCAACGCGAAGACGTACGCGGACCAGGTCTACAAGGTGCTCGATCGCGACAGGACCGAGGTGCGCTTCAACTCCGAGTGGTTCGGGCCGATGACGGCGGCGGACATGATCCGGCTCGCGGCCAAGCACACGGTCGCGCGCATGCTCGAGCGCGACGACTTTTCCAAGCGCTACAAGTCCGAACAGCCGATCGCGATCCACGAGTTCCTCTATCCGCTGGTCCAGGGCTACGACTCGGTGGCGCTGAAGGCCGACGTGGAGCTCGGCGGCACCGACCAGAAGTTCAACCTCCTGGTCGGGCGCCAGCTGCAGGAAGACGTGGGCCAGCCGGCGCAGATCGTGCTGACGATGCCCCTCCTCGAAGGCACCGACGGCGTCGCCAAGATGTCGAAGTCGCTCGGCAACTACATCGGCATCAACGAGCCGCCGAACGAGATCTTCGGCAAGGTCATGCGGCTCTCGGACGACCTGATGTGGCGCTATTTCGAGCTTTTGTCGTTCGAGAAGTCGCTGGAGCAGCTGAAAGAGCTGCGGCATGCGGTCGCACATGGGCGCGCGAATCCGCGCGATCTCAAGATGCAGCTCGCGAGCGAGCTCACCGCGCGTTTCCACGGAAAAACGGCCGCCGACGGCGCCGTGAAGCACTGGCACGAGGTCGTGCAGGGCGGCGGCGTGCCCGACGACATTCCGGTCGCGGAGATCGGCGTGCCGGCCGAAGGGATCCGCATCGGCGCGCTGTTGAAGGCCGCGGGGCTCGCGCCCAGCACGTCCGAAGCGATGCGCAAGCTCGGCGAGCGCGCGGTGCGCGTCGACGGCGATGTGGTCGAGGCGCGCGATCTCCTATTGAAGGCCGGCGGGGAGCATCTCCTGCAGCTCGGCAAGCGCGGCTTCGCGCGCGTGCGCTTGATTTCGGGCGGCTAGGCGCCACCTGTCGGCGCGCGGTGTTCGCGGCGGCATAAGAAAGACGAAAAATCTTCGTCCGAACCCCTTCCCAAATCGGGCGCGCCCGGCTAGGATTCGCGCCCCTTCGACGCAGGGCCCCCGGGTCTTCGGCGAAGAAGGATTCCCGCTTCGAAAGTACAACCTCGGCGCACGGAAAAATCTGTGCCGAGGTGTTGACGGTTCGGGAATTGGTTGTATGATATGCGGCTCCCTCGGACGAAAGGTCCTAGGGCGCGGGTTCAACAAGAACCCGCAAGCTCATGATCTTTGACAGTGTGCGCAGGTGACTTGTGTGGGCGCCTTGAGGTGGATGAAAGTCCATCGAGAAATTAAGTGCGTCCAAGCAAACGTCAAAAGCAGCAAGCTTTTACAGTAGCTTGGTTCACACTCAGAAGTTTGGTCGAAAGACCTGCAATTTCAACTGAAGAGTTTGATCCTGGCTCAGAGTGAACGCTGGCGGCAGGCCTAACACATGCAAGTCGAGCGGCAGCACGGGTAGCAATACCTGGTGGCGAGCGGCGGACGGGTGAGGAATACATCGGAATCTGCCTTGTCGTGGGGGATAACGTAGGGAAACTTACGCTAATACCGCATACGACCGAGAGGTGAAAGCGGGGGATCGCAAGACCTCGCGCGACAAGATGAGCCGATGTCGGATTAGCTAGTTGGCGGGGTAAGAGCCCACCAAGGCGACGATCCGTAGCTGGTCTGAGAGGATGATCAGCCACACTGGAACTGAGACACGGTCCAGACTCCTACGGGAGGCAGCAGTGGGGAATATTGGACAATGGGCGCAAGCCTGATCCAGCCATGCCGCGTGGGTGAAGAAGGCCTTCGGGTTGTAAAGCCCTTTTGTTGGGGACGAAATCGTACGGGTGAATATCCCGTGCGGATGACGGTACCCAAAGAATAAGCACCGGCTAACTTCGTGCCAGCAGCCGCGGTAATACGAAGGGTGCAAGCGTTACTCGGAATTACTGGGCGTAAAGCGTGCGTAGGCGGTCTGTTAAGTCCGTTGTGAAAGCCCTGGGCTCAACCTGGGAATTGCAGTGGATACTGGCGGGCTAGAGTGCGGTAGAGGATGGTGGAATTCCCGGTGTAGCGGTGAAATGCGTAGAGATCGGGAGGAACACCCGTGGCGAAGGCGGCCATCTGGACCAGCACTGACGCTGAGGCACGAAAGCGTGGGGAGCAAACAGGATTAGATACCCTGGTAGTCCACGCCCTAAACGATGCGAACTGGACGTTGGGTGGACTTAGCCACTCAGTGTCGAAGCTAACGCGTTAAGTTCGCCGCCTGGGGAGTACGGTCGCAAGACTGAAACTCAAAGGAATTGACGGGGGCCCGCACAAGCGGTGGAGTATGTGGTTTAATTCGATGCAACGCGCAGAACCTTACCTG
>DATFRS010000052.1:0-13975 GCA_035263065.1 Rhodanobacteraceae bacterium
GTACCTATGCCATTTGGATTCAGAATCGCGAACGCCGGACTCGCCGCAACCATCAGCGAAAACGCGGTACTGATGTGAACAGGAAGCTTGTTGAGGAGTTTCATACATGACCTCGTGCGTAACGCCGCTCATCCAGGATCCGCAGGACTCGGGCGATGAGTGAGTTTCGGTCTATTCCCAGGCCGAAGAAGAACGTGACTCGCCCCCAAGTCGTCGACGTTTCTGCTCGCCAAAAATGCAGGCGCAGTGAAATACCGAACAGCATCGGTGTGATCGAATTGGCAAATCGCGAAGGAGCGCGCGCTTGCCGTCCGTCGGCGATCAAATTCGCTCGACAGGCGTCCGTCTTCGCGACCGCCAGTTGTCACGGCCTCCCATCGTGGCGTACCTTGGAGCGCAATCGGGACGCGCCATCCGGGGAACGCGCCAATGATCTCGACGCTGGTTCTGCTCGCCGCCTTCGCATCGTCCGACGTCGCCGACGACGTGTTCCGCGACGGCTTCAACGGCGACGCCTGCCCGGCGGGTCGCCTCGAACTGAGCGACGTGGAGTACCACGACGGCACGCTGTCGGCCGTCGACGTCACGTCGTTCGACACGATCTGGGGCCGCTACAGCATGCACAAGCCGCCGGCCCCGTTTCCGGCCGGCTCGACGGTCGCGACGATCCTCGACTTCGATCCGGCGGCGTATCTCGGCGCGCGGCTCGTCATCGAGCCGTTCGTGCCGGACTACTACTCCGGCCTCCTGAGCTACACGGACTCGAACGCTCCGGACGGCCCGCACATCGACCTGTCGATCAGCACGGACTGCGCGGACTTTTCGCCGTCGCTCGGCCTGTGCGTGACGTACGATTCCGCGCCCGACGGCATGTCGGGCGTCGGCTGGGGCCTCACCGCGCAGGACCCGCAGTACGACTGCGAGCTCGAGGTCGGGCACGACTACTACGTCAACATCCGCTTTACCGACCCGCCCGCGGCCGCCGCGGCCTGTCCGGACGGCGTCTGTGCCGTAAAGATCTACAGCGGCGTCGCGCTGCCGTGACGGCCGCGTAACCAAATCGCCCGACGCTGCATCCAAGGGGCGTCACAGTCGCCGGACGCCTGCCATGTCCAGTCTCCTTCGCGCCCTGCGCTCGCTCGTGCGCACGCCGGGTTTCGCCGTCGTCTCGATCGTCACGCTCGCGCTCGCGATCGCCTCCATCGGCACGCTGTTCGCCGTCGTCGACGCAGTCCTGCTGAAGCCGCTGCCTTTCCCCGAGGCGGAGCGGATCATCCGCATCGTGCGCGTGCAGGGCTCGTGCACGGACTGCCCGATCTCGCGCGCGGCGCTGACCGAGTGGCAGCAGCAGTCGGCAGACGCGTTCGCGCCGCTCGGCGCGTTCACCGGCATGAATGCGACGCTGACCGGCGACGGCGCGGCCGAGCAACTCTCGGCATCGCGCGTGACGCCGGAGTTCTGGGACGTCTTCAAGGTGACGCCGCTGCTCGGCCGCACGTTCACCGCGGACGACGACCAACAGAACCGCGCGGTCGCGGTGATCTCGTACGCGTTCTGGCAGCGGCGCTTCGCCGGCGATCCCGCCGTCGTCGGCAAGACGTTCACGCTGAACGGCGAATCGCAGCAGATCGTCGGCGTGATGCCGAAAGGCTTCGCGTACCCGACGGCGGATGCCTGGGTGCCGGGAGCGACGCTCCTCAGCGCGTCGACCGATCGCGACACGGCCTACCTCAACGTCATCGCGCGTCTAAAGATGGGCGTTTCGCTCGACCAGGCGCGCCAGACGATGGCGGTGATCACCGCCCGCGAGGCGCACGATTTTCCGAAGCAGCACGAGGGCCTCACCGCGATGCTCGTGCCGCTGCAGGACCGCGTGACGAGCACCGTGAAGCCCGCGCTGTCGGTGATGTTCGCGGCGTCGGCGATGGTCGTGCTGATCGCCTGCGCGAACCTCGCCAACCTGATGCTCGCGCGCGCGCAGGTGCGGAGGCGCGAGCTCGCCGTGCGCTCGGCGCTCGGCGCGAGCCGCCGCTGGCTGATCTGGCACCTCACGGCCGAATCGGCCGTCATCGCGTTCATCGGCACGCTGCTCGGGCTCGGGCTCGCGCTCGTCGCGATCAGCGTGCTGCCGAAGCTCGCGCCGGATCTCCTGCCGGACTACAACCCGCTCGCGATCGACGGCGGCGTCGTCGCGTTCGTCGCGCTGGTCGCGATGATCGCGCTGCTCGCGTTCGGGCTCGGGCCCGCGTGGCGCAGCGCCAGGGAAGATCCTGCGGCCGCGCTGCAGGACGAAACGCGCGGCGGCGCCGGCGGCCGTCTGCAGGCGCGTTCGCGCGCGGCGCTCGTGATCGGCGAAGTCGCGCTCTCGCTCGTGCTCCTCGCCGGCGCCGCGCTGCTGATCGAAAGTTCGCGACGCCTCGCCAACGTCGATCCGAGCATCGACGTCGACCACCTCCTGACGGCGAGCATCACGCTGCCGTCGCTGCCGAACCGGCCCGGCGAATCGTCGGACGACTGGACGGCGCGACAGCTCGCCGCGACGACGCCGCGCGTCGATGCGCTGCTGGAGCGCCTGCGCGCAATGCCGGAGATCGAGTCCGTCGCGTTCACCGATGCGCTGCCGCTGTCGGGGCGCGGCAACACGAACTCCGGCGTCAAGGTCATCGGCCGCGAATATCCCGGCGGCGAAGCGGCGATTCCGCTGACCGAGTGGCGGTTCGTGAGCTCGGACTACTTCCGCGCCGTCGGGCTCAAGCTCCTGCGCGGGCGCGCGTTCACGCCCGAGGACAGCCACGGGCCGGGCATCTCGAACGACGTGCTCGTCAACGAGACGTTCGTGCACACGTTCCTCGAAGGCGTCGAGCCGATCGGCCAGCAGGTCGACGTCTACGGCGACAAGCCGAAGACGATCGTCGGCGTCGTCGCGAGCGCGCGCCAGTGGGGGCTCGCGCGCGAGCCCTCGCCCGAAGTCTACTTTCCGATCTACGACTGCGCGGTCACGACCGAGCTCGAGATCGTCGCGAAGACGCGCGTCGCGCCGGCGACAGCGGCGGAGACGCTGCGGCGCGCGCTCCGCGAGACGGCGCCGGATCTTCCGGTGACGGCGGTCCGCACGATGACCGAGGTCGTCAGCGAGGGCAACACGATGCGCCGCTTCTTCTCGACTCTGATGATCGTGTTCAGCGCCGTCGCGCTGGTGCTCGCGATGGTCGGCCTCTACGGGCTGATCGCGTATTCGGTCGCGCAGCGCAAGGTCGAGATCGGCGTGCGCATGTCGCTCGGCGCGAACCGCCTGCGCGTGCTTCAGATGGTGCTGGGTCAGGGGCTTGCGCTGGTCGGCGTCGGGCTCCTGCTCGGCGTCGTCGGATCGCTGGCGCTCTCGAGGGTGCTCGGCTCGCTGCTCTACGGGGTCGGGCCGCACGATCCGCTCGTGCTCGGTACGGTGGCGCTCGTGCTGCTTGCGACGGGCGCGATCGCGTGCACCGTGCCGGCGCTGCGCGCGGCGCGCGTGGCGCCGCTGGAGGCGTTGCGGCACGGCTGACCGGCGGCCATTTCGCCGCGTTGTCCAAATTGTCGGCCAAACGGCGTTGTACGGATCATCGGGCAGACGAGGGATCCGTCATGCGTACACATCGGCTGATGGGCCTGGCTGCGGCCGGCTCGATCCTGTTTCTGGCGGGCTGCGCCGCGACGCAGCCCGCCCCGGCCACGCCCGCAGCGCCGCCGGCGCGCATCACGGTGCTGTACGACGCCTTCGGCAAGGACGCCGCGATGACGAAGGACTGGGGCTACGCCGCGCTCGTCGAGGTCGGCGGCAAGCGCATCCTGTTCGACACCGGCGACGACGCGGCGGTACTCGCGAAGAACGTCAAGGCGAAGGGCGTCGATCTCACGAAGCTCGACTTCGTCGTGCTGTCGCACCGTCACAGCGATCACGTCAGCGGCCTGTCGTACGTGCTGCGCGCAAACCCGCACGTCAAGGTCTACGCGCCGAAGGAAAACTTCGGCATCTTCGGCTCCGACCTTCCAAGCAGGTTCTATCGCAAGGACGAGGCGCTGCCGGCCGAGATGCGCTACTTCGACGGCGCGCCGCCGGACACGCTGAAGTTCGGCACGGTCTTTCCGGGCGCCGACATCGCGCTCGTCGACAAGACGACGGAAGTGTCGCCGGGCGTGACGCTGATCGCGCTCGTCTCCGACGCGCCGGGCACGCGGGAATTGAAGGAGCTGTCCCTCGCGATCGATACGCCGGACGGCGTCGTGCTCGTCGTGGGCTGCTCGCATCCCGGCGTCGAAGCCATCGTCGCCGAAGCGGCGAAGATCGATCCGCACATCCACGTCGTCGCCGGCGGCTTCCATCTGGTGACGGCGCAGGACGCCGCGATCGACAAGGTCGTCGGCGCGCTGCACGACACCTATCGCGTCGACTTCATCGCGCCGGGCCACTGCACGGGCGAGCCGACGTTCGCGGCGCTGCGGAAGGCATTCGGCGACAGGTATCTCTATGCCGGGCTCGGCACGACGCTCGATCTCGGTGCGCATGCCCGCAACGACGGGCTTGCGTTCGACGACAGCGATCCGCCGGCCTACCGCGCTCTACTCGCGCGCAGCGATGAGCGCTAGCGCGATGACGCCTCGCGGCTCACGGTCCCGATCCTGACGCAGCGCTCGGCTGCGCTGTGCCGGCGACTTCGGCTCGCACGTCCCGCGCACCCAGCACCGCGCCGACCGAAGCCGCGATGATCGCCGCGATGGCGAGCCACTGGAACGTCGTGAGATGCTCGCCGAGGAATTCGAGGCCGAGCAGTGCGCCGATCGCAGGCTCGGTGCTGACGAGGATGCCGACCGTCCGCGCGGGCAGGCGCGTCAGCGCGTACATTTCGAGCGAATAGGGCAGCGCCGAGCTCAGCACCGCCACGCAGAGCGCGAACGGCAGCAGCGACAGCGTAAAGAGCGCGCTGCCGGCGTGCGCGATGCCGACCGGCACCGCGAGCAGCGCACCGATCGCCGAGCCCAGCGCAACCGCATCGCCGCCGAACGCGGCGCCGGCGCGGCGTCCGAGCAGGATGTAGGCAGCCCAGCCGACCGCGGCGCCCAGCGCGAACATCACGCCGACGGGATCGAGCGCCTGCGCGGATTCGTGATACGGCAGCAGCAAGGCGAGCCCCGCGACAGCGAGGGCGACCCAGACGATGTCGAGCAGGCGGCGCGACCCGAACAGCGCGATCGCGAGCGGCCCGAGGAAGTCGATCGCGACCGCGATGCCGAGCGGAATCGTGCGCAAGGCCATGTAGAAGCAGAGGTTCATCGCGCCGATCGTGAGGCCGTAGCCGACCAGCGATCCCCAGTCGTGGCGGCCCGCGAGGCGTCGCCACGGGCGCCGCAACAGCCACAGGATCAGCGCGCCGAGCCCGAGCCGGATCGCGGTCGCGCCCTGCGCGCCGATCACGGGGAAAAGCTGCTTGGCGAGCGTCGTTCCGAGCTGGAACGAGAGGACGCTCAGCAGCAGCGAGCCGACAGGCAGGAGGAAGGGGCCGGAACGCGAGGACATGGTGCGGCTGTCCGCAGGATGCGAAGCATCGCATCATGCCTGTTGCGCGGCGGAGTGCCAGTGGCGCGGGCCGATTTCCGCGCGCTGTGCTGACAGCGTGTTGTCAGGAGCGGCGGCGCCGCGACGCCGTCAGCCCCGATGCTTGCGAAACACGACGTCGAACGCCGGCGACCAGGTCCTGCCGCCGTCCTTCGACAGCACGGCGGATTCCCGCACGCCGTCCGCCTCGGCCTTCCAGGTGATCCGCTGGACGACCGTGCGCCCGTCGGCGAGATGGGCCTCGCCTTCGAGCACGAGCGCGCCTTCCTTGAAGTTCCCGGTGATGACCATCAGCGAGCCGCGATTGGTGACCCAGGTCTGTTGCCATTGCTTGCGCACGGGGTCGAAGCTCAGGATGCTGTCGCCGATGAGGCCGTCGGTCTGCTCGTAGAGCTCGTGCAGCGCACAGCCTTGGGCGATTGGGTCGACGTGCGCGCGTGCGACCGAGGCGCCGTGCGGCGCTTCGGATTCGAACGTATCCCAGTCGCCGATCCAGAAATCGAGGCCGTGATAGTTCGCGGCGGCACAGCCCGCGGGCACGGGCGTCGCCGCGGCGTGGACCGGCGCGGCGTGGCTGGCGCATGCGATGGCGATCGCAGCCAGGGCTGCCGCAGGAGCGTTGCGTCGAAGCGTCGGGTTCATCGTCGTGTCCTTCGCGATCTGCGACGGAGTACAGCACGCGCTCGCGCAGGACACTCGCCGTTTTCGGCCATCATCACCCGATCAGCGCGTCTCCTCGATCTCGCGCCCGTTGGTCGGCTGCACGGGCCGCGCGTTCATCGGATAGATCTTGCCGAATGCATCGATTTCCGCGTTCGCGATGCGCACCGGCGACTTCAGCACGATCCAGGTGACGTTCTCGCTGCACGGAGGCGTCGTCAGCGAGCCTTCGAACGTGTAGTAGCCGTGATCGGCCGGCAGCAGCAGGGATGCGTCGACGCTCGCGCCCGGCACGACGACGGGCTTTTCCTTCCCGGCCGGCAGGTGCTTCCAGATCGTGTCGATCATCGCGTTCGCGCCGCCGCCGTCGAGCAGCACCGCGACGACCGCGAGCTTGCCTTCGGCGTTCTTGTGCACGAGATGCGCGACCATGGCGTGCGATTTGCCGTCGACTTTTTCCTCGCTCGGCTTGTGGAAATGGAACTGCACGAGCTCGTACTGCGCGCCACCGACGTCGATCGTGCTGCCGGGCGGGTAATTCACCTGGATCGTGTGGCCGTTGTCGACGATCGCGAGCGGCGCCGCGTGGTAGTCGAAGCGGATCGCCGGCAGGTCGGCCGGCTTCGCGCCGCGGATGTCGATCGGCGACTGGTGCTTGCCGAGGCCGCAGGTTTCGAACTCGGGACTGAGCGAGCTCCATTCCCTGGGCCCGCCGTGACCCGAGTAACTCCAATGGTGCCCGCCCGAGGGCGCGGCGGCGGCGGCGATGCCCGTGCACAACGCGGCCGCCGACGGCAGGATCCGGAACCTTGTCATCGAAGTTCTCCCAGAGCGCGGGAACGCCGCGCCATCCTGTCCCGCGCCGCGCGCTTGGGCTATCGACAAACTACCTAAGTAGCCGCCAAGCGTTCGAAGGGATCGCGGACGACCGACGCGTTAGGATGCTCCCGGTACCACGAACCTGCCGGGATGCTCCATGAACTGGGATGCGATAGGCGCGCTCAGCCAGCTCGTCGCCGCGATCGGCCTCATTCCATCGGTCGTCTATCTCGCGATCCAGGTGGGCGCGCAGAACAAGGCGCATCATCGCGCGTCGCTCGACATGCTGACGACGCAATGGGGCGACCTCATCCAGACGGTCAACGAAAGCGAGGATTTCGGCCGGATCTATCTCGACGGCCTCGAGTCCTTCATCGCGATGGAGCCGGTTCGGAAGATCCGCTTCGGCGCCTACCTCCTGCGCGTGTTCCGCTACTGGGAGGCGATGTCCTTCCACTTCGAGGACGGCACGCTGCATCGCTCATCGTGGAAGGCCCTGCAGGCGCAGATGGCCGACATCATTTCGTATGCCGGCGTGCAGGAGTGGTGGCGCACGCGCCAGCACTGGTATACGGACGAATTTCGCGGCGTCGTCGATGCGATGATCGCGAGCGGGATCGGCAAGGATTCGTATCGGCACTACGGCGTGCAGTCGAAGCCCGGCGAGGCTTCGGACGCAACGCCCTCATGAATCTCCGCCGCCGGCCGTCGCGTCGATGCGCGTGCGCACGCCGCGCAGGTTCAGATCGACCTGAAGCCGGTTGCCCTCGTGCAAGAACCCGACGGGCAGGAGCGCGCGGCGGGCACCGACGCCCATGCTGACGGCGACGCACGGCTCGCCTTCGGACGCACCCTCGACGCGCGACTTCGTGAACGGTCCGCGCAGCGCGCAGGCTTCGAGGGAGAGCCAGCCTTCCGGACCGAACGACGCGGCGGTCGGGACGGTTTCCTGCTTGAACTGGTAGTAAGGAATCAGCGCGCCGCTGCCGTCGTACTCGGTGCGCGCCTCCATCGCCCAGGTCTGATCGTACGAGGTCTCGGGATCCGTCTCGAGATGCACGTGCCAGAGGCTCCAGCCAGGACGCGACGTCGGCTCGATCGTGATCGTCACGTGCGGAATCGACGCGTCCGATGTCGGCGCGCTCGCGACCTGCGCCTTGTTGTCGAAACGGCCGGACAACGTCGCGACGGCCGACGCAGTGTCCGCGGACAATTCGGCGCGCAGAATGCCTGCGCAGAGCAGCGTCGCCAGCATGAAGTACGGTTTCATCGGGCCTCCGCGACACGACATTGTCGAAGCGAGCCCAGAACTTACGGTTTCGCCGCGGCCGCGTGAAGGGTCGATAATGTTCATATAGTATGAACCCATGGTTCAGAATCGGTCTGCGCCATCGTCATTCGACGAAACGCCCGTCGGACTTCCGGCGCTGCTGGTCTTCGAGTGCGTTGCGCGACACCGGAGCTTCGCCCGGGCGGCCGAAGAGCTCGACGTCAGCCCGACCGCGGTCTCGAAAGCCATCCGCCGGCTGGAAGGCCAGCTCGGCGTGCGCGTCCTCAATCGGACGACGCGAAGCGTCGCGCTCAGCGAGATAGGCGGTCAGCTGCTGGCACGGCTGGCGCCGGCGCTCGAGGAAATCCGCGGCACCGTGCGGCTGGTCAGGGGATCGGCCGGCAAGCACTGGGGGACGCTGCGGCTCAACACGTCCTATGTCGCCTACACGATCCTGATCGAACGCATCCTGCCCGCGTTCCTGCGGCAGCATCCCGACATCGACGTGGAAGTGTCGATCGACAATGCGCTGAGCGACATCGTCGGCGCGAGCTTCGACGCCGGCATCCGCTTCGGTCATGCGTTGCAGAAGGACATGGTCGCGCTGCCGCTCGGGGCGCCGCAGCGGCGCGTCGTGGTCGGCTCGCGCGCGTACTTCGCCGCGCATCCGCGGCCCGAGCGGCCGCAGGATCTCATCGGCCACGACTGCATCCGACAGCGCCTCTCGCGCGGGTCCCGAAGCTTCGAGTGGGCATTCCAGGTCGGCCGCAAGAGAACCGTCATCGCCGTGAGCGGTCGCTTGCTCTTCGACGAGATGCGATCCGTGCTCGAGGCGGCGCGTGCCGGCTGCGGGCTCGCATACGTGTTCGAGCAGTTCGCCGACGTGAGCCCGGCGAGAGGGAAGCTCATCAGCGTCCTCGGCGCGTACTCGCCGCCGCCCGAGCATTTCCATCTCTACTATCCCGCGCGGGCCCTGATGCCGGGGAAGCTTCGCGCGTTCGTCGATTTCCTGCGGTCCGGCGCCGGCCTTGCGCAAGCCTGACGATCGCCGATTCTGCGCCGCATTCGCTTGCTCCATGCCTGCAAAAGAGCGAGCCTATGACGGTCGCGACGAACGTTTCTTCACCTGGGTGATGCGAGGAGCAGAGGAGACGAATATGAAACAGTGCAGTTTTATTCGTTGGGCGATGGTGCTTGCCATCGCGGCTTCGGCGACGTTTTCCGGCGGCACGCGCGCCGAAGAGATCGCGCAGGTCACCGGCGTGCATTGGACGAAGTCCACCGAAGAGCAGAAGAAGGCCTATCTCATCGGCATTGCGAACATCGCGCAGATCGAAATGGCCTACGCGGGAGCCAGTCCGCTGTCCGACGACCAGAGCATCCTTCCGCGCATGGCGCGCGGGCTGAAGGGCGAGACGCTCGACAGCGTCCGCGAAGGGCTCAACAAGTGGTACGCGGCCAATCCGGGGCGTCTGGATCGACCCGTCATCGAAACGATCTGGTACGAGATGGTCGTGCCCGGTCTCAAGAAAGCGAATTGAGGGAGGCAGACATGAAACGCATCCTGATGATCGCCGCGCTCGCGATCGCACTCAGCGTCGCGGGCTGCACCTCCATGACCCCGAAGCAGCAGGGCACCGCCAGCGGCGCCGCGATCGGCGCTGTCGCCGGCGCCGGCATCGTCGCGCTGACCGGCGGCAGCGCCTGGACCGGCGCCGCGGTCGGCATGGTGGCCGGCGGCGTCGCCGGACACATCAAGGCGGACCGCGAAGAGGAACGGGCAAAGCAGCAGAAGCCCGACTGACGCCGGCGTGCGCTACGGCACCGTGCAGTCGAACGGCAGCCACGCGTGCAGCCACGGAAAGCTGCCGACGAGCCACGGCGCCGCGAGCGTCGATGCGGCGCTGACGAGCAGCACCGTCCCCGCGACGTGACGCGTCGCGGGGCGTGCGCCTGCGGCGGCGAAACGCTGCGCGCCGAAGGCGGCCGCGGTCAGCGCCGGCATCGTGCCGATGCCGAAGGCGGCCATCGTCAGCGCGCTCCGCAGAGCGTCGAGCTGCAGCGTCGCGATGAGCAGCACCGTGTAGACGAAGCCGCACGGCATCCAGCCCCAGATCATGCCGAACGCGAACGCCTGCGGCAGGCGCTTCACCGGCAGCAGGCGGCGGCCGAGCGGCGCGAGCCGCTGCCAGAATCGCCCGCCGAGCTTGGCGCCGGGATCGCGCACGCGCCCGAACGCGACGAGCGCGCCGAGCAGCAGCGCGAGCGCCGACAGCGCGCGCAGGCCGCGGCGCACGTTCTCGATGTCGAGGAGCCCGATCAGGCCGCCGAGAACGCCGCCGAGGAGAAGGCCCGCGAGCGTGTACGACGTGACGCGGCCGAGCTGATAGGCGACCAGCAATCCGGCGCGAGGACGTCCGTCGGCGGTCTTCGCGGTCGCGATGCCGAGCGCCGCGGAGATCCCGCCGCACATGACGAGGCAATGGCCGCTCGCGGCGAGCCCGAGCAGCAGCGCAGCGCCGAGCGTGAGCGCACCGCTCATCGCGCGTCGTCCTCGCCGGGCTTCGACTCCGCGTCCGCCTTCGATGGGTCCGCGTCGAGCAGCGGCAGCAGCCGCGGCGTCTCGAGGTCGTCGAACTGATCGTGCTCGACGGCCCAGAAGAACGCGATGCCGGCGCCGACGAGCAGCAGGATCGACAGCGGAATCATCACGATGAGGATGCTCATGGGCAGGTGCGAAGGCGTGTCGCGGCTGCGTGCGCCGGCGGGCTCGCGCCGAACGGCGCGCGGATGCGCAGCGCGTTGAGAACGACGATCAGCGAGCTCGCCGACATCCCGATGGCAGCGAGCCACGGCGGCACGAATCCGAGCGCTGCGATCGGCACGGCCACGAGGTTGTAGGCCAGCGCCCAGCGCTGGTTCTGGCGCAGCACGCGCAGCGTTTCGCGCGCAATCGCGCGCATGTCGCCGAGCGCTTGCAGGCGGTCGGCGTCCAGGATGACGTCGCCGGTCGCCTGCGCAAGCTCGGCGCCGGACGCGAGCGCGATCGCGACGTCGGCGCCCGCAAGCACGGGCGCGTCGTTGATGCCGTCGCCGATCGCGATCACGCGCGCGCCGCCGGCGCGGAGCTCGCGCAGGCGATCGAGCTTGTCGCCCGGCGACTGCCGCGCGCGCCAGCGTGCGATGCCGAGTCGGGCAGCGATTGCGGACACTCGGGACGCGGCGTCGCCGCTGAGCATTTCGATGTCGAGCCCATCGGCCGCAAGCGCGGCCAACGCCTGATGCGCATGCTCGCGCACGCGCTCGGCGGGATGGAACGTCGCGATCACGCGGCCGGCCTCCGCGAGAACGACGGCACCGTCGTCATCGCATGCGCTGACATCGCCGAGCGCGAAGCGCCGCTGGCCGAGCCGCAGATCGCGACCGTCGATCCGGCCCTCGATGCCGCCGCCGTTCGTCGTACGCACGTCGGTCGCGATCTTCATCGGAACGGCGCACGACAGACGTGCCACGGCCTGCGCAACGGGATGCCGGCTGCCGCGGGCGAGCGCGCCGGCGAGGGCGAGCGCGGTGTCGTCGGCATGGACGACCACGTCGCCTGGATCGGTCAGCGTGCCGGTCTTGTCGACGACGACGTGCGTCGCGCGCGCGATGTTCTCGATCGCGTCGGCGTGGACGACGAACACGCCGCGCTGCGCGAGCAGCGAGAGCGCCCGCGTGATCGCCGCCGGCACCGCGAGCGCGAACGCACAGGGGCACGACACGACGAGCACCGCCAGCGTCGCCGCGAACGCGCGCGACGGATCGACGAGGCTCCAGCCGATTGCGCACAGCGCAGACAGCGTCAGGACACGCGCGACGAAACCGGCCGCCTCGCGTTCGCCGGCGCGCGCGAGACGCGGGCGCTCGGTCTGCGCGCGCGCGACGTCGGCCGCGATGCCGGCTGCGATCGTGTCGGCGCCGACCTGCGTCACGCGCACGATCGCGGGACCTTCGACGACGATGCTGCCGGCGACGAGCGTTTCGCCGGTCTCTTTGCGCACGGGCGCCGATTCGCCCGAGAGCAGCGCCTCGTCGACGCGGCAGCTTGCGCTTTCGAGCATGCCGTCGGCCGGTGCGCGCATGCCCTCGGCGACGTGGACGCGATCGCCGGGCTCGAGCTCGAGCGCGCCGATGCGCTCGAGCGATCCGTCGAGCCGATAGCGCTCGGCGAACGCGGGCGTCAGGCGCGCCATCGCGTCGGCGAGGTGCGCCGCCCGGTGGCGTGCGCGCATCTCGAGGTAGCGCCCGACCAGCAGGAAGAACACGAACATCGACACGGAATCGAAATAGACTTCGCCCGCGCCGCGCACCGCGTCGATGAGGCTCGCCGCATAGATCAGCGCGATCGCGGCGGCGACCGGCACGTCCATCGAGAGCGTGCGGGCGCGAAGCGCGCGCCACGCGCCGCCGAAGAACGGACGCGCCGAATAGAACACGACCGGCGTCGCGACAAGGAGGCCGAACCAGCGCATCAGGTCGCGCGTCGCGGGATCGATGCGATCGAGGCCGCCGAGATAGAGCGCGCTCGCGTACATCATCGCCTGCATCGCGCCGAAGCCTGCGACAACGAGGCGCTTCAGCGCAGCGCGCGATTCGCGCTGGCGCGCATCGTCGAGCGCCGCGGCGTCGAGCGGCAGCGCGGAGTAGCCGGTGCGGGCGATCGCGTGGAGCAGGGCGGGGAGATCGGTCCGCGACGGATCCCAGACGATGCGTGCGCGCTGCGCGGCGGCGTTGACGCGGACCGACGCGACGCCGGCGACCGCGCCGAGCGTCCGCTCGATGAGCCAGGCGCAGGCGGAGCAGCGGATGCCGTCGACGAGCAGCAGCGCTTCCTGCTTCCCGCCGGGCAGCGCGCGCACGGCATAGCGAGCGAGCGCGGGACGACGCCACGCTTCGGCGGCGCGGCTGGCGCGATCGGGATCGTCCGGTCGCGGCGACGCGACGCTGCGCAGTCGATAGTAGTCGGCGAGGCCGAGGCGATCGATCCATTCGGCCGCCGCGCGGCAGCCCGCGCAGCAGACCGCATGCGCGACGCCGGCGACGATCGCCTGCGTCGCGTCGGCGCCGGGCGGCAGCGGCTCGCCGCAATGCCAGCAGAGCGCATGCGCGCTCATGGCTTCGTGTCCGGCGGCGGCGGCGACAGCGGAACCTTGAGCACCGTGAGCCCGTCGACGGGCAGCGCCGCATCGGCGTCGACCGCCGACACGACGATCAGCCAGGCGCAACCGGCGAGCGACAACGCGAAGACGGCCGCGCCGAGCCAGACGATCGGCTGGCGATGCCACGCAGAGGTTGCGCCCTGCGATAGCGAATCAGCGTGCGTTGTCGGAGCCACCGTGCGACAGCGAATAGACGTAGGCGACGACGATACGCGCATTCTTGTCGCCGAGGCGCGTGCGCCACGCGGGCATCGTGCCGCCGCGGCCGTCGCGGATCGATTGCTCGACCGCGGCGAGCGTTCCGCCGTAGAGCCAGGCGCCGTCGGTGAGGTTCGGTGCGCCGATCGCCACGTTGCCCTTGCCGTCGGGTCCGTGGCAGGCGGCGCAGACCGTGAAGAGCGCCTTGCCGGCTTCCGCTTTCGCGGCGTCGTGCTG
>DATFRS010000053.1:0-6750 GCA_035263065.1 Rhodanobacteraceae bacterium
CGGCTCAGAACTGCCGCTCGGTCGCGAGCGACTCCTTGCGGCCGCGAAACACGAGCGGCATCGCGGGCGCGTCCGCGCGGGGCGTCTGCAGCCGCTCGACCGTCGCGACGAGCTCCGCATGCCGCGGCGACTTGTCGCAAACGGGATCGGCCGCCGCGGGATCCTGCGCCAGCATGTACGCCTGGCAGCGGCAGCCGCCGAGGTCCTTCTCGCGCTCGGGACAGCTCGCGCACGGCTCCTTCATCCAGCCGGTGCCGCGGTAGCGGTTGAAGCCTTCGGAGTCGTACCAGATCGCGCCGACGCCGTGCTCGCGCACGCTCGGGAACGCGAGGCCCGGCAGCATGCGCGCGGTGTGGCACGGCAGCGCGACGCCGTCCGGCGCGATCGTCAGGAACACGTTGCCCCAGCCGTTCATGCATTTCTTCGGGCGGGTTTCGTAATAGTCCGGCACGACGAAGAAGAGCTTCATCTTCGAGCCCAGCTTCTCGCGCCAGCGGTTCGTGACGGCTTCGGCGCGCACGAGCTGCTCGCGCGTCGGCAGGAGCTGGTCGCGGTTGATGTGCGCCCACGAGTAGAACTGCGTGTTCGCGAGCTCGAGGTAATCGGCGTCGAGCTCGACCGCAAGCTCGATGATGCGGTCGATGTGGTCGATGTTGAGCCGATGGATCACGCAGTTCATGACCATCGCGTAGCCGTGCTGCTTGATCAGCGCGGCGGCCTTGCGTTTCAGGTCGAAGGTGCGCGTCGAGGACAGGAAATCGTTGACCTCGCGCGTGGAATCCTGGAACGAGAGCTGGATGTGGTCGAGCCCGGCTTCCTTGAGCCACTCGATGCGCTGCTCGTTGAGGCCGATGCCGGACGTGATGAGGTTCGTGTAGTAGCCGAGCCTGTGCGCCTCGGCGACGAGGATCTCGAGATCGTTGCGCTGCAGCGGCTCGCCGCCCGAGAAGCCGCACTGCACGGCGCCGATCGCGCGCGCCTCGCGCAGGACGCGCAGCCAATCGTCGGTCGGCAGCTCGTCCTCGTGTTTGGCGAAGTCGACCGGGTTGTAGCAGAACACGCAATGCAGCGGGCAGCGATACGTCAGCTCGGCGAGCAGCCAGAGCGGCGGCCCGACCGGCCGATGTCCGTCATGCGGCGCGACGACGCTCATACCCACTCCACCCAGCGCTGGCCGCTCGCGATATCGAGGAACGCGCGCACGTCGCGGTCGAGGCCGCTCGTCGAGAAGGCTTTTTCGAGATCGGCGACGATCGCGTCGATCGGCGTCGCGCCGTCGCAGCGCTTCAGGATCTCGCCGGCGCTCGCGTTGAGCTTGACCATGCCTTCGGGATAGAGCAGCACGTGCGCCGACTGCACCGGCTCCCACTGCAGCCGGAAGCCGCGGCCGATGCGCGGCACGCCGGTCGCGACGCTCGTGTCAGCGGGCGCTTGCATAGCCCTGCGCCATCGCGTCGTTCATCGCCCACAGGATGTCGAGCTTGAACTTGAGGATGCGGAGCGCGCGTTCCTGGTCCGCGCGCGTCCTGAAGTAGTCGAGCGTCACCGACAGCGCCTGCTCGACGTCGCGCCGCGCCTGCGTCAGCCGGTTGCGGAAATACTGGAGACCGGTCGTCTCGATCCACGGGTAATGCTCGGGCCAGTTCGCGAGCCGCTCCTTGTGGATCTTCGGTGCGAACAGCTCGGTCAGCGACGAGCACATCGCCTCCTGCCACGGCGCGCGCCGCGCGAAGTTGACGTAGGCGTCGACCGCGAAGCGGACGGCCGGCAGCACGTGGCGCAAGTCCTCGACTTCCTCCCGCGTCAATCCGACCGCGAGCGCCAGCTGCGTCCACGCCTCGATGCCGCCGGCATCGTCGCCGTAGCCGTCGTGGTCGAGGATGCGCTGGATCCACTCGCGCCGCATCGCGCGCGACGGACAGTTCGACAGGATCGCCGCGTCCTTCACCGGGATCGAGATCTGGTAGTAGTAGCGGTTCGCGACCCAGCCGCGGATCTGCTCGCGCGTCGCCTGGCCCTCGTTGAGCATCCGGTTGAACGGATGGTGGATGTGATAGGCGGCGCCGCTCTCGCGGAGCTTCGCCTCGAATTCGTCACGGCTCCACGGCGCGTCGGAGGCCGGCGTTTCGGTCTGGACCTGGGCGTTCACAGCGCGATCTCCATGCCGTCGTATGCGATCTCGACGTTCGCGGCGCGCACGCGGCGGTGCTCGGCGCCGTCTTCGTCGAGGATCGGGTTCGTGTTGTTGATGTGGATGAGCACCTTGCGCGTCGTCGCTGGCAGGCCGGCGAGAAGCTCGAGCATGCCGCCGGTGCCGTCGAGCGGCCGGTGGCCCATGTCGCGCGCGCGCTTGCGCGAGACGCCGAGCGTGATCAGCTCCTCGTCGCTCCAGCAGGTGCCGTCGACCAGCGCGCAGTCGGCGCGCGCGAGCGCGGCGGCGGCTTCACCGTCGATCTCGCAGAGGCCGGGCGCGTAGAAGAGCTGCCTGCCGTTCGCGAGGTCGGTGATCTCGAGGCCGATGTTGTCGCCGTCGACCGGCCTGTCGCGGCGCGGCGAATACGGCGGCGCGTTGCTGCGCAGCGCATGCGCCGCGAAGGCGAGGCCGGGCACGCTCGGCATCACGAACACCTCGCCGCCGAGCGGAATGCGGTGCGGCACGACCCCGGAATAGTGGCCGAGCAGGCGGAACAGCGGATGGCCGCTCTCGAGATCCTCGCGCACGGGATCGGTGCACCAGATGTCGTGCGGCTGGCGATGCTCGCGCAGCATGAGGAGGCCGGTCGTGTGGTCGATCTGCGCGTCGATGAGCAGCACCGCGCGGATCGCCGTGTCACGGAGCGACCTTGCCGGCTGCAGGAACGGCGCGGCGCGGAGCTGGGCGAGGACGTCGGGCGACGCATTGCAGAGCAGCCAGTTGACGCCGTCGGCGCTGACGGCGATCGACGACTGCGTGCGCGGCTTCGCGTTGAGCGTGCCGCGGCGCACGCCGTCGCAGTTGCGGCAGTTGCAGTTCCACTGCGGGAACCCGCCGCCCGCCGCCGATCCGAGTACGACGACGCGCATGCGCGGCGGACGTTCGGGGTCGCCGGAGCCGCGACCACGCCGGCGGCAAGGCCATGCCGCCGGCGCGTCGCGGCTGCCCGCTTCAGCGGGTGGAGATGTACATCGTGATTTCGAAGCCGAAGCGCTGATCCAGGGCTACTGGGGTTTCCCACTTCATGGCAGACCTCTCGATCGGATGACCATCGGCCATGGAAAACCGCCTGGTCCTGACAGCGGCCGGCAGTGCGGCCGGCTTCCATGTGGGACCGAGTGTGGGCGCCGCGACCGCCCGGCGCATCGCTCAAGTCCTGATTCGGGCCTCACGATTTTCTTTAGTCGCGCTGAGGGCGGCGAGGACCCTCCGGGCGATGCGGTAGCATCGAACGCGATGTCCGCCGAGACCCTGTCCGCCCCGCCTGCGACGAGCGCCGCCTTCGACACCGGCTGGCTCGACGCCGGCCACGGCCACCGCGTCTATTACGAGCAGGCCGGCGCGCCCGACGGGATTCCCGCAGTGCTGCTGCACGGCGGACCGGGCTCGGGCAGCACCGTGCGCCAGCGCGAGATCCTCGACGCGGCGCGCTACCGCATCGTCCAGTTCGACCAGCGCGGCTCGGGCCGCAGCACGCCGGCGGGCGGGACCGCGCACAACCACACCGACGCGCTGATCGGCGACATCGAAGCGCTGCGCGAGCAGCTCGGCATCGAGCGCTGGCTCGTCTGCGGTGGCTCGTGGGGCGCGGCGCTCGCGCTCGCGTACGCGGCGCGCCATCGCGAGCGCGTCGCGGGCGTGCTGCTGCGCGGAACGTTCCTGACCAGTCGCGAGGACCTCGACTGGTTCTTCCACGGCGCCGGCGCGCTGTTTCCCGAAGCGCACGCCGCGTTCATCGCGCACGTGCCGCGGCGCTGGCAGCGCAGCGTCGTCGCGTGGCTCGACCGCTGCTTTTCGCGCGACGATCCCCGCGCCGCCGGGATCGCCGCCGCGTGGCAGGCGTACGAGCTTCGCCTCATGGGCGATCGCTCGCCGCCGACGGGTGCGCCGGGCGAGGAAGCGTCGAAGGGCCTCGTCGCAAAATACCGCGTGCAGGCGCACTACCTCGCGCGCCGCTGCTTCCTCGGCGAGCGTGCGGTGCTGCGCGCCGCGAGCGCATTGCGCGGCGTGCCGGTCGCCATCGTGCACGGCGAGGAGGATCGCATCTGCCGGCCGGTCAATGCGTGGCGCGTGCATCGCGCATGTCCCGGCAGCCGGCTCGCCTGGGCCGTCGGTGCGGGGCACAGCCCGTTTCATCCGGCGATGCTCGCTCTGACGCGCGGCGCCACGGACGCCTTCGCGTCCGCGGGCGATTTCTCGGCGTGGCCGCCATGAGCCTGCGCCTCAAGATCAACCTGCTGCTCGCCGGCGTGATCGTCGTGTTCACGCTGGTCGTGCTCGCGTTCCAGCTCATCGACACGCGGCGCGGCGTGCGCGAGGAGACCGAAGCCGCGAACCGCGTCGCGACGCATCTGCTCGGCTTCTTCGTCAACACGTACGCGAAGACGAGCACGCCGATCGTGCTGGAACAGCTCGAGCGCCTCGGCCGCGTGCGCTCGACCGAGATCACGCTGCGCGACGACGCCGGCGACCAGGTCTACCACTCGCCGCCGTCGCCGTACAAACCCGGCCGCAACGCGCCGGCGTGGTATTCGGCGCTGGTCGCGCCGGAGACGATGCACAGCGAGCTGCGCTTCTACGACTCGACGCTGACGATCGAGTCGAACGCCTCGCGCGCGGTGCTCGACGGCTGGGACGACACCGTGACGCTGCTGCAGTTCGGCGTGCTCGTGCTGGTGGTCGGCAACCTGATCGTGTTCTGGCTCGTGCGCCGCGCGACGCAGCCGTTCCAGCGCATCGAGCGCGGGCTCGAGGACGTCGAGCGCGGCGCATTCCACACGCGCCTGCCGCCGCTCGCCGGCGCCGAGGCGGGCAAGATCGCGCTCGCGTTCAACCGCATGGCGGCGGCGATCGAGGACAACCTCAACGCGCGCGCCGAGGCCGCCGATGCGCGCATGCGCCTCGAGCAGAGCCGCGAGCTCGCGGACGTCGTGCAGGCCCGCATCGAGGAGGAGCGCGCCGAGATCGCGCGCGAGCTGCACGACGAGATGGGGCAGAGCCTGACGGCGATCCGCAGCCTCGCGCTGTCGCTCGCGCGGCGCCCGAGCGACGGCGACGCGACGACGCGCGAGGCGACGGAGCTCATCGCCGACACCGCCGCCAAGCTCTACGCCTCGATGCACGAGCTGATCCCGCGCCTTCGCCCGCTGACGCTCGACAGCCTCGACCTCGCCGACGCGGCGCGCGAGCGGGTCGACGAATGGCGGCGGCTGCATCCCGGGATCGCGTTCTCGCTCGACGTCGATCGCCTGCCCGGCGATCTCGGAGAAAGCTACACGCTGGCCGCGTACCGCATCGTGCAGGAGGCCGTGACCAACGCGCTGCGCCACGCGAGCGCGCAGGCGATCGCGATCCGCATCGGCCTCGACGGCAGCGCGCTCATGCTCGAGATCGTGGACGACGGCCGTGGCCTGCCGCAGGATTGGCAGCGTCCCGGTCACTTCGGCGTGCGCGGCATGCGCGAGCGCGCGCGGGCGCTCGGCGGGGAGCTCTCGATCGACAACCGCAACGAAGGCGGCACGCGGGTCCACGTGCGCTTGCCACTGGAATGACGATGACGAAGACGAAAACGCGCGTGATGCTGGTCGACGATCACGCGGTCGTGCGCGTCGGCTTCCGCATGCTGCTGTCGGTCAGTCCGCAGATCGAAGTCGTCGCCGAAGCCGACAGCGGCGAGGCGGCGTACCAGCAGTATCCCGAAGCGAAGCCCGATGTCGTGATCATGGACCTCTCGATGCCCGGCATCGGCGGCATCGAGGCCGTGCGGCGGCTGCTCGCCCGCGACAAGAACGCGCGCGTGCTCGTGCTGTCGGCGCACGAGGACACGGCGCATCCCAAGCGCGTGCTGAAGGCCGGCGCGCTCGGCTATCTCTCCAAGCGGAGCGCGCCCGAGGAGTTGATCGATGCGGTCGCCGCCGTCGCGGCCGGCCGCATCTATCTCGACGCCGACACGGCGCGCAAGCTCGCGCTGCAGGACCTCGGCGGGCCGGCCGGGCAGGTCGAGGCGCTGTCGGAGCGCGAGTTCGCGGTGTTCATCCAGCTCGCGCGCGGCGAGTCGGTCAATTCGATCGCCGAGACGCTGTCGCTGTCGCCGAACACGGTCGGCACGCACCTCTACAACATCAAGCAGAAGCTCGGCGCCGCGAACCAGGCCGAGCTGACCCTGATCGCCGTCCGCAACGGCCTCATCGAAGCCTGATTTCCCCTCTCCCGCTCGCGGGAGAGGGCAGGGTGAGGGCAACCTTGCGAAACCCACCGCCGATCGCATATCCCTAGATCCGCGGCCGTTTCAGGATTTGAGACGCCGCCGCGCACAATACGACCATGCCGCTCGATTCCTTCCATCCCGCCGTCGCCAACTGGTTCCGGCGCACGTTCGCATCGCCGACGCCGGCGCAGGCCGAGGCGTGGCCGGCGATCCGCTCGGGCCAGAGCACGCTGATCGCCGCGCCGACCGGTTCAGGCAAGACGCTGGCCGCGTTCCTCGCGGCGATCGACGACCTGGTCCGCCGCGGCGTCGAGGAGGCGCTGCCGGACGAGACCGCCGTCGTCTACGT
>DATFRS010000054.1:0-2780 GCA_035263065.1 Rhodanobacteraceae bacterium
CACGAGGAGCTCGGCTACGAGATCGAGTCTGACCGGATCGACCTCGCCGCTGCGCTCGAAGCCGAGATCGACGACGACATCGGCGACGATCTCCTGCGGCTGATCTTCACGGCGTGCCATCCGGTGCTGACGACCGAGGCGCGCACGGCGCTGACGCTGCGCCTCCTCGGCGGCCTCACGACCGACGAGATCGCGCGCGCGTTCCTCGCCGCCGAGCCCGCCATCGCGCAGCGCATCGTGCGCGCCAAGCGCACGCTCGCCGACGCCGGTGTGCCGTTCGAAGTGCCGCGCGGGGACGAACGCGCCGCGCGTCTCGCCTCGGTGCTCGAAGTCATCTATCTGATCTTCAACGAAGGCTACTCGGCGACCGCCGGCGACGACTGGATGCGCCCGCAGCTCTGCGAGGACGCGCTCAGGTTGGGCCGCATCCTCGCCGAGCTGGCGCCCGAGGAACCCGAAGTACACGGCCTCGTCGCGCTGATGGAGATCCAGGCCTCTCGCGCGCGCGCACGAACCGGACCGAACGGCGAGCCGATCCTGCTGCTCGACCAGGACCGCTCGCGCTGGGATCGCCTGCTGATCCAGCGCGGGCTCAAGGCGCTCGAACGCGCGCAGCGCCTCGGCGGCACGCAAGGCCTGTACGCGCTGCAGGCGGCGATCGCGGCGTGCCACGCGCGCGCCCGCACGGCCGAGGAGACCGACTGGTCGCGCATCGCCGCCCTGTATTTCGCGCTCGCGCAGCTGACGCCGTCGCCGGTCGTCGAGCTCAACCGCGCGGTCGCGGTCTCGATGGCGTTCGGCCCTGCGGCCGGGCTCGCGATCGCGGATGCGCTGACCGCGGAGCGTGCGCTCGAAAACTATCATCTGCTGCCGAGCGTGCGCGGCGATCTCCTGATGAAGCTCGGGCGGTTGGACGAGGCACGCGAGGAGTTCGAGCGTGCCGCGGCGCAGACTCGCAACGAGCGCGAGCGGGCGATGCTGCTGGATCGCGCGGCGGCGTGTGCGGAGAAATCTGCGTCGAACGCGTGACGCCGTTCCCCCTCTCCCGCTGCGCGGGAGAGGGCTGGGGTGAGGGCAGTCGGAGCGAAAAGCCTCCCCTCACCCGCCCTGGCGGGCGGCCTCTCCCGCGAAGCGGGAGAGGCGAAAATCGATCAGCGTGGGCGCACGCGCAAAGCGACACTGATCCGCGGCCCGACCGGCGCACGCGTCTTCGCGACGCCGTGCGTGTAATGCAGCTGACTCGCATGATTCATCACGAGCAGGCTGCCGGCTTCGAGATCGATCGGCACCGCCGCCTCGCCGGCCTGCTTCGAGCGGATCAGCATCCGTCGCGTGCCGCCGAGCGACAGCAGCGCGATCGGATGCCCGGCCACGAGCTCGTGCAATCGATCGCTGTGCGGCGCGACGCTGTCGTTGCCGTCGCGGTAATAGTTGAGCCCGATGCTGTTGAACGGCACGTCGAGCGCGGCGGTGACGCGCGCCGCCGCTTCGCGCAGCGCTTCGGCAGCCGCAGGCGCGACGCCGCCGTCGAGCTCGTCGAGCGCGAAGTGTGCAGTGAGCCGCGGCACGTCGACTTCGCGCTCGTACATGACGCGCCGCTGCGCATGCCAGTCGACGCCGTCGCGCAGCGCCGCGAACCACGCCACGGCGCGATCCGCCGGAAGAAACCCGCCGTGATACGTGACGCGGCCGCGCTCGCCGTCGAGCAGCGACAGCGGCGCGTCGAACAGGCCGAACTGCGTCATCGCTACTCGTCGATCGCGAGCGCCGCGGCGATGTCGGCGTCGCGCTCGGGGCCGCGCACGAGCCGCGTGCGCGCGAGCGCCTCGGTCGCCGCATCCATCGCTTCGAGCAGCGTGATCTCGCCGGCGACGAGCTTCGCGACCGGCACGCCGTCGCGATACAGCACGCGCGAGCCGGTCACCGCCGGAATCGTCGTGCCCGCGAGCACGCCGCCGACGAGGTTCAGGGGATCGGCGCCGCAGACGGAAACGAACTGGCCATCCGGCGCCTTCTGCCGAATCGCGCGCAGCGACGCGACCGCCTCGGGCAATGCGAACTGCTCGCCCGACAGGCCCGCGATGAAGCGACCGCCGCGAATCTCGCCGCGTGCTTCGAGCCGGTGGTAGACGCGCAGCAGATCGCGCCACGGCGGCAGCCACGCGGCCTCGTTCGCGAGCAGGCGCCAGCAGACGACGCCGTAACGCTTCAGGAGCGTGCGCGCGACGAGCTCGGCGACGTCGGCATTGCCCTCGCGCGCCGGCGCAGGCCGCCGCACGATCGCCCAGCGGCCCGCATCGGCGATGCCGAACATCGACGCGCGCCGGCCGCGACGCCGGTGCGGCGGCGGTCGCTTGCTCGACGGAACGAGCAGCGCGCGCAGGCCCGAGAAACTGTCCGACGTCACGAGCCCGCTCGCGACGAGCTCGCCGAGCGCGTCCTCGAGCTCGGTATGCAGGAGCCGCGTGCCGCCAAGCAACTCGTCGAAGAACGACGCGCCTTGATCGGCGAGGTAGTCGGCGACCGCCTTCGCGCGCGAGGACACGACCGGCTCGGCGCCGGGCGCGAGCCCGCCCAGCGTCGACCAGTCGGCGAGATGCCGGCGCTGCAGCAGCACGATCGGCGTCGCGCGCACGGGACCCGCAGCGCTCGCCGGCGTCGTGCCGTTCTGCTGCGTCTTGCCGCCGCGCAGGCGCGCCCACAGTACGCGGCCGCTGAGGCAGAGATCGTCGAGCCATGAAATCTCGTAGCCCGAAACGCGCGCGGGCAAGAGTTCGCCT
>DATFRS010000055.1:0-13739 GCA_035263065.1 Rhodanobacteraceae bacterium
CCGCCTATTTCCGCTTCGGCCTTCGCGCATGGACGATCGCCGTCGCGGTCGCGATCGTCACGGCGGGCATCGTCGCGGAATCGTCGACGCTCGCGATCGCGATTCCGCTGGTCCTCTTCGCGCTCGTCGCGGTGCCGCTCAACGTGCCGCAGTTCCGCCGGCGCAAGCTGAGCGCGCCGTTCCTGTCGATCTTCCAGAAAGTCACGCCGAGGCTTTCCGACACCGAGCAGATCGCGCTCGAAGCCGGCACGGTCGGGTTCGAAGGCGAGCTTTTCGCGGGCAAGCCCGACTGGTCGAAGCTCCTCGCCGAGCCCAAGCCCGAGCTTTCGGTCGAGGAGCAGGCGTTCCTCGACGGCCCGGTCGAGGAGCTCTGCCGCATGGTCGACGACTGGGAGATCACGCACGAGCGCGCCGATCTCACGCCCGAGATCTGGGACTTCCTCAAGAAGAAGAAATTCTTCGGCATGATCATCCCGAAGGAATACGGCGGCCTCGGCTTCTCGGCGCTCGCGCACTCGGCCGTGCTGCAGAAGATGGCGGGACTTTCGACGACGCTCGTCTCGACCGTCGCGGTGCCGAATTCGCTCGGCCCGGGCGAGCTCCTCGTGCACTACGGCACCGACGAGCAGAAGGATCACTACCTGCCGCGCCTCGCCGACGGCCGCGAGGTGCCGTGCTTCGCGCTGACCGGTCCGTACGCGGGCTCGGACGCGACGTCGATTCCGGACTACGGCATCGTCTGCAAGGGCGAATGGAACGGCGCGAACGTCGTCGGCGTGCGCCTCACGTTCGACAAGCGCTACATCACGCTCGCGCCGGTCGCGACGATCATCGGCCTCGCGTTCCGCATGCACGATCCCGACCGGATCCTCGGCGACGTCGAGGATCTCGGCATCACGCTCGCGCTGCTGCCGCGCGAGACGAAGGGCCTCGAGATCGGCCGCCGCCATTTCCCGCTCAACGTGCCGTTCCAGAACGGCCCGGTGCGCGGCAAGGACGTGTTCGTGCCGCTCTCGCAGCTGATCGGCGGACCCGACATGGCGGGGCAGGGCTGGCGCATGCTGGTCGAGTGCCTCTCGGTCGGCCGCGCGATCTCGCTGCCGTCGAACACCGCGGGCGGCGGTCGCGCCGCGGTGTTCGCGACCGGCGCGTACGCGCGCATCCGCAAGCAGTTCGGCCTCCCGATCGGCCGCTTCGAAGGCGTCGAGGAAGCGCTCGCGCGCATCGGCGGCTACACGTATGCGATCACGGCGCTGACGCGCGCGACGGCCGCCGCGGTCGATCGCGGCGAGAAGCCCGCGGTGCCCTCCGCGATCGCGAAGTATCACGCGACCGAGCTCGCGCGCGAGATCGCCAAGGACGCGATGGACGTGCACGGCGGCAAGGGCGTGATCCTCGGTCCGTCGAACTGGATCGGCCGCGGCTGGCAGGGCGCGCCGATCGCGATCACCGTCGAAGGCGCGAACATCATGACGCGCAGCCTCATGATCTTCGGCCAGGGCGCGATCCGCTGCCATCCGTACGTGCTGAAGGAAATGCAGGCGACGCGCATCGCCGACTACGGGCAGCGCCTCAGGGCGTTCGACGCCGCGCTGTTCGGCCACATCGGCTTCGCGATCTCGAACGCGGTGCGGAGCTTCGTCCTCGGCCTCGCCTTCGGCCGCATCGGCCGCGTGCCGGGCGACGCATACACGCGCCGCTACTACCGCAAGCTCAACCGCTACGCGGCGGCGCTCGCGCTTGTCGCCGACACGTCGATGCTCGTGCTCGGCGGCAAGCTCAAGTTCAAGGAAAAGCTCTCGGCGCGCCTCGGCGACGTGCTGTCGAACCTCTACATCGCGAGCGCGATGCTCAAGCGCTACGAGGACATGGATCGCCCGGCGACCGACCAGCCGCTGCTCGCGTGGGCGTTCCACGATTGCGTGTGGCGCATGCAGATGGGCCTCGACGGCGTGCTGCGCAATTTTCCGGTGCGTCCGGTCGCGTGGCTGCTGCGCTTCCTCGTGTTCCCGTTCGGCCGTCGTGAAGTGCCGCCGTCGGATCGCCTCGGTCGCCGCGTCGCGGCGCTGCTCACCGCGCCGAACGAAGCGCGCGACCGCCTCACCGCCGGCATCTTCAGGACGCCGGCGCCGAACAATCCGGTCGGCCGCATGAACGCGCTGCTGCCCGAGGTGATCGCCGCCGAGCCCGTCGAGCGCAAGTTCCTCAAGGCGTCGAAAGCCGGCGAGCTCAAAGGCTACGACTACGCCGCGCAGCTCGCCGACGCCGAAGCGAAGGGCGTCCTCAGCAGCGCCGAAGCGGCGCTGCTCAAGCGCGTGCGCGAGGCGACGTTCGAGTTCATCTCGGTCGACGATTTCGACGCGGCGGATCTCGCGGCGGGCAAGCGGAGCAAGCCGGCGCTGCGCTCGGTCGCGTGAGCCGTTCGCCTCAGATCTCCGAATCGAACCCGTGACGAAACAGCCGCTCGTCCTGCGCCGCGCAGAACGCGACGTCGCCGAGCGCTAGCTCGCTCGCAGCCGCCGCCGTGTCGCTCGTCTGCACGTCGAGCGCGGCGAGCGTCGGCGTCCACGCGGCCGGTTGCGTCGGCGCATCGCTGCTCGTCGCGAACCCGGCGTAGTCGCCCTCGTCGCACAGGAGTCCCTCGCCGTCGTTCGAGACGCGAATCGCCGATTCGTAGACGAAGCCGTCCTCGTCGCGCAGCGCGCCGAGCGCGAGGAACAGGCCGCCGTCGCCGAACGCGAACGCGCCGGTCGGGAAGCTGATGTTCTCGGTGCCGTAGCGGCGTTGCGCGCCGATGGTGAAATCGGCGTCTAGCTTCATCAGCACCGAGCCGCGGTCCATGACCTCGCCGTTCGCTTCGCCGTACAGCAGCACGCCGCCGTCGCGCACGGCGACGTCCATCGCGTTGAAGAACGGGATCAGCGTGCGCGTCGCGGCCGGCGTGAAGTCGGCGGCGAGGCGGTGCAGGTAGAAGAAGTTCGGACCGAGCGACGCGCGCCGGCCGGCCAGCACCCAGCTGTCGCCGTCGCGCAGCAGGCGCTGCGGCTGCGCGCGCACGCCCACCGCCAGCGCGTGACCGACGAGCGTGGTCGACGCGAGCGCGCCGCCCGCATCGAGCGTCGCGATGCCGTCCGACGACTCGAGCCCCGACGAGGTCGGGCGCTGCACTTCGACGAGCAGCGCCTGCGCGCCTGCGTCGATCGCCACGGCGTCGGCGATGCGCTCGCGCGCGTCGGGCGTGCCGAGCGTGCGCGGCGCGACGAGCGCGCCGTTCGAAAGATCGACGCCCGCGATGAACGCGTCGCCTGCGTCGAGCGAGCCGCCGTCGTCGTGCTGCACGATGCCCGCGACGACGGGCTCGCCCGCGGCGCCCTCGCGCAGCACCGCCGACTCGAACCAGAGGCCCGGCACGTCGAGGTGGCGGCTCCAGACGAGGCCGAGATTCGCGTCGAGGCGCGCGAGGATGAGCGTGCTCAGCGCGCCGAAGTCGCTATGGTCGTACTCGATGCCGAGCACGAGCACGTCGTTGCCGCCCTCGATCGGCGCGAGCGAGCGCGCCGACCACGAGAGGCCGTCGTCCGTCGCGATCGACACGGCGCGAACGCGCTCGCCGCCGGCCGTGCGCAGGATCAGGTACGGCGTCTCGCGAGTGTCGCCGTCGACGCGCGAGCCGAGCGTGAGCCAGCGGCCGTCGCGGCGGAACAGCGCGTCGGCGACCTTGACCTCGAGCAATCCGTCGCCGACGGACGCCGGCGACGCGAAGCGCTGCGATTCGGCGTGGCCGGGCGCGGCGAGCGCAAGCGAGAGCGCGCAGGCCAGGCCCGCGGAAATTCCACGTAATGTCATGCAAACCTCGTCAGGGGATGGAGCGGTCGCAGCTTAGCCGTCGCGCGAGTGGCGCCGGAAACGGCGAGCGGCGAGGCGACTGCGATGCGCGACGATACGTGCGCCAGCAAGCGCTGTCCGCGGCCATTCGCGGCGCGGCGTGCGCGCAATGGCGCTTGCTTCGTCGGCCGTTATGCGGTGAAGTTAATTTGGCCTCAGCCGAACGCCGAATCCGGCATGTCGAGGAGGCTCGCCGCGCCCGACCTGATCGCGGCCGCATGCGCGTGTCGCCGCGGCAGGATCCGCGCGAAGTAGAACCGCGCGGTGTGACGCTTCGCATCCGCGAACGCGGCCGGCTGCTTTGACGCCGCATCGACGCTCTTCGCCCAGAAATACGCGAGCGCGACGTAGCCCGAGAAGAAGAGGTAGTCGTACGCCGCGGCGCCCATCTCCTCGGGATTCGTCGCCGAGCGCCGCGCGACGTCCATCGTGACGTCGCTCCAGTCCTTCGCGGCGACGACGAGCGGGCCGACGAATTCGCCGAGCGCGGGATCGGTCGCGTGCTTCTCGCAGAATGCGCTGATCTCCTGCAGGAAGTGCTTGAGGCCCTCGCCCTGCAGCTGCATCACCTTGCGGCCGAGCAGGTCGAGCGCCTGGATCTGCGTCGTGCCTTCGTAGAGCGTCGTGATGCGCGCGTCGCGCGCGAACTGCTCCATGCCGTGCTCGACGATGTAGCCGTGCCCGCCGAAGATCTGCAGCGCGTGGTACGTGCATTCGATCGCGGACTCGGTGAGGAGACCCTTCACGATCGGCGTCAGGAACGACACGATCGAATCGGCGCGCGCACGCTCGGCGTGATCCGGCGAATGCTTGGCGATGTCCTCGTGCGCGTACGCGTAGAGCGCGAGCAGGCGGCAGCCTTCGGCCAGCGCCTTCTGCGTCAGCAGCATGCGGCGGATGTCCGGCTGCACGATCAGGGGATCGGCGGGCTTGTCCGGAAACTTCGCGCCCGAGAGCGCGCGCATCTGCAGGCGCTCGCGCGCGTACGCAAGCGAGTTCTGGTACGCGCGCTCGGTCAGCGAAAGGCCCTGCAATCCGACGGCGAGCCGCGCGGTGTTCATCATCGTGAACATCGCATTGAGCCCGCGATGCGGCTGGCCGATCAGCCAGCCTTCGGCGCCGTCGAAATTCATCGTGCAGGTCGCCGAGCCCTTGATCCCCATCTTGTGCTCGATCGCGCCGCAGGCGAGCGCGTTGCGTTCGCCGAGCGTGCCGTCGCGGCCGACCTTGAATTTCGGCACGATGAACAGCGAGATGCCCTTGACGCCCGCCGGCGCATCGGGCAGCCGCGCGAGCACGAGGTGCACGATGTTCTCGGTGAAATCGTGCTCGCCGGCGGTGATGAAGATCTTCGTGCCGCTGATGCGATAGCTGCCGTCCGCGTTAGGCTCGGCTTTGGTCTTGAGAAGACCGAGGTCGGTGCCGCAGTGCGGCTCGGTGAGGCACATCGTGCCGGTCCAGCGGCCGGCGACGATCGGCTTCAGGAACGCTTCGCGCTGCCAGTCCTCGCCGTGGTGCAGCAGCGCTTCGGTCGCGCCGTGCGACAGCATCGGATAGTTGCCCCACGACAGGTTCGCGGAATCGAGCATCTCCTTGATCGCGGCGCCGAGGACCTGTGGCATCTCCTGGCCGCCGAACGCGGCCGGCGCCGTGAGGCCGGCCCAGCCGTTCTCGACGTATTGCGCGTACGCTTTCTTGAAGCCCGCCGGCGTCTTGACGCTCGCGGTCGCGGCGTCGAAGTGACAGCCTTCCTGATCGCCGGTCTGGTTCAGCGGTGCGAGCACCTGCTCGGTGAATTTCGCCGCTTCGTCGAGCACCGCGTCGACGACGTCGCGCGTCGCGGCCTCGAAGCCCGGCAGGCGCTGGAACAGCGCTTCGACGCCGAGCACGTCGTACAGCGCGAAACGGATGTCCGCGAGCGGCGCAGCGTAGCGGGCCATGCGATGTCCTCAGCGCCAGGTGCCGGGCAGCCCCGGCGCGGGCGAGAGGCGGCTCGTGCGGTCGAACTTGAACGTCTCCTTCGGCTCGCTCGTGTCGATCGTGCCGTTGATCCGGTATTCGACGTCGCCGGCCGGGAGCTGCACGCTCGCGTGCAGCGTCGCATCGACGACGTCGACGCTGTTCGCCGGAATGTCGAGCTCGGGCTTGAGCTCGATCGTGCCGACGTCGGCGCCGGCGATGTGCAGCGTGCCGTGCAGCGCGGCGTAGTGCATCGGGATCGTCGAGTAGTTCTGGATGCGCAGCGTCACGCGCCACTGCCCGCCCGGCTGCGCGATGAGCTCCTGGATCGACACCGTCGAGGGCGTGACGCGCCGGACCGGTCCGCCGCCGCACCCGGCGATGAAAACGAACGCAAGCGCGGCGATGCAGTGACGCAACCTCATGGCGGCCTCGTGGCGGCGCAAATCGGGATCGCTAGCCTAGCGGGTTCGCGCGCGGCGGCATAGCGTAGGACTACCGGATCGCCGGGGACGTCAGGCGGTCTGAACGGCGGCCGGCAGATGGCGCGCGACGAACGCGTCGCGCGCGACCCGGCCGACGACCTGGCCGCCCGCGAGCAGCACGACTTCGTCGGCGAGCGCAGCGACTTCGTCGGCGTGATGCGTGACCAGCAGCGTGAACACGCCGAGCTCGCGCTTCAGGCGGCGCAGGTATTCCAGCACCTGCCGCCGCGCCTCGGCGTGCAGGCCGGTCAGCGGCTCGTCGAGCAGCAGCGCGCGCGGCTCGGCGAGCAGCGCGCGGCCGATCGCGACGCGCTGGCGCTCGCCGCCGGACAATGTCGCCGGCGCGCGCGCGAGCAGCGGCGCGAGCTCGAGCAGTGCGACGATCGCGTCGAATCCGCGCGCGACGGCATCGCGGCGCGGGCGTGCGCCGTACAGAAGGTTCGCGCGTACGTCGAGGTGCGGAAACAGGCGGCCGTCCTGGAACACGTAGCCGACGCGCCGCTCGGTGACCGGCACGTCGATGCCGGCGTCGCGATCGAACAGCACGCGATCGTCCAGCACGATGCGGCCGTGCAGAGGCGTGAGGAGGCCCGCGATCGCGTTCAGCACGCTGGTCTTGCCGGCGCCCGAATCGCCGAACAGCGCAAGCGTGCGCACGTCCGCGCGGAACGCGATGTCGAGCGCGAGATCGGCGAACGCGTGGCGCATCGCGAAGTCGATCATTCGTCGGATCTCCGCCTGAGCGCGCCGCCGGCGATCACGGTCGCGCTCGCTGCCGCCGCGAGCGCGACGAAGAGCGCGACGAGCGAGAGCCGCTGCACGCCCGGCATGCCGCCCGGCACGCTCAGGAGCTCGTAGATCGCGATCGGCAGCGTGCGCGTCTCGCCGGGAATGTTCGACACGAAGCTGATCGTCGCGCCGAACTCGCCGAACGCGCGCGCGAACGCGAGCACGCAGCCGGCCGCGATGCCGCGCATCGAGAGCGGCAGCGTGATCGTCGCGAAGCGCCGCCATGCACGCGCGCCGAGCGTTTCGGCGGCGGCTTCGAGGCGGCGGTCGACGCCGTCGAACGCGACGCGGATCGACAGCACGAGCAGCGGAAAGCCCATCACCGCTGCGGCGATGACGGCGCCGGTCCAGCGGAACGCGAACACGATGCCGATGTCGCCGAGCAGTCGGCCGAGCGGCGCGTTGCGGCCGAGCAGCGCGAGCAGCGCATAACCGGTCACGACCGGCGGCAGGATCAGCGGCAGGAAGAGGAGCGCTTCGAGCAGCGTGCGCCCGAAAAAGCGCTTGCGCGACAGGACCCACGCGAGCGCGAGCGCCGCCGGCAGCGACAGCACGACGCTCAGCAGCGCGACGCGCAGGCTCAACGCCAGCGCGTCCCAGTCTCCCGGCGACAGCCAGCCGGTCATCTAGGTCCTGGGCGGCGCGTCGAATCCATAGCGGCGAAAGATCGTCTGCGTCGCGGGTTCGCGCAAGAGGCCGAGCAGCTTGCGCGCGGCCGGCGTGTCGTGATCGCCGAGGACGGCCGCGGGATAGACGATCGGTGCGTGCGAGGCCGCAGGGAACGTGTCGACGACACGCACGGCCGGCTCCGACTGCGCGTCCGAGCGGTAGACGACACCCAGGGGCGCCTCGCCCTTTGCGACGAAATTGAGCGCCGCGCGCACGTTGTCGGCCGAAACGATGCGCTTCTCGATCGAGTCCCAGACGCCGAGCGAGGTCAGCGACGCCTTCGCGTACTTGCCGGCCGGCACGCTGTTCGGCTCGCCGAGCGCGAGGCGGCCGTCCTTGCCGAGCGCGCCGAGGAGATCGAACTTCGGTGCGATCGCGAGCTTGACGGTCGAGTCCTTGGGCGCGACCAGCACCAGCGCATTGCCGAGGAGGTCGACGCGGGTGTCCTTCACGATCTTGTTCTTCTCGGCGACGGTGTTCATCCAGTCCTCGTCGGCCGAGATGAAGAGCGCAGCCGGCGCGCCGGCTTCGATCTGGTGCGCGAGCTGCGAGCTTGCGGCGTAGCTCGCCTTGATCTCGCCGATCGCCTTGGCGTCGGGCGTCGCGATGATCTCGTCGAGCGCGGGCTTGAGGCTCGCCGCGGCGAAGATCAGGAGCTCGTCGGCCGATGCCGGCTGCGATGCGACGAGCGAAACGACGAGCGCGAGAATCGCGCCCAGAAAGCGGTTATGCCTCATGACAGCGTTCTCCGGGAGTTGACGAAAGCGCCGCCGCGGCGCGTGAATGCGCTTCCAGCAGCGGAGGCGGATCGATGAGAGCGAGCGAGGTTGCGAAGGTGGTGCGCGTGCGCTTCAACCTCGCGCCGGGCATCGCGCTCGGCCCGGGCAAGGCGGACCTGCTCGAAGGCATCCGCGAGACCGGCTCGATCGCGGCCGCGGGACGGCGCATGCGCATGAGCTACAAGCGCGCGTGGCAGCTCGTCGACGAGCTCAACCGCCTGTTCGACACGCCGCTCGTCGCGGCGAGCAAGGGCGGCTCGGGCGGCGGCGGCGCGTCGCTGACGCGCGCCGGTGCGGACGTGCTCGCGCGCTACCGTCGCATGCACGCGGCGTGCTGTGCGGCGGTCGCGAAGGATCTGGCGGCACTCCTGAAGCATCGGTCCCCGGCAGCCGATTGACGCAGGTCAAGGCGCGTGGCCCCGTAGTTCGATATAGTCTGACGGAAATATCGACGGTTGTCGCGGGCGAATCGCACGCGGGCATGTCGATACAACGACGCATCAGTTCCGGCCGCACCCGCGAATCCGGAGGATGCATCGGACGCAAGCGACCGGAGCGACTCGATGGGGATCGTCAAGCTAGCCGTGTGCGCCACGCTCGCCGTCTCGGCGAGCTCCGCTTTCGCCTACAGCTGGGAGGACTGGCCGACACACTACACCTTCGGCGACGGCACCGACCTCGGCCTCGTGCTGACCTACCGCTACGACGTCAACAATTTCAGCGACGACGAGAAGCCCGACGGCAGTCACGCCTTCGAGGATTCCGCGACCAACAAGCGCAAGGAGCTCGGCCTCACGCTGAAAAAGAAGGGCGTCTACGACGCGATCGTCGACTACGAATACCAGGGCAAGACCTGGCTCGACACCAACGTGCGCTTCTACTCGAAGGCGTTCTTCGGCGAGGACTACGGCGCGTTCCGCTTCGGTTATTCGAAGACGCCGGTGTCGTTCGAAGGCGTGACGTCGACGAAGGCGACGGCGTTCCTCGAGCTGGCACTGCCGGCGCAGGCGATCTTCGAAGGCCGCCGCACCGGCATCGACTGGGCGTTCGAGCGGCCGCAGTACATCGTCAACCTCGGCTACTACTGGGGCCAGGACCTGCTCGGCGACAACGACGGCACGACGTTCGGCGGGCGCGTCGCGTGGACGCCGCACAAGGCAGCAGGCGACGTCATCCACCTAGGCATCTCCGCTTCGCGCGAGGATCGCGACAGCACGACCGACGGCCTCGGCATCGAGCACGCGCCGAGCGTGCGCATTTCGACGCCGCCGGAAGCGGGCCTGACGCCGGTGCGACTGGTCGACTCCGGCACGCTCTCGAAAGCCGATCGCGTCGACCGCGGCGGTCTCGAGGCGCTCTGGATCGGCGGACCGTGGTCGGTGCAGGCCGAGCTCCTGCGCGCGGACGTCTCGCGCCAGGGCAATCCCGATTTCGAGGCCGACGGCGGCTACGTCTTCGGCAGCTGGATCGTCACCGGCGAATCGCGGCCGTACACGAACGGCTACACCAACAACGTCGTGCCGAAGGGCAGGTGGGGCGCGTGGGAGCTCCTGCTGCGCTACAGCGAGCTCGATCTCGACGACGGCCCGATCACCGGCGGCAAGGAGCACGACTGGACGCTCGGCGCGAACTGGTATCTCACCAAGTACTTCAAGTTCCAGGCGAACTACATCAAGGCGTACAGCGACAAGGGCAACCTCTCGCTCGATCCGACGATCTTCGAGTTGCGCGCGCAGATCTATTTCTGATATCTCGCGTGCTGACGGTCGGGAAGCGAGGGTCGGTCATGACACGCAATCTTCTCCGCGGCGCGTGCCTCGCGTTGCTGCTCGCTTTCGCGGTCGAGCGGGTTTGCGCCGAAGACGCCGCGGTCATCGCCGCCGGCGGCGAGATCGCCAAGCCGCTCGAGCTCACGGCCGCGGATCTCGCGCAGCTCCCGCACACGCGCTTGCACGCGAAGGCGCACGACGTCGAGGGCGACTACGACGGCGTCCTGCTCAGCGTGCTGCTGCGCGCGCTCGGCGCGCCGAACGGCGAGGCGCTGCGCGGACCGAATCTCGCGCTCTACGTGCGCATCCGCGGCGCCGACGGCTATCGCGCCGTGTTCGCGCTCGGCGAGCTCGACGCGTCGATCGGCAACGCCAACGTGATCCTCGCCGACCGCCGCAACGGCCAGCCGCTCGACGCGAACGAAGGCCCGTTCCGCATCGTCGCGGCCGGCGACAGGCGGCCGGCGCGCTGGGTGCGCCAGGTCGTCGCGATCGACGTGCTGAAGGCGCCGGACTAGCGCGCGGGCGGCTTGCCGCGCAACGCGCGCAGCGAAGCGAAGAATTCGCGCATGACCCCGCGCAGGCGATCGGCGCCCGCGCGGCCCCAGTCGCGCTGCAGCTCGCACGCGAGCGAGAGCACGGTGACCGGCGTCGCGCCGGACTGGATCATGCGCTGCATGGCCGCCTCGTGCGACGTGCGCGTGACGCCGCCGATCGCGTCGACGACGAAATAGACCTCGTAGCCCGCATGGATCGCGTCGATCGCCGGAAACGCGACGCAGACTTCGGTCCAGAGTCCCGCGAGGATGAGCTTGCGCCGGCCCATCTTCTCGACGGCGGCGCGGAAGTCCGGGTCTTCCCACGAGTTCATCGTCGTGCGGTCGATCTCCGGCACGCCGGGCAGCGCATCGCGCAGCTCCTTGTTCGTCGGGCCCATGCCGTGCCGGACGTAGACGGTGCTGAGCACGACCGGGAGCTCGAACGCGGTCGCGACGTGGCCGAGCGTGGTCACGTTCGAGAGCAGCTCGTCGTGCCCGATCGAGCCGACGCCCGCGTACTGGTCGGGCTGGTAGTCGATGAATGCGATGACCGCGTTCTGCGGCGTGATCAGCGCATCGCGCTGGGGATCGCGGATCGGCGTGACGTCGGACATGTCGTTCCTCCACGGCGCGAGTGCTCGCGCGGCGCCGGTCGCAGGATTCGTACGCTGGATCGATCGCGGCGGCGCTCGCGCTCGTCGCAACCGGCCGCGTACGATCCTCTCACCGCACGATGACGCCAACAAGCCGTGCCGTTGCTCCCTTTGCTAGCATCGCCCGAATGTCCGACGCCGCCTTGAAAATCCTGCAGACCGTCTTCGGCTACCCCGCGTTCCGCGGCGAGCAGCAGGCGATCATCGAGCACGTCGCCGGCGGCGGCGATGCGCTGGTGCTGATGCCGACCGGCGGCGGCAAGTCGCTGTGCTACCAGCTGCCGGCGCTGCTGCGCGAGGGCACCGCGATCGTCGTCTCGCCGCTGATCGCATTGATGCAGGATCAGGTCGACGCGCTGCGCCAGCTCGGCGTCGAGGCCGCGTTCCTGAACTCGAGCCTCGATGCGCTCGCGCAGCGCGACGTCGAAGTCCGCTTCGCCGGCGGCAAGCTCAAGCTCCTCTACGTCGCGCCGGAGCGGCTCCTGACCGAGCGCTGCCTCGAGATGCTCGCGCGCGCGAAGGTGTCGCTGTTCGCGATCGACGAGGCGCACTGCGTCTCGCAATGGGGCCACGACTTCCGGCCCGAGTACCGCCAGCTCACCGTGCTGCACGAGCGCTTCCCGGCCGTGCCGCGCATCGCGCTCACGGCGACCGCCGATGCGCCGACGCGGCGCGAGATCGTCGAGCGGCTCGCGCTCGACGGCGCGCGCCAGTTCGTCGCGAGCTTCGACCGGCCGAACATCTGCTACCGCGTCGTCGAGAAGGACGAGGCGCGCCGGCAGCTCAAGGATTTCCTCGCCGGGCACGCCGGCGAGTCCGGCATCGTCTACTGCCTGTCGCGGCGCAAGGTCGAGGACACCGCCGAGTGGCTCAACCAGCACGGCATCGCCGCGCTCCCGTATCACGCCGGCATGGACGCGGCGGATCGCACGGCGAACCAGCAGCGGTTCCTGCGCGAGGACGGCATCGTGATGGTCGCGACGATCGCGTTCGGCATGGGCATCGACAAGCCGGACGTGCGCTTCGTCGCGCATCTCGACCTGCCGAAGAGCATGGAAGGCTACTACCAGGAGACCGGCCGCGCGGGCCGCGACGGGCTCGCCGCCGATGCGTGGCTCTGCTACGGGCTCGGCGACGTCGTGACGCTGGCGCAGCTCATCGCGCAATCCGAATCCGGCGACGAGCGCAAGCGCACCGAGCGCGGCAAGCTCGACGCTCTGCTCGCCTACGCCGAGACGACGGTCTGCCGCCGGCGCCGGCTGCTCGCGTACTTCGGCGAGACGTACGACCGCGACTGCGGCAACTGCGACAACTGCCTCGATCCGCCCGAGACCTGGGACGCGAGCGTCGTCGCGCAGAAGGCGCTGTCGTGCGTCTATCGCACCGGCCAGCGCTACGGCGTCGGGCATCTCACGGCCGTGCTGCGCGGCGAGGACGACGACCGCGTGCGCTCGCTGCGCCACGACGCGCAGAGCACGTTCGGCATCGGCGCCGATCTCGACAAGCAGCAGTGGCGCGGCGTGTTCCGCCAGCTCGTCGCGGCGGGACTGCTCGCGACCGACGACGAGGGCTACGGCACGCTGCGCCTCACGAGCGCATCGCGCGACGTGCTGCGCGGCGCGACGCCCGTGTACCTGCGCCGGGAAGCCGACCGCAGCCAGCGCCGCGCGGCGCGACGCAAGACGCGCGGCGATCGCGCCGCGGCGAGTCTCGACATCGCGCCGCACGAAGCGCCGCTGTGGGACGCGCTGCGCGATCTGCGCGGCCGCCTCGCGCGCGAGCAGGGCGTGCCGGCGTACGTGATCTTCCACGACGCGACGCTGCTCGCGATGCTGCGCGAGCGCCCGCGCACGCTCGATGCGATGGCCGCGATCAGCGGCGTCGGCGAGCGCAAGCTCGCGCGCTACGGCGAGGCGTTCCTCGCCGCGCTCGGCGAGGCGTGACGGCGGGCTTCGCCGGCTCGCGCGCGGCTTCTGTCGCAAATCGTTCCGCTTCGGCGTTACTCGTCGCGACGCCGACCTTGCGGCGTCGCAGCGCCAGGGGAAGGGACGAGCATGAACACGACGTATCGAATGCGCACGGCGAAGCGGCGCGCGCTCGCGGTCTGCATCGCGGCGCTCGCGGCCGCCGTGCAGGAAAGCTTCGCGATGCCGCCCGTGCTGCCGGCGATGACGCCGTGGGTGCCGACGACGCCCGACGTCGTCGTGACGAA
>DATFRS010000056.1:0-21784 GCA_035263065.1 Rhodanobacteraceae bacterium
CGCCGCGGTCGCGACACTTGCGGTGGTACGCATCGCTGCCATCTCTTCCCCTTCCGAATGCGATCCCGGGCTCACGTCCCGTCGACGTGGCGACGGATCGCGCCGAGCAGTTCTTCGCGGGTGAACGGCTTGGTCAGATACTGCTCGGAGCCGACGATGCGTCCGCGCGCCTTGTCGAACAGGCCGTCCTTCGACGACAGCATGATCACCGGCGTGCCCTTGAACATCTGGTTGTTCTTGATCAGCGCGCAGGTCTGATAGCCGTCGAGGCGAGGCATCATGATGTCGACGAAGATGATCTGCGGCTGCTGATCGGAGATCTTCGCGAGCGCCTCGAAGCCGTCGGTCGCGGTCACCACCTCGCAACCTTCCTTGCGCAGCAACGTCTCGGCGGTGCGACGGATGGTCTTGGAGTCGTCGATGACCATGACCTTGACGCCGGTCAGGCTGCCTTGTTTCGTGTCATCCACTCGGACCCCCTACCGCAGTAGTACTGAAACGGATTACCGGCATGCGAAAAGCGTGCCGCGATCGCGCCGAACCTTGCCGTCGCCGCGGCGTTCCGGACCCTTCGGAGACGCCTCATCCGCGAGATTCGGCCTTCTTAACCAAAACTTAGCGGAGCGTCAAGTTGTGCTCGTAAGCTCGCGAAATACCACGAGAACCAGCGCTCGTTTTTTGAGCCCCGCCCAAGGCGGAGTGTAGTATAGGAACACCCGCCATGCTGCGACGACGGTCGCGGCCCGGAGTGCCCCCTGGAGCCTGAATGAACCGCACCTTGGCCGTGCTGATGGACCCGATCGCGGCGATCCATCCGGAGAAGGATTCGACGCTGGCGATGCTCCTCGAAGCCCAGCGGCGCGGCTACCGGCTCCTCTACACGCTGCAGAGCGGCCTCGCGATCCGCGGCGGCGAGCCGTGGGCGCTGCTCGCCCCGCTCGAGGTGCGGGACGATCACGCGAACTGGTTCACGCTCGGCGAATCGGCGTGGCGCGATCTCTCGACCGTCGACGTGATCCTCGCGCGCAAGGATCCGCCTTTCGACGACCAGTTCCTCTACGACACGATGGTGCTCGAGCTCGCCGAAATGCGCGGCGCGCTCGTCGTGAACCGCCCGCAGGGGCTGCGCGACGCCAACGAAAAGCTCTTCTCGCTGCATTTTCCGCAGTGCACGCCGCCGACGCTGATCGCGCGCGACGCCGCGGAAATCCGCCGTTTCACGGCAGAGCACGGCGAAGTCGTGCTGAAGCCGCTCGACGGCATGGGCGGCTACTCGATCTTCAAGAGCCGCCATCACGACCCGAACCTCAACGTCATCATCGAGACGCTGACCAAAAACGGTCGCCAGCTCTGCGCGGCGCAGCGCTACATCCCGGAGATCACCGCGGGCGACAAGCGCATCCTCATGATCGACGGCGAGCCGGTCCCCTACGCGCTCGCCCGGGTGCCGCAAGGTGACGATTTCCGCGGAAATCTGGCACGGGGCGGCAAGGGTGTCGGCGTCCCGCTCTCGGACCGCGACCGCTGGATCGCGAACGAGGTGGGACCCGAGCTCAAGCGTCGCGGCATGCTCTTCGTCGGCCTCGACGTCATCGGCGACTACCTGACCGAGATCAACGTCACATCTCCGACGTGCATCCGCGAGCTCGACAAGGCTTTCGGGCTTAACATCGCCGGCCAGTTGTTCGACGTGATCGAAAGCAAGTTGAAGTAATGGCGGCACCCGGCACCAGCAGCGCCGATCGTCTGGGCGTGACCTTGCTGTTTTCGCTGATCGCGCACGGCGTGTTCGCGCTCGGCCTGACGTTCGAGTTCGAGAAGCCGGCGCCGCGCCTGCCCTCGCTCGACGTCATCCTCGTCCAGTCGGCCAACGACGAGAAGCCCGACAAGGCCGATTTCCTCGCCCAGTCGACGAACAGCGGCGGCGGCACGGCCGAGGCGGCGCGTCGGCCGTCCGAGCCGCTGTCGAGCCCGATCCCGAAAGCCGTCGCCGGCATCGCGCCGGTGCAGCTCGAGACCGGCGCGCCGAAGCCGCAGACGCCGACCGACGCCGAGCTCCTGACGCAGAAGACATCGAGCTTCACCGTGCGCACCGACACCGCGAACCCGGACGTCCAGTCGCGCCCGGCTACGGTCGACAAGGAATTCGAGCAGCGCAAGCTCGAGATGGCCAAGCTCGCGCAGGAGATCCAGCGCGAATCCGAGCAGTACGCCAAGCGCCCGAAGCGCAAGTACATCTCCGCGAACACGAAGGAATACGAGTTCGCCGCCTACATGCGCGCCTGGGTCGCGCGCATCGAGCGCATCGGCAACCTCAACTACCCCGACGAGGCGCGCCGCGCGCAGCTGCACGGGCAGCTCGTGCTCACGGTCGGCCTCACGCGCGACGGCCGCGTGAAGAGCATCGACGTGATCCAGTCGAGCGGCCACAAGGTGCTCGACGACGCCGCGGTGCGCATCGTGCACCTCGCCGAGCCGTTCCCGGCGCTGCCCGAGGACAAGGAAAAGGTCGACGAGCTCTATATCAGCCGCACCTGGCAGTTCCTCCCGGGCGACATCCTGCGCAACCGGTGAGCGCGCCCCCGGGCGCCGAAATCGCTGCCGGGCCGCGTTTTTCGGGCTTCTGCTTAACGCTTTTTCCTACGCCCCGTTCATGACCGTCCAGTACAATCGCGGCCATGGCCGAGTCGAGCCCGCTCACCAACCAGCTCCTGATCGCGATGCCGACGCTGCGCGACCCGAACTTCGCGCGCGGCGTCACGTTCCTGTGCCAGCACGGCGAGGACGGCGCGATGGGGCTCATGATCAATCGCCTGTCGGAGTACCGGCTCGGCGACGTGCTCGCGCAGATGAACATGAGCTCGGAGCTGCCCGAAGTCATCGACGCGCCGGTGCTGATCGGCGGACCGATGCAGCCCGAGCGCGGCTTCGTGCTGCATTCGCCGCACGGCGAGTGGGAATCCTCGTTCCGCATCTCCGACCGGCTCAGCGTCACGACGTCGCGCGACATCCTCGTCGCGATGGCCGCGGGCGAAGGGCCGCGCCACGCGATCGTCACGCTCGGCTACTCGGGCTGGAGCCCGGGCCAGCTCGAACAGGAACTTCGCGACAACGCGTGGCTCACCGCGCCCGCCTCCGAGGAAGTGCTGTTCTCGACGCCGCTCGAGGAACGCTGGGAAGCGGCCGCGCACATCGTCGGCGTCAACCTGATCCAGCTCGCCAGCTATGCAGGACACGCCTGACACGCTCGCGGCTTCGTCCGCTGCCAGCGTGCTCGGCTTCGATTTCGGAACGCGTCTGATCGGCGTCGCCGTCGGCAACCGCCTGTCGGGCTCGCGCGCGCTGACGACCGTGAGCAACCGCGAATCGCAACCGGACTGGCAGCGCATCGATGCGCTCGTCGCGGAATGGCAGCCGGCGCGCCTCGTCGTCGGCCTGCCGCTCGGCATGGACGGCGGCGAGCAGGCGATGAGTCGCGCCGCGCGCGCGTTCGCGAGCGCGCTCGAAGCGCGCTACCGGCTCGACGTGCGCCTCGTCGACGAGCGCCTGACGTCGGCCGAGGCGTCGCGCCGCTTCGCCGGCCAGCGCGCCGCGGGCACGGCCAAGCGCAAGCACGCGGAGTCGATCGACGCGATCGCCGCGGAAATCATTCTCGAGAACTGGTTCGCATCCTCGAACGCATGAAAGCCATCGACCCCGCGCACGACCTGCAGATCGACGCCGCCGGTCGCCTGCGTCACCTGCTCACGCTGAACGGCCTCGGCCGCGCGCGCATCGTCGCGCTGCTCGACCGCGCGGCCGCGCTGCGCAAGGCCCATCGCGACGGCGCGCTGCCAGAGCTCCTCGCCGGCCGCACGATCATGAACCTCTTCTTCGAAGCGTCGACGCGCACGCGCACGAGCTTCGAGCTCGCCGCGCGAAGGCTCGGCGCCGCCGTCGTCAACTTCGACATCGCGAGCTCGTCGACCAGCAAGGGCGAGACGCTCGAGGACACCGAGGCGACGCTCGAAGCGATGGACGCCGACGCGTTCATCGTGCGCCACAAGGACAACGGCACGCCGGCCCGCCTCGCCGCGCACGCGAAACGCGCAGTCGTCGTTAACGCCGGCGACGGCAACCATGCGCATCCGACCCAGGGCCTGCTCGATCTGCTCACGATCCGCGATCGCAAGAACGACGTAAAAGGGCTCAATGTGACGATCTGCGGCGACGTTCGCCATTCGCGCGTCGCCCGTTCAGACATCGACGGACTCGTTGCGCTCGGCGCCGGCGAGATTCGCCTGTGCGGTCCCGCGGCGCTGTTGCCCGAACCCGCGGAATTTCCCGGCTGCCGCGTCGTCGAGGACTTCGATGCCGCGCTCGCGGACTGTGACGTCGTCGTCATGCTGAGGCTGCAGAAGGAACGCATGCAGAGCGCGCTCGGCCTCGGCGAGTCGGACTACTTCGCGGCTTACGGCCTCACGCCGGCACGCCTTCGCCGCGCGAAATCCGACGCGATCGTGATGCACCCCGGCCCGATGAACCGCGGCATCGAGATCGCCGACGACGTCGCCGACGGTCCGCAGTCGGTGATCCTGGAGCAGGTCGCCAACGGCATCTTCGTGCGCATGGCCGTGCTCGCCGAGCTCCTCGGCTAGCTACTCGCTGCGCACGCCGCGCGGCTGGAACAGAAGATCGAGGTGCACGCGGCCGTCCATGCCGGCGGTCTCGTTCGCGCGCCGCCAGGCCAGCATGACGGCGCCGGGCTCGTTGCAGTCCTCGTTGCTGCCGTCGCGATGCAGCACGGTGATCGTCGGGTACCACTCCGACAGCCATTCGAGGAGATCGAGCGGCGACTCGCCCGTCGCGCGCTCGATCGCCCACGGATGAAACTCGGCGACGATCGCGGGCTGGAACCGCTCGATCGTGCGTCGTAGGCCGCGCAGCGCGCGCGGCTCCATGCCCTCGACGTCGATCTTGACGACGTCGAGCCGGTCCAGGTCGCCGAGCACGTCGTCGAGCACCACGGCGGGAACGCGGATCGTCCGCGCGCTCTCGGCGCGCAGGCGCTCGCCGGCCGCGGCCGGCGTCGCGCTGTTCGATGTGCTCGCGTCGACGCGAAGCTCGACATGGCCTTCGCGATCGGACGCCGCCGCGCGGATCAGGCGCACCTGGTCGAAGCCGTTGCCGCGACAGGCCCGCTCGATGAGCTCGAGATTGCGCGCGATCGGCTCGACGGCGAAGACCTGGCCGCCGTCGCCGACGAGGCTCGCGGCCAGCGTCGTGAACACGCCGATGTTCGCGCCGATGTCGAGGAACGTCGCGCCGAGCTTCAGCAGCGAACGCAGCGCCGTCGCGACGTTCGCATCGTGCGGCAGCCCGGCGATCACGTTCGCGCCGATCTGCGTGTCGCTCGCGCGCGCGTACAGGCGATAGCCGGCGCCGGCGATCTCGACCGGAATCTCATCGCGATTGACCACGTACCAGCGCCGCCCGCGCCAGCCCGGACCGGCAGCGCTGTCGTCGGTCGCTTCCAGCAGCCGCAGCAGCGGATGCCGCTCGAGCAGCTCGGCGAGGTGCGCCTCCTCGAGCGCGTGCATCTCGAAGACCGCGTTCCTTCGCCAGGCGAGGCGCCGCAGCGGATTCAGCCAGCGATTCGACAGGCGCGCGAAGACGTGTCCGCGCAGGCTGTCGTCCGGCCCCGCCACGAACTGGAACACGGCGACGCCGCCCGGCGCGAGCACGCGGAAGAATTCCTCGACGTAACCTGCCGCGAGACGGGCCGGGATGTGCTGCAGCGTCATGTTCGAGTAGACGAGATCGACGCTCGCGTCGGCGATCCGGTCGAGACGCGGCGAGGCGTTCTCGCGGAACTCGACGTTGTCGACGCCGGCGCTGAGGTGCCGTGCCTTCTCGATCATGCTCGCCGAAACGTCGACGCCGACGACGTGCTCGAAATGCGCGCCGAGCGCGCGGCTCAGGCGGCCCGCGCCGCAACCGAAATCGAGCGCGAGCGAGCGCCCCGCCGGCAGCCCGCGCGCGGCGAGGAGGTGCATCTGCGTGTCGATTTCCGCCCGGCCGGTGGCGAGAAACTCGTCGACCTGCCAGCGCCCGCCGCGCTTGTCGGCCTGCGACAGCACGGCCCACAGCGGATCTTCGCGGCCGAGCGTCTGCCAGACGCGGCGGAGGTGGTCGAGGTCGTTCATGAGGGGGCGAATGGTGAATCCCTGGCCGCAAATGGTAAAGGCCGGCAGACGCCGGCCTTTACGGAGCGAACGCAGCGATGTGCGGATCAGCTCTCGACGAGCTCCACGCCGTCGAGACCCTGGCTCAGCGTGTGCGCATCGCCGCCCTGGGCGAGCTTGATCTTGAGACGCACCTCGTTCGCCGAGTCGGCGTGGCGCAGCGCATCCTCGTAGCTGATCTCGCCGGCCTGATAGAGCTCGAACAGGCTCTGGTCGAACGTGCGCATGCCGAGGTTGGTCGATTCCTTCATCACGTCCTTGAGCTTGTGGATCTCGCCCTGGCGGATGTAGTCGGCGACGAGCGGCGTGCCGAGCATGACTTCCATCGCGACGCGGCGCGCCTTGCCGTCCGGCGTGGGGATCAGCTGCTGCGCGACGACGCCCTTCAGATTCAACGAAAGATCCATGAAGAGCTGCGCGCGGCGATCCTCGGCGAAGAAGTGGATGATGCGGTCCATCGCCTGGTTCGCGTTGTTCGCGTGCAGCGTGCAGAGGCAAAGGTGGCCGGTTTCGGAGAAGTTGACCGCGTGCTCCATCGTCTCGCGCGTGCGCACCTCGCCGATCATGATCACGTCGGGCGCCTGGCGCAGCGTGTTCTTCAGCGCGTTTTCCCAGGTGTCCGTGTCGATGCCTAGCTCGCGCTGCGTGATGATGCAGCCCTCGTGCTTGTGCACGTATTCGATCGGGTCCTCGATCGTGATGATGTGGCCGGTCGAGTTCTGGTTGCGGTAGCCGATCATCGCCGCGAGCGACGTCGACTTGCCGGTGCCGGTCGCGCCGACGAACATGATGATGCCGCGCTTGGTCATCGCGAGCGACTTGATGATCGGCGGCAGCGACAGCTCCTCGATCGTCGGAATGCGCGTCTCGATGCGGCGCAGGACCATGCCGACGCAGTTGCGCTGGTAGAAGCACGACACGCGGAAGCGGCCGACGCCGGTCACGCTGATCGCGAACTGGCATTCGTGCGTCTTTTCGAACTCCTCGCGCTGCGAGGGCGTCATCACGTTCAGCACCATGTCGCGCGACTGCTGCGGCGTCAGCGCGTTCTGCGTGATCGGCGCGATGCGCCCGTGCACCTTCATCGAAGGCGGCACGCCGGCCGTGATGAACAAGTCCGACGCCTTCTTGTGCGTCATCAACTTGAGGAACGAGGTGAAGTCGACGCTGCTGCTCATGGTGCTGCTCCCGGGTCCTCAAGACCCGACATGGATCCCGTGTCGACGTACGTCCATGTACCGCACGGGATGACGGCATCCTGCCGTCATTTGAAGATTTCCTTGTTCTTGGCGTAGCCGACCGCCTGCTGGCGCGTCACCAGGCCGCGCTTGACCAGATCCTGCAAGCACTGATCCAGCGTCTGCATGCCGTACTGGTTGCCGGTCTGGATCGCCGAATACATCTGCGCGACCTTGTCCTCGCGGATGAGGTTGCGGATCGCCGGGATGCCGACCATGATCTCGTGCGCCGCGATGCGCCCGCCGCCGACCTTCTTGAGGAGCGACTGCGAGATCACCGCGCGCAGCGACTCCGACAGCATCGAGCGCACCATCGGCTTCTCGCCGGCGGGGAACACGTCGATGATGCGGTCGATCGTCTTCGCGGCGGACGAGGTGTGCAGCGTCGCGAACACCAAGTGGCCCGTCTCGGCGGCGGTCAGCGCGAGGCGGATCGTCTCGATGTCGCGCATTTCGCCGACCAGCACGTAGTCCGGGTCTTCGCGCAGCGCCGAGCGGAGCGCCTCGTTGAACCCGTGCGTGTCGCGGTGCACCTCGCGCTGGTTGATCAGGCACTTCTGCGAGGTGTGCACGAACTCGATCGGGTCCTCGATCGTGAGGATGTGCGCGTACTCGTTCTTGTTGACGTGGTCGACCATCGCGGCGAGCGTCGTCGACTTGCCCGAGCCCGTCGGTCCGGTCACGAGGATCAGGCCCTGCGGCTGCGAGATCAGTTCCTTGAAGACGCGCGGCGCGCCGAGGTCCTCGAGCGTCAGCACCTCGGACGGAATCGTGCGGAACACGGCGCCGGCACCGCGGTTCTGGTTGAATGCGTTGACGCGGAAGCGCGCCAGCGAGGGAATCTCGAACGAGAAGTCGACCTCGAGGAATTCCTCGTAGTCGCGCCGCTGCTTGTCCGACATGATGTCGTAGATCAGCGAATGGATCTGCTTGTGGTCGAGCGCCGGGATGTTGATGCGGCGCACGTCGCCGTCGACGCGGATCATCGGCGGCAGGCCGGCCGACAGGTGAAGGTCCGAGGCCTTGTTCTTGACCGAAAAGGCCAGCAGTTCGGCAATATCCATTACGTCGTTCCCCTGGAATCCGCGTGAGGCCGCCCGGAGGGCCTCGGAAATCCACTACCCAAGCCAGTATAGCTCGCAAAATTCATGCCCGATCAGGCGTCTTCCATGAATTCCTGCGAATCAGCCTACAGTTCCGTGCGAAGACGGATCGCCGAAGCCAGCGCCGCCGCGGGGCAGGCCCGGCCGGCCCGTCTCCTGGCCGTCGGCAAGACCAAGCCGCCCGAGGCATTGCGCGCGCTCGCCCTGCTCGGCCAGACCGCGTTCGGCGAGAACTACGTGCAGGAGGCGCGCGCCAAGCAGGCCGCACTCGCCGACCTCGCGCTCGAATGGCACGCGATCGGTCCGCTGCAGTCGAACAAGTGCCGCGACGTCGCGCGCCACTTCGACTGGCTGCAGACGCTCGACCGGGCGAAGCTGATCGAACCGCTCGCCCGCCACCGGCCCGCCGGGCGCGCGCCGCTCGACGTGCTGATCCAGGTCAACATCGACGACGAGACGAGCAAGTCCGGCTGCGCGCCGGCGGAGATGGCGGCACTCGCCGCGGAAATCCGCGCGCACGCGACGCTGCGCCTGCGCGGCCTCATGGCGATTCCGGCGCCGCTGCCGGACCTCGCGCGGCGCCGCGACGCGTTCCGCCGCATGCGAGCATTGTTCGGCGAACTCGCTGCCGGCGATCCGCGCATCGACACGCTGTCGATGGGCATGTCCGACGATTTCGAGCTCGCGATCGCCGAGGGCGCGACGATGGTGCGGGTCGGCTCGGCGCTGTTCGGTGCCCGCACCTGACGCCGGGCGCGGGCTTGCTATGCTTGGCCGCCCGCACGCTCGCCGCGATCCGATGCCTTCGAACCCGGAAGCCCGAATCCCGCATCCCGGCACGCTCGCCTTCGTCGGCGGCGGCAACATGGCGCGCAGCCTCGTCGGCGCGCTGCTGCGCGGCGGCGTCGATGCCGGCGCGATCCGCGTCGCCGAGCCCGATGCCGCGCTGCGCGACGCCTTGGCGCGCGACTTCGGCGTCGCGACGCATGCGCGCAATGCCGAAGCGGTCGCCGGCGCCGGCACGATCGTGCTCGCGGTGAAGCCGCAGGTCATGCGCGCGGTCTGCGCGGAGCTGCGCGAGGCGATCGGCGCCGCGCTTCCGCTGATCGTCTCGATCGCGGCCGGCATCCGCATCGATCAGCTTGAAGACTGGATCGGTGCACTGCCGATCGTGCGTTGCATGCCGAACACGCCCGCGCTGATCGGCGCCGGCGCGACAGGCCTCATCGCGAACGCACGCGCGAGTGCCGCCGAGCGCGCCCGCGCCGAGGCGATGCTCGCCGCGGCCGGCCGCACGGCATGGATCGAGCACGAGGAGCTGATGGACACGGTGACCGCCCTGTCCGGCTCGGGTCCCGCGTATTTCTTTCTGCTCGTCGAAGCGCTCGAAGACGCCGCGGTCGCCGAAGGCCTGCCGCGCGAGACCGCGCGCATGCTCGCGAGCCAGACCTGCCTCGGCGCCGGCCGCATGCTGGTCGAAAGCGGCGAAGCGCCGTCGAAGCTTCGCGAGCGCGTGACCTCGCCCGGCGGCACGACGGCCGCCGCGCTCGACGCGTTCGACCGCGGCGGGCTGCGCGCGCTCGTCGCCAAGGCCGTCGCCGCGGCGACGGCGCGCGGCAAACAGCTCTCGGCACGCAACGCCTGATTCGAGGACACGATGGGTTATTTCGCAAACGCCGGCCAGATCGTCATCCAGTTCGTGTTCGGCGCGCTGATCGCGCTGATCGTGCTGCGCGTGCTGCTGCAGTGGGTGCGCGCGAACTTCTACAACCCGATCTGCCAGTTCCTCTACAAGGCGACGAACCCGGTCCTGATGCCGCTGCGCAAGGTGATCCCGGCGTGGCGCAACGTCGACGTCGCCGGCATCGTGCTCGCGTGGCTCGCGACGGTGCTGAAGCTCGTGCTGCTGTACGCGACGCTCGGGACGACGCTCGGGCTCGCCGGCCTCGCCGTGCTCGCGCTCGCCGATCTCGTCGACTTCGTGCTGCTGCTCTACATCGTGCTGATCCTGGTGCGCGTCGTGCTGAGCTTCGTCGGCACGGACAGCTACCACCCGATCGTGCCGCTCGTGATCCAGCTCACCGAGCCCGTCATGAAGCCGATCCGGCGCCTGCTGCCGGACGTCGGCGGCATCGACTTCTCGCCGATGGTCGTGCTGCTCGCGATCACGCTCGCACGCGTGCTCGTCGCCAAGCCCCTGCTCGACTTCGGCCTCACGCTCGCCCAGCGCTGACGCGATGCGCCTCGCTGCCGTCATCGGCATCCTGCTCGCGCTGCTGCCGTTCGCCGCGCGCTCGGACTACGACCAGGATTTCGGCGACGTCGTCGTGCATTACAGCGCGCTCCCGACCGAGCGCCTGCTGCCCGCGATGGCGAAGGCCTACGACATCGTGCGCTCGCGCGACCGCGGGCTCGTCAACATCGCCGTCGAGCGCAAGGGCGCCGGCAGCACGATGATGCACGCGGCCGTCGACGGCACCGCGGTCTCGCTGAGCGGCGAAACGGTCGCGCTCAAGTTTCGCGAGCTCGCCGAGAGCGGCACGGTGTCGTACATCGCCGAGTTTCCGCTGAAGGCGCCCGATACCTACCGCTTCACGATCGCGATCACGCCCGAGCACGCGACGGTCGCGAACACGCTGAAGTTCAGCCAGGACTTCGTCGCCGACTAGCGCAGAGACCACGCCGCGATCACGCGGTGCAGCGCATCGAGCCCGTCGAACAGCGCCGCCGGTCCCGGTTGCAGGATGATCGGCGACTTGATCTCGTGCAGCTCGCCGTCGCGCACGGCGGGCATCGAGGCCCAACCCGCCCGCGCCGCGACGTGCTCCGGCCGGAATTTCTTGCCGCACCACGAGCCGAACACGATGTCCGGCGCGCGCCGCACGACCTCGGACGCATCCGCGAGGATGCGATCGCGCGCGAGCGATTTCGCGGCGCGCTCCGGAAACACGTCATCGCCGCCGGCGATGCGGATCAGCTCGGCGACCCAGCGGATGCCGGTGATCAGCGGATCGTCCCACTCCTCGAAGTAGACGCGCGGGCGCTTCGGCAGCCGCGCGGCCGCGTGCTCGACGTCGGCGATGTGCGCGATCGCGCGATCGACGTACGCCGTGGCCTTCTCGGTCGCGCCGACCAGCGCGCCGAGCCGGCGCATGTAGTCGAGGATGCCTTCGACGCTGCGGTGATTCGCGATCCAGACCTCGACGCCGGCCCGCACGAGATCGCGCGCGATGTCGGCCTGGATGTCGGAAAAGCCGATCACGAGATCGGGCTCCAGCGCGAGGATCGCGTCGGTCCTCGCGCTCGTGAACGCCGAAACCTTCGGTTTCTCCTTGCGCGCACGCGGCGGCCGCACGGTGAACCCCGAGATGCCGACGATGCGCTGCTCCTCGCCAAGGGCGTAGAGCACCTCGGTCGGCTCTTCGGTGAGGCAGACGATGCGTGAGGGGCCTGGCATAGCGGTGAGCGGTGAGCGGTCAGCGGTGAGCAGGACGAGCGCAACCGCTCACTGCTCACGCTCACCGCTCACGGAAACAACATCCCCTTCGACCACGCGCCGTCGCGCAGCACATAGCAGACGCGCTCGTGCAGCCGGAATTTCGCGCCGTACCAGAATTCGATGCGATCCGGCGCGACGAGGTAGCCGCCCCAGTGCGGCGGCCGCGGCACGGGACCGCCCTCGAAACGCCGCTCGAACTCGGCGACGCGGGCATCGAATGCGGCCCGATCCGGCAACGCCTGCGACTGCAGCGACGCCCACGCGCCGATCTGGCTCCCGCGCGGGCGCGAAGCGAAATACGCATCGGACTCGGCCGCCGGCAGCTTCGCGATCGTGCCCTCGACGCGGACCTGCACCTGATCGTCGAGCAGCTTCCAGTGGAAGCACAGCGCGACCTGCGGATGCGCGGCGAGCTCGGCGCCCTTGCGGCTCTCGTAGTTCGTGTGGAACTGGAAGCCGCGCGCGTCGACGCCTTTCAGCAGCACGATGCGCGCCGAGACGCGGCCGCTCGCGTCGGCGGTCGCGAGCGTCATCGCAGTCGGCTCGGTGTCGCCGCTCGCGCGCGCCTTGTCGAGCAGCGCCGTGAACGTCGCGATCGCCTCTTGGTAGAGTGGGTTCGTGTCCATGCCACGCGATGCTAGCACCAAGCCCGGTTACGACGACGCGACCGTCGACGCGGTGCTCGATGCGCTGCTGGCGCGCCTGCCCTCGCGTCGTGCGCCGTGGCTCGTCGGCCTTTCGGGCCTGCAGGGCAGCGGCAAGAGCACGCTCGCGCGGCAACTCGCCGCAGCGGCGCGCCAGCGCGGCGTCGCGACCGCAGTGCTGGCGCTCGACGATTTCTACCGCGGCCGGCGCGAACGCGAAACGCTCGCGCGCACGGTCCACCCTCTGTTCGCGACGCGCGGCGTGCCGGGGACGCACGACATCGCGCTGCTCGCGAAGACGCTCGATGCGCTGAAGAGCGCGTGCCCGACGCGCGTCCCGCGCTTCGACAAGGGCCGCGACACGCGGCTGCCGCCGTCGCGCTGGCGGCGCATCGCGACGTCGCCGCGTCTCGTCCTGCTCGAAGGCTGGTGCGTCGGCGTCCCGCCGCAATCCACGCGCGCGCTGAGGCGGCCCGTGAATGCGCTCGAGCGCACCGAGGATGCGGATGCGCATTGGCGAGCCACGGTCAACGCGCATCTCGGTGCCGAGTACGCCGCGCTGTGGCGCCACTTCGACGCGCTCGTCGTGCTCGCGGCGCCGAGCTTCGCGATCGTCGAGCGCTGGCGCGACGAACCGGAGCAACGCCTTCGCGCGCTCGGCGCGCCGCGCGCGATGTCGCCGGCCGCGCTGCGAAGATTCCTGATGCATTACGAACGGCTGAGCCGACACGCGCTGCGCACGCTGCCGGCACTCGCCGACATCGTCGTCACCCTCGATGCCAAGCGACGCGTGCGCGGCATCCGCCTCGCTCGTCAGGCGGCACGCTCGACGACGACGGCCGTGCCGTAGGCCAACACCTCGGTCACGCCCTGCGCGACCTCGTTGGCGTCGTAGCGCATCGCGATCACCGCGTTGGCGCCGAGCTCGGCCGCATGCTGGACCATGAGATCGAACGCCTCGCCGCGCGCGCGCTCGCAGAGCTCGGTGAACAGCGTGATGTTGCCGCCGACCAGCGTCTGCAGCGCCGCGCCGAGGTTGCCGATCACGCTGCGCGAGCGCACGGTGATGCCGCGCACGACGCCGAGCTGGCGCACGACGCGAAAGCCGGCGATTTCGTTCGTCGTCGATACCATCTCAGGCGTCATCGTTCGCATCGTGTTCTCCGTTCCAGCCGCTGCTCGCGGCCTGCTGCATGACGTGCACGAACTGCTCGACGTTGAGCGGCTTGGTCAGGTAATGATCCGCGCCGGCGCGCAGCGCCGCCTCGCGCGCCTCGCTCGTCGCCGTCGCCGAGATCGTGACGATGCGGCCCTTGTAGCCGCGCGAGCGGAGCTTGTAGACGGCCGCGTTGCCGGACAGGCCGGACAGCTCGACGTCGATCAGCAGCACGTCGGGCCGGCCTGCCATCGCTTCGAGCACCGCGCTCTGCGCGTCGCCGACGACGCGCACGCGGAAGCCGAGATCGCCGAGCAGCGCTTCGAGCAGGTGCGCGACGTCGGCATCGTCGTCCGCGACGAGGATGCTGCGCCCCTGCAGCCAGAAACGCGGCGCGATGCTGTCGTCGGCGTGCGTCGCGATGCGCTCCTTCGCGCGCGGCAGCGCGATGCGGAACGAGCTGCCGCGGCCCACTTCCGACTCGAAGGCGAGCGTGCCGTGCATCTGCTCGACCATGCGCTTGACGATGCTGAGCCCGAGCCCGGCGCCCTTGCTGCCGGCGTGGCCGCCGCGATTGAACGGCGTGAACACGCTGTCGCGGTGCGCGGCGGCGATGCCGATGCCGGTGTCGGTGACGTCGGCCGACAGCGTGCCGGCGCGCCAGACGATGTCGACCGCGATCTCGCCGCGGCGCGTGTAGCGCACGGCGTTCGAGATCAGGTTCACCAGGATCTGGCGCAGGCGGATTTCGTCGAACACCGGCTGCACGGTGTCCTCGAGCTTCAGCGTCACGCGGAACTCGAGACCTTTTTCCACGGCGAGCGGCCGGAACATCGCGTCGAGATCGTCGACGAGCGCCTCGATGTCGACCGGCGTCGGATTCATCAGCGGCGGCGCGCTCTCGCCGCGGCCGTATTCGAGGAGGTTCTCCGCGAGCGTGAAGAGATACGTCGCGTTCCGTCGCACGGCGTGCAGCGCGTCGCGGAGCGCAGGCTCCTCGCCGGCACGGCGGTCGACGAGCTGGAGATAGCCGAAGATCGACGTCAGCGGCGTGCGGAACTCGTGCGACAGCGTCGCGATCAGCGCGTTCTTGAGCGCGTTGGCTTCCTCGAGCCGCGCGTGCTGGCGTTCGAGCTCGCTGCGGATCTGCTTGAGCTGCCCGATCGCCTTCGTCTTCGCGTGGCTCGCGAGCATCTCCTCGTGGCCCATCTGCTGCTGCACGCGGCGGCGCTCGCGCTCGGTCTCGGCGTCGAGCAGCAGCACGTGGAACGCATCGCCGTCGGGGATCAGGTGCAGATGCGCGCTGCGCCCGTTCGAAAGCTCGACGAACGGCAGGTCCTGCGGCTCGGAGAGCGGCAGGCCGATGAAGAGGTCGCGCAGGACCTGCACGCCCTGCCCCGGATCGCTGCCGTCGATGCCGTAGTGCGAAGCGTCGCCGCGGATGTCGCGCAGGCGCCATTCGGCGTCGAAGCAGAGCAGCAGCGGATGCACGCGCTGCCAGAAGAGATCGCGCAGGTACGTCTCGACGCGCAGCGGCACGTTTGTGAATTCGAGGCCGTTCACGCGACGAGCCTCATCGCAATGTCGGCGAACGCCGCCTCGACGCCCTCGCCCGACCGCGCGCTCGTCTCGTGCACCGGCAGCGTGCGGCGCAGCTCGGCCAGCGCCGACGGCGCGACCTCCCAGTGCTCGACGAGGTCGAGCTTGTTGACCGCGAGCACGACGGCCGCGTCCGGCAGCAGCGTGCGCGACTGCATGAGCAGGTTCAGCGCCGCGTGAAGGCTCCGCTCGCGCGTGCCGTCGGCGACCAGCAGCAGCGCCGTCGCGCCGCGCAGGTACGTCATGTTCAGCGCGTCGAGATGGCTGCGCCCCGCGATGTCCCACAACACGAGCTTGCAGGCCGGACGGCCCGGCAGCGCGACTTCCTTCGTGTCGACCTTGACGCCGATCGTCGTCAGGTACCTGTCGGAGAACGTGCTGTGCACGAAGCGCGCGACGAGGCTCGTCTTGCCGACGCCGAAGTCGCCGAGCATGCAGAGCTTGTGCGCGACGGCGGTCATTTCGGCACCGGCGTCGCGACCAGGCGCAGGAACGCCGCGCGCTGGCGGGTACCGAGCGCCTCCGTGTCGTCGTCGCCCGCGGTGCGCACGCCGGCGATGCCGCGCGCGCCGAGCGCGTCGGCGAGCCAGTGCGCGCGCGATGCACGCACGCGGGCGTTGGTCGTGTCGCTGCCGGGGTCGTCGTTCGTGCCGGTCGCGATCCAGTCGATCGCGACGCCCGCCGTTACCGCGAGCGACGTGGCGCGCTGTGCGTCGGCAACCAGCGCATCGAGCACCGACGTCGCGTCGGCGACGGGCTCGGTTTCGCGCACGAAAGCGATGCGCCGCGCAGCGATGGACGCGGACAGCGTTTCGAGCTCGGCGCGCGCGGCGGCCGCCGCGTCGGTTTCGGCCGCGACGGCGAACTTCACGTCGCGCACGCCGGGCACCCACGTCGCGCGCTGGCGTGCCGCGTCGACCCACGCCGCAGGTGCGCGGCCGCGGAGCGCCAGCACGCCGCCGCCCGCTTCGATCGTCACGCCCGGCGGCGCGTCGAGCAGCCGCCGCGCACGCCGCGCGACGATCGCGTCGTCGCTCGAAACGTAGCCGGTCGTGTCGAGCGTCAGCTTCGCAGCGCCCAGCGCGTCGCGCAGCGCGGCGTCGACGGGCTCGGCGTCGGGATCGAGCAGGCCGTGCACGGTCACGGCATCGTGGCCCTTCGCGTCGATCGCGTTCAGCACGAAGCCCGGATGCGCCGCGAGCTTCGCGCGGATCGCGTCGAGCCACGCCGTCTGCTGCTGGTCGCGCACGATCAGCCAGCCGAGCAGCACAAGTATCGCCAGCAGCAGGAGCCGCACCGGCCAGCGCGACGAGCGCGGCGCGGGCTCGGCCGTGCGCGCCTCGCGCGCGATGACGTCCGGTTGCAGCGCGCGGCGCGCGTCCTCGTCGATGTCGCCGGCCTCGGCGAGGCGCGCGTGGATCGCTTCGAGCTTCTGCTCGAGCAATGCGCGAAGCCTCGCCGGCGGTACGCCGTGGATGAAACACGCGAGATTGGCGCGCGGCCCCTGCACGACCCAGAGCAGGTGCTCGCCGACGCGTGCCGAATCGAGCGTGCTGCCTTCGCCGCCGACCGAGTCGCGCACGAACTCGCCGATCGCGGTCAGCATGCCGGCGATCGCGTCGGCGTCGAGATCGGGCAGATCGGGCGCCGATTCGCGGTCGAGCACGAGGCCCGAGTCGCGCTCGATCAGGAACACGTGGTCGATGCGATAGGTCAGCGTGTGCTTGAGCACGATCTGCGCGTACGGCACGCCGCTGCGCCACGCTTCGACGCGCCACTTGAGCCCGCGCGGCGTGAAGCTCGACTCGATCGCGCCGTTGACGTCGGCGACCAGCGTGCGCAGCGCCTCGGCGATCGCCTTGCGGATCGCCGGGCCGATGACCGGGAACAGCACGTCGATGATGACCTGCCGGTTCTCGCGCACGGCTGCGCCGAGCGCGTGCGTGACCGGCTTCGCCAGCGCGTTCGCCATGCGCTCGGCGCCCGCGCCTTCCTGCGCGCGCTCGATCGCGCCCGGCAGGCGCGTCGCGAGATCGCGCTGCGATCGCTCGACCGTGTCGACGCGCCCATCGAGCGCCTCGAGCGTGCCGCGCTCGTCGCCGAACAGGATGTCCTTGAGCTTTTCGAGGTCGTCGCGCGGCGCCGTTTCCGCGGGCGCGGGCCGCGGCGCGTCCCTCACGGGCACGACGTCCGCGCGGTCGCCGCTAGCGGAGTCCGCGTGCTGCATCGGTGCAGGCACGGCGGTGATGGCGGCGCTCCGTTACCTGCCTGCCTTGCCGCCGGGCTTGGCCGGCGGCAGCTCGAACTCGCCGGTGAGGCGCAGCGCGAACTCGGTCAGGAGTGCGGCGAGATCGCCGCGGCCGACCTTGTCGCCGCGCAGCTCGCTGCCGAGCCGCGACATCGCGGCGTCGGTCTCGCCGGCGCGCGCGTGCGCCGCCTTGCCGAGGTCGGCGAGCGCGCCGCGCAGGCGCTCGTCGGTCGCGGCGAGCTCCTGCGCCTGTGCTTCGAGCGACGCGGCGACTTCGCCGCGCGCGGTGCGCGCCGCCTGCTGCAGACGCGATTCGAGATCGTCGATCGAGCGGTTGCGATCCTGGATTTCCTGGCGCAGCAGCTTGCCGAGCTTGTCGAGCTGGTCGTCGATGCGCTTGTCGATCTGCGCGAGGCGTTTGTCCTGCGCCTCGCGAAGGCGCGCCAGCTCGGCTTCGAGGCGCTGGTTGAAGTCGACGAAGCGGCGCTCGTAGTCGCGCATCTGGCCGCCGAAGAGGATGTCGCGGATCTGGTCGACGTTGCGGTCGGCGCCGTCGCCGGCGGCCTTCTTCTCTGCCATGGTCCTGCTCCTCGCTGGCCGTGACGCGCTCCGTTCGCTCGCGCGGGCGCGAAGGCCGGCGGCTTTCCTTCGGGTCGGTTTCGCTGGCTTGTTCATGACGACGCCCCCCTGCTGCCGACACGATGTTGCGGCGATGCGCGCGCCGCGCTCCGCTTCAGACCTGTTCGAGGCGATAGCCGTGCTGGTAGATCGCCGCGAGGCGCCAGCCGTTCTCGCCGTTGAGATCGAGCTTCTTGCGCAGGCGGCTGACGTGCGTGTCGACGGTGCGCGTCGAGACCGCCGAGCTCAGGTTCCACACGTTCTCGAGGAGCGCGTCGCGTCCGACGATGCGGCCCTGCCGGCGGAACAGGAAATTGGCGAGGTCGAACTCGCGCTGCGTGAGCTCGATCTCGCGCCCGTGGATGCTGACGCGGCGCCGCTCGGTGTCGACGCGGTACGGCGGAAGATCGATCTGCCCTTCGTCGCCGCCGTTCGCGCCGTGCCGGCGCAGCAGCGCGTTGACGCGGGCGAGGAGCTCGCGCTTCTTCGCGGGCTTGACGACGTAGTCGTCGCCGCCGCTCGCGAGCGCGCGCTCGAGATCCTCTTCGGCGTCCTTCGCGGTGAGGAAGATCACCGGCAGCCGGCTGTTCGCCGACGAGCGGATCCAGCCCAGCACTTCGATGCCGGGCGTGTCCGGCAGGATCCAGTCGAGCAGCAGCAGGTCGATGACTTCGCCGCCCTGGCGACGGCGGAATTCGGAGGCCGTGCGGAACTGGCGCACCGTGTAGCCCGCTTCCTCGAGCCAGTGGGCGACCATCGCGGCCTGATCCGCGTCGTCCTCCAGCAGCCCGACCACGAGATCACGTTTTTTCACGGCGCGACTTCCTGTGCCGGCCGCTTGCACGGCCGACGGCGCTCCATCATTCGACGATGAAATTGATCCGCATGTTGACCCGCCACTCGATCACGCTACCGTCCTCGCCCGTGATCGCGCGGATCTCGTTGACCCATGCGCTCTTGATGTTCTTGACGGTCTTGGAGACCTTCTGGAGTCCCTGAGTGACGGCGTCCTCGATGCCCCGGCTCGATGAACTCGAAAGTTCAATAACCTTGGCGACTGTCATAGGCGAGTCCTCCGCACAACAAGTCCGGAGCCACTATAGCAAAGGTTCCCATTGGCGCCAGCCGAAGGACTACTGAGGATTCGGCCGGCCGCCGGGCCTTCGCGCCGGCCCGATCATGCGGCCGCGGGCGCCGCCCGCGGCTCGCGCGGCAGGTAGCGCAGCCACACCAGGAACGCGACCAGCGCATCGAGCACGATCAGCGCCTGCCAGAGATAGAGGTGGAACCAGTCGAACCAGACCTTGTTCCACTGGCCGAGGTAGAACAGGCTGATGATCCGGACGAGGTTCAGCGCCTGGATCGCCGCGAACCCGAGCCCGATGCCGATCAGCCGGTGCTTCCACGGCGCCGGGAACGCCAGCATCGCCGAGACGAGGATGATCACGGCCTCGACGCCGTTGCAGCCGCGCTCGATCGAGATCGCGAAGTCGCTGCTCGTGCTTCTCAGGATCTTGCCATACGCGATCGCGTGCGGATCGAACAGGCCGACGATCCAGACGCTCACCTTCGCGATCGCCGACGTGAACGGCAGGATCACGTGCTTGTCGACGGGCTGCACGAGCTCGAGCGCGAACAGGACGACGAGGTAGAGGAAGAAGAGCGTTATGAACCGGAACATCCTGGAGCGCAGGATAGCTGCTTTGCGGGACCGGGAACGCTAGCATCGCCCCATGAACCCCGCGCCCAACCTCATCTTCATCGGCCCGATGGGCGCCGGCAAGACGACGGTCGGCCGGCACGTGGCCGAGCTGCTCGGCCTGCCGTTCCACGATCTCGACCACGAGATCGAGCTGCACACCGGTGCGGCGATCAGCCTCGTGTTCGATCTCGAAGGCGAGGCCGGCTTTCGCAAGCGCGAGTCGGCGGCGCTCGCCGAGATTGCGGGCGGCAGCGGCATCGTGCTGTCGACCGGCGGCGGCGCGGTGCTCGCCGAGGCGAACCGGCGCGTGCTGCGCGAGCGCGGCTTCGTGATCTGGCTCGACGCGACGATCGAATCGCAGCTGGCGCGGCTTGCGCGCGACCGCCAGCGGCCGCTGCTGCATGCGCCGGACCGCCGGGCGCGGCTCGAGCAGCTCGCGCGCGAAAGGAATCCGCTTTACGCCGAGATCGCCGACCTGCGCGTCGCGTCGGCCGGTACGGGCAACAGCGCGCACACGGCGCGGCACATCGTGGGCCTCCTCGAAACGCACTGGCAGCGCGGCAGCACGGGAGCCGCCGCGTGAGTCTCGTCACGGTCGACGTCGAGCTCGGCGAGCGCCGCTATCCGATCTGGATCGGCGCGGGCCTGCTCGACGACGCCGCGCTCTGGCGCGCGTCGCTGCGCGGGCGGCATGTGCTCGTCGTCACCGATGCGCACGTCGCGCCGCTCTATCTCGAGCGCGTGCGCGAAGGGCTCGCGGCATTCTCGCACGCGGCGATCGTGCTGCCGGCCGGCGAGGAAGCGAAGTCGCTCGACACGACCGCACGCGTGCTCGACGCGCTCGCGGCGATGGGCGCGAGCCGCGACTGCACGGTCGTCGCGCTCGGCGGCGGCGTCGTCGGCGACCTCGCCGGCTTCGCCGCGGCGACGTGGATGCGCGGCGTCGACTTCGTGCAGATGCCGACGACGCTGCTCGCGATGGTCGACTCGTCGGTCGGCGGCAAGACCGGCGTCAACCTTCCCGCCGGCAAGAATCTCGTCGGCGCGTTCCACCAGCCGCGCGCGGTCATCGCCGACACGGCGACGCTCGCGACGCTGCCGCCGCGCGAATACCGCGCGGGCCTCGCCGAAGTCGTGAAGTACGGCGCGATCGGCGACGCCGCGTTCTTCGCGTGGCTCGAAGCGCACGTCGATGCGCTGAACGCGCACGATCCCGCCGCGCTCGCCGAGGCGATCGCCGTGAGCTGCCGCCACAAGGCCGGCGTCGTCGCGCGCGACGAGCGCGAGACCGGCGAACGTGCGCTCTTGAACTTCGGGCACACGTTCGGTCACGCGATCGAAGCGGCGTCCGGTTACGGCTCGGTGCTGCACGGCGAAGCCGTCGCGATCGGCATGGTGCTCGCGGCGCGCGCGTCCGAGCGGCTCGGGCGCGCACCGGCGGCCGACACCGACCGGCTCGATACGTTGCTCCGGAAGCTCGGCCTGCCGACCACGCTCCCGGCCGGCAGCGACGCCGACGCGCTGCTCGCCCGCATGCGGCTCGACAAGAAGAACGTCAGCGGGCGCCTGCGCCTCGTGCTCTGGCGCGGCATCGGGCGGGCCGAAATCGTTCCGGACGTCGACGAAACGTCGATTCGCGGCGTGCTCGACTAGGCTTTCCGGCGGCCGGAGCAGCCGACTCGGGTAAAATCGCCGTCCTATGCGTTTATTCATGCAGTCCCGCGCCGCGGGCTCGGAAGCGCCGCGCTACTAC
>DATFRS010000057.1:0-3008 GCA_035263065.1 Rhodanobacteraceae bacterium
TCCGGCCCGTCGCGCCTCTTCGAGCGAGTGCTCGCAGAGCGCCGAGGCGATGCCCTGGCGCCGCGCGTCCGCGGCGACCATGTAGCCTCCGTTCGCAACGTGGTCGCCGAGCCCGGAGCGGTTCGGACACAAGCGATAGGCGCCGAGGACGCGCCCGTCGCGTTCCGCGACGAACGTGCGATTCGGAGGCTCGGCCCACATCGCGCGCGCTTCCTCGAACGGCGTGTCGGGCGCATAACTGTACGTGTCGCCGCCCGCGATCACGGACTGGAACAGCGGCCAGATCCTGTCGAACTCCGCCGCGCCGATCTCCCGGATGACGAGAGCGCTCACGGCGCGAGCGCGGCCTCCGCGGGCGCGAGCGCGACGCGGCCGCGCAGCGAGTTCGAGAGCGCTTCGGTGATCGTCACGTCGACGAAATGGCCGATCATGCGCGCGTCGCCGGCGAAGTTGACGTAGCGCATGTTCTCGGTGCGGCCGGTGAGCTCGTTCGCGCGTTTCCTGCTCGTGCCTTCGACGAGCACGCGCTGCACCGTGCCGACCATTGTTTCGCTGATGCGCATCGCGTTCGCGGTGACGGCCGCCTGCAGGCGCGCGAGGCGCTCGTGCTTGACCGCGTCGCTGGTCTCGTCGGCGAGATTCGCCGCGGGCGTGCCGGGACGCTTCGAATAGATGAAGGAAAAGCTCTGGTCGAAGCCGACGTCGTCGATGAGCTTCATCGTCTTCCCGAAATCGGCGTCGGTCTCGCCGGGGAAGCCGACGATGAAATCGGACGAAAGGCAGATGTCCGGCCGCACGGCGCGGAGCTTCCTGATCTTCTGCTTGAACTCGAGCGCCGTGTAGCCGCGCTTCATCGCCGCGAGGATGCGATCGGAGCCCGACTGCACCGGGAGGTGCAGGAAGTTCGCGAGCTTGCCGACGTTCGCATACGCGTCGATCAGGGAATCGGAAAACTCGAGCGGATGCGACGTCGTGAAGCGGATGCGGCCGATGCCGTCGATCTCGGCGATCGCGTGGATCAGGAGGCCAAGATCGGCGATGGAGCCGTCGTGCATCGGCCCGCGATACGCGTTGACGTTCTGGCCGAGCAACGTGACTTCGCGCACGCCCTGCTCCGCGAGCAGCGCGACTTCGGCGACGACGTCGTCGAACGGCCGGCTGATCTCCTCGCCGCGCGTGTATGGCACGACGCAGAACGTGCAGTATTTCGAGCAGCCTTCCATGATCGACACGAACGCGGTCGGGCCCTCGGCGCGGGGCTCGGGCAGGCGGTCGAACTTCTCGATCTCGGGGAACGAGATGTCGACCTGCGGCTTGCCGGTCGCGCGGCGCGCTTCGATCATCTCGGGGAGGCGATGCAGCGTCTGCGGGCCGAACACGAGATCGACGAACGGCGCGCGCTTGACGATCGCCTCGCCTTCCTGGCTCGCGACGCAGCCGCCGACGCCGATGACGACGGCCTTGTTGTCCTGCTTGAGCGCCTTCCAGCGGCCGAGCTGGCTGAAGACCTTTTCCTGCGCCTTCTCGCGGATCGAGCAGGTGTTGATGAGGATGACGTCGGCCTCGGCGTCGTTCTCGGTCAGGACGAGACCGTGCGCCGCGCCGAGCACGTCGGCCATCTTGGCCGAGTCGTACTCGTTCATCTGGCACCCGTGCGTCTTGATGAAAAGCTTGCCGGTCATCGTCGGAAAATCTGAGGCGGTCCAATAGTTTACGTTTTCCGGTGCGCCCTCGCCAGAGGCCGCGGCGCGGGGCCGGTCGGCGCGGCCCTGCTTGCAGCGTGATGCAGCCTATGGAAACTCTGCCGCCGGGAAGGGTTCAATGATGTCCATGCTGCGCCGCTACGCCCTGATTTTGCTGCCGGTCCTCCTCGGGACCGCGGGCGCGCTCGCGGCGAAGAAGGCAGACGCCGGCGTGCTTTATCGTTGCGAAGGGCCGAACGGCTCGATCGCCTACACGAACAAGACGGCGACCTTCACGAAGTGCGTCGAGCTCTCGCGCTACGCCGATGCCCCCGTGAAGAAGGCGGCGCCGCACAAGGCCGTCGCGAAGGCGTCGGACGATGCGCCGAAGGCGAAGGCCGGCACCTGGGAGTACCGCGAGAACGTTCCCGAGAAGCCCGACTTCAAGACGACGGTCGCCGCCGTCGCGACGACGGCGATGTCGGCCCGCGCAACGTTCTCCGGCGTCGCGAGTACGGCCATGCCGCTCCGCGCGACGTTCTCGGGCGTGACGAGCACGGCGATGCCGCTCCGCGCGACGTCGTACGGTGTCGAGAGCACGGCGCCGCTGGTGCGCACGACGCCGGCCGTGCCGATGTCGGTCGCGACGCGCGTCGTCGCGAAGGTCGACGCGCCGGTCGACACGACGCCGAAGCCGCGGATCCTGCGCGGCGCGGTCTACCGCGTGCAGCGCCCCAACGGCATCACCGAATACACGAACGTGAAGCCGGGCGGCGGCGCGGCGTTCGCGGTGCTGTTCACCTATATCGCGACCTGCGTCGCCTGCGATGTGCATTCGAAGATCGACTTCGCGCGCACCGCGCTCAATCTCGATGCGTTCAAGGACGAGATCGCGGCGGCCGCGGCGAGCACCGGCGTCGACATTTCGCTTCTGCGCGCCGTGATCCACGCCGAGTCGGCGTTCAATCCGATGGCGGTGTCGAACAAAGGCGCGCAGGGCCTGATGCAGCTCATGCCCGGCACGGCGAACGACCTCGGCGTCGGCGATGCGTTCGACGCGTCGCAGAACATCGACGGCGGCGCGCGCTATCTCGCGCAGCTCCTGAAGGACTTCAACGGCAACACCGAGCTCGCGACCGCGGCGTACAACGCCGGCGAGGCGGCCGTGCAGAAATACGGCGGCGTGCCGCCGTACGACGAGACGCAGGTCTACGTGCAGCGCGTGGAGCAGCTGCGCGACAGGTACCAGAAGGCGCTCTAGTCTCCTTCGCCTCTCCCGCTTGCGGGAGAGGCCGCCCGCAGGGCGGATGAGGGAAGCGTTTCGCA
>DATFRS010000058.1:0-10828 GCA_035263065.1 Rhodanobacteraceae bacterium
GGCGTCAGCGTGATGCGGAAGCAGGCGCCGCCGCCCGGCACCGGCACGTATTCGAGCGTCGCCTGGCTCGCCTCGGTCATCTGCTTGGCGAGATAGAGGCCGAGGCCGGTGCCGTATTCGTGCGTCGTGAAGAACGGCTCGAAGATCTGGCCGGCGACCTTCGGCGGAATGCCGGGTCCGCGGTCGACGACTTCGATCACCGGCGGTCCCTTGTCCGCGGCGAGCCGCGCCGCGACGGTGACGCGCGCGGGCTCGTTCGGCTGGCGGCCGTAGCGGAGCGCGTTCTGCACGAGGTTCCACGTCACCTGCTGCAGGTGCTGCGGATCGACCATCGCCTCGATGCGCCGGTTCTGCGTCACGGCGCGCAGCTGATCCTGGCCGAGATCGTTCGCCTGCTTGTAGTCCTCGACGAACGACAGCACCCACGCGTTGAGATCGAGCGACTCCGGCCGCGAGCGCTCGCGCCGCGACAGCTGCAGGATGTTCTCGATGACGTCGTTCGCGCGCGTGCAGTGGTTGTTGACGATGTCGACGAGGCGCTTGTCCTCGGGCTCGAGCTTCGGCGACTCGGCGAGCAGCTGTGCCGAATAGCGGATCGCCGCGAGCGGGTTGCGGATCTCGTGCGCGATCGACGCCGACAGCCGGCCGAGCGAGGACAGCGTCAGCTCCTCGGCGCGCCGCGACAGCAGCGAGGTGTCGTCGAGGAAGATCAGCACGTTCGTATCGTCGTTCGGCGCGAGGCGCGTGAAGCGCGGGATCACCTCGGGCACGTCGGCGGCGAGCGCGACGGCGGTCTGGTCGGTCTTGCCGGAATGGCGCCAGTGGTAGAGGCGGCGCGAGAGCTCGGGCGCGATCGTGCCGAGCTCGCGCTGGTTCGGCGACGGATTGCCGATCAGGTGCCACGCGGCCTCGTTGATGCGCAGGATGTGGTTAGCCTGGTCGACCAGCAGCACGCCGGTCTTCATGCGCTGGATGATGAGATCGTTGACCTGCTCGAGATTGAGCAGATCGACGCCGCGCTGCGCCGCCAGCGCCTCGGTCGCGCGCATGTGGCCGCCGAGGTAGAAGCAGAGCGCGGCGACGGCGAAGTTCGCGAGCGAGAGGAGGCCGGCCTCGAACATGCCGGTGCTCGAGATGTTGTCGACGAAGTTCGCGTAGAACGCCGGCGCGATGACGCCGATCGCGGCGAGCGTCGCGAAGAAGAACGCGCGGTGCGGCAGCAGCAGCGCGGCGACGCCGACGTTGACCAGCAGCATGATCGGCACCGCGTTGTGCCCCGACAGCGCGACCAGGATCAGCGAGGCGGCGATGATGTCGATGACGAGACCGGCGCTGATGCCGGTCGCGAGCTGCGCGCGCATGCGATCGGTGCCGATCAGCATGGTCAGCGCGATGACGAGGTAGATGATCGAGACGGTCTGGCCGATCGTCGGATGCGTCAGGCGCACCCAGTTGATCGCGATCGAGCTGAAGACGAGGAGCGCGTAGACGATCGCTTCGAAGCAGCGATACAGATTGAAGAAATAGAGCTCGCGCCGGGTGATGTCGCCCGGAGATTCGGTCGCGCCGCGCGCCCAGCGTTCCGCGATCACGTGGTCTCCTTCTCCGGTCGCGAGTATAGCAGTGGTTTCGACGAAAATGCCGTAGTCATCTGTTTTTACATGCTTTGGTGCCTGTGGACAACCCGCCGATTGCAACGGTTTGTCAGGCGTCCGCACCGTATGGGACGAACCTGCAATTTAGAGGCCTGCCCTGCGGGCGATCCGGTAGCGAGGCGAGGTCGCGCCCGCGGCGGCGGCGCAACCGCGACACACCGAACCGTCACGCAAGGTTCTTTGCTTTCGCCGGTTGCCTTGCCCAAAATACGCGCCCTCCGTGCCGGCCGTCGTGCGGCTGCCGGCTCCCCTTTCGCGCATCGCGGCGACCGCTCGCCGCCGCCGCGATCTGCTTCATCCGCAACCCGTTCTTTCGCAAGGTGCACGCATGAATTTCCACGAATACCAGGCCAAGGAGTTGTTCGCCAGCTACGGCATCGCGGTGCCGGCCGGCAAGGTCGCGGCGACGCCCGAAGCGGCGGCCGACGCGGCGAAGGCGCTCGGCGGCGATCAGTGGGTCGTGAAGGCGCAGATCCACGCCGGCGGCCGCGGCAAGGCCGGCGGCGTCAAGCTCTGCAAGACGCCGGACGAAGTGAAGGCCGCGGCGGCGGCGATGCTCGGCAAGGGCATGACGACGTACCAGTCGGGCGGCCGCGCGCTGCCGGTCAACCAGGTCCTGATCAGCGAAGCGAACGACATCGCCAAGGAGCTCTATCTCTCGGTGCTCGTCGATCGCGGCACGAAGGCGGTCGCCTTCATCGCCTCGGCGCGCGGCGGCGTCGACATCGAGCAGGTCGCGCGCGAGAACCCCGAGGACATCCACACGATCGAGGTCGATTTCGTCGAGGGCCTGCAGCCGTATCGCTGTCGCCAGCTCGCGTTCGACATGGGCCTCAACGCCAAGCAGGCGACGCAGCTGACGAAGATCATGCAAGGCCTCTACAAGCTCTTCAACGAGAAGGATCTCTCGCTGGTCGAGCTCAATCCGCTCGCGATCGTGACCTCCGGCGACCTCATGGCGCTCGATGGCAAGGTCAACTCCGACGACAACGCCGAGTTCCGCCACCCGAAGCTCGCCGCGATGCGCGACGCCTCGCAGGAGGATCCGACCGAGGCCGCCGCGCGCCAGCACGATCTCAACTACGTGACGATGGACGGCAACATCGGCTGCATGGTCAACGGCGCCGGCCTCGCGATGGCGACGATGGACGTGATCAAGCTCGCCGGCGGCGAACCCGCCAACTTCCTCGACGTCGGCGGCGGCGCGACGAAGGAGCGCGTCACCGAGGCGTTCAAGCTGATCCTGTCCTCGGACAAGGTGCGCGCGATCCTCGTCAACATCTTCGGCGGCATCGTCCGCTGCGATCTCATCGCCGAGGGCATCATCGCGGCGGTCAAGGAAGTCGGGCTCAAGATCCCGGTCGTCGTGCGCCTGCAGGGCACGAACGTCGAGAAGGGGCGCGAGCTGCTCGCGACCTCCGGCCTCGCGATCACGCCGGCGGACGATCTCAACGACGCCGCCCGGAAAGCCGTCGCTGCGGTCAAGAAAGCCGCCTGATCCCGTCTGCACGACAACGAATTCGAAGGACCGCACCACCATGAGCGTTTTGGTCGACAAGAACACCAAGGTCATCTGCCAGGGCTTCACCGGCCAGCAGGGCACGTTCCACTCCGAGCAGGCCGTCGACTACGGCACGAAGCTCGTCGGCGGCGTGACGCCGGGCAAGGGCGGCACCGAGCACATCGGCCTCCCGGTCTTCAACACGGTGCAGGACGCGGTCGACGACACCGGCGCCGTCGCCTCGATGATCTTCGTGCCGCCGCCGTTCGCGGCCGACGCGATCATGGAAGCGGCCGACGCCGGCATCCGCGTCATCGTCGCGATCACCGAAGGCATTCCGGTGCTCGACATGCTGCGCGTCAAGAACGTGCTGAAGCGCTATCCGGACACCGTGCTGATCGGCCCGAACTGTCCCGGCATCATCACGCCCGGCGCGTGCAAGATCGGCATCATGCCGGGCCACATCCACAAGCCCGGCAAGATCGGCATCGTGTCGCGCTCGGGCACGCTGACGTACGAAGCCGTGTTCCAGACGACGAACGTCGGCCTCGGCCAGTCGACCGTGATCGGCATCGGCGGCGATCCGATCAACGGGCTCAGTTTCATCGACTGCCTCAAGCTGTTCCAGGACGACGCGCAGACCGAAGGCATCATCATGGTCGGCGAGATCGGCGGCAGCGCCGAAGAGGAAGCGGCCGAGTTCATCGAGGAGACCGTGACCAAGCCGGTCGTCTCGTTCATCGCCGGCGCGTCGGCGCCCGCCGGCAAGCGCATGGGTCACGCCGGTGCGATCATCTCGGGCGGCAAGGGCACGGCGACGGCGAAGTTCGCGGCGCTCGAGAAGGCGGGCGTCACGACCGTGCGCTCGCCGGCCGATCTCGGCACCGCGATCGCGAAGCGGCTCGCACACTGATTCGAGCCACACGCGTCATGAAGCTGCACGATTTCAAGGTCCTGACGTTCGACTGCTACGGCACCCTGATCGACTGGGAGACCGGCATCCTCGGCGCGCTCGCGCCGCTGCTCGCGAAGGCGCGCGCGCAGCCGTCGCGCAACGAGGTGCTCGAAACCTACGGCGCGATCGAGTTCGATCAGGAAAGCGCGACGCCGGCGATGCCGTACTCGCAGCTCCTGTCGTTCGTGTACAAGCGCCTCGCCGACACGTGGGGCGCTAGCGTCACGAACGAAGAAGCGAACGTCTTCGGCGCATCGGTGCCCGACTGGCCGGCGTTCCCGGACACCGTTGATGCGCTCGCGTATCTGAAGCGGCACTACCGCCTCGTCATCCTGTCGAACGTCGATCGCATTTCGTTCCGCTCGAGCAACGCGCGGCTGAAGGTCGAGTTCGACGCGATCTACACGGCGCAGGACATCGGCTCGTACAAGCCCGATCCGCGCAACTTCGAATATCTGCTGCGGCGGCTTCGCGAGGACTTCGGCCTCGAAAAACCCAACGTGTTGCACACCGCGCAAAGCCTCTACCACGACCACGAGCCGGCGCGGCGCATCGGTCTCGCATCGGCGTGGATCGACCGCCGCCACGCGCAGGAAGGCTGGGGCGCGACGAAGGCGCCCGAAGGCACGCCCGCGTACGACTTCCGCTTCGAGAGCATGGGCGCGCTCGCCGACGCGCATCGCCGCGAGACGAGCGCCTAGCGGCCTCGAGCGTTCAGGCAAGGCCCCGGGCGCGGCACTTGTCTCAGTTTCCCCCGTTTTTGCGTTATATACCTACGGCACGCTGCCTTTTGGGGCTGGGGGAAGGGACATGCGTCGATTCGTCGTCGCGTCGCTGGCCGCGACGATTTCCGTCGTGGCCGGCGCGCAATCGGTGTGGCCGCAGAATGCCGACGGTACGCCCTCGGTCACCGATCCTTCGATTCCGCTCTCGTATGTCGGCAACGACGCGAGTGTTTCGATCGGCGTCAACGAAGAGGGCCACACCGAGGGCCAGCTGATGGGCGTCTTCGCGCGCGAGAACACGCGCGCGACGGTCGGCCAGCTCTGGTGGGACCGGAGCGGCGCCGGCGGCATGCAGGCCGACTTCAACTGGCTCTGGGGCATGGATGCGATCGCCGCGCGCGAGCATCCGGACGACGCGACCGTCGCGCGCCTGAGCTTCGCGCTCGACCAGAACGAAGACCACGACCGCAAGGCGACGCTCGGCTTCGGCATCGAGCGGCGCGAGTTCTCGCTCGAAGCGTACCTGTCCGGCGGCGTCAGCGGCGCGCGCCGCTCGGACACGACGCTGACGAACACCGAGGCGACGATCCACGGCACCGACACGATCGGCGACTACACCGAAGTCGAGACGACGTCGACCGAGACGATCTTCGACCGCCAGCCGTATGGTGGCGAGATCGGCTTGCAGGCCAGCCATTTCTTCGAAAGCACGGCGACGCGCGTCCACGGCGGTGTCGGCTACCAGGACGGCAAGGGCGGCGCGCATTCGAGCTCGCTGTCGGTTGGCGTCGACACGCAGCTCGGCATCCGCGGCTGGGGCCTCTCGGGCCTCGCCGAGCACATCAGCAAGCGCGGCAGCCTCGACGAGGATCAGGACGACGATCGCGTCGCGGTGTACCTGCGCTACGAATTCGGCGCGCACGGTTCGTTCGTGCCTTCGACGGGGGTCGAAGACCCGGCGTGGATCTCGCGCTCGCTCGCGCGCCCGTCGAGTGCGCATCCGCGCGTCGTCGAGTCGTACCGCACGCGCAAGAAGGAAAACGTCAGCGTCACGCGCGGGCCGAAGCAGTACACGAATCATTTCCCGCTCGCGCAGAACGACACGGCGACGGTGACGAGCGGCACTGCGGTCACGATCGCGGTGCTCGCGAACGACTCGGATCCCGACAGCGATCCGCTGACGATCACCGCCGTCGCGCCGCCCGCGCACGGCGTCGCTTCGATCGCCGGCACGACGATCGTCTACACGCCGGCGGCCGGATTCACCGGCGCCGACACCTTCGCCTACACGGTCAGCGACGGCCACGGCGGCTCTGCGACCGCGAACGTGACGGTCACGATCGGCGCCGCGCCGAATTCGCCGCCGTCGGCCGTGCCCGACAACGCGAACACGACCTACGGCCAGCCGGTCTCGATCGACGTGCTCGACAACGACAGCGATCCCGACGGCAACACGCTGACGATCGCGAGCGTCACGCAGCCGGTCGCCGGCGGCACGGTCGCGATCAGCGGCGGCCGCGTCGTGTTCACGCCGGCGCTCGGCTTCTCCGGCGCCGCGCGCTTCACCTACACGATCGACGACGGCCGCGGCGGCACCAGCACGGCGCAGGTCACGGTCATCGTCGGCGCGGCGCCGAACCGCGTGCCGGTCGCCGTCAACGACGCCGCGACGACCGCGTTCGGCACGCCGGTCACGATCGACGTGCTCGCGAACGACGCCGATCCCGACGGCGACACGCTGTCGATCACCGCGGTCACGCCCGCCGCGAACGGCACCGTCGCGATCAGCGGACGCTCCGTCGTCTACACGCCGAACGCCGGCTATTCCGGTCCCGACGCGTTCGGCTACACGATCGGCGACGGCCGCGGCGGCACGGCGAGCGCGAACGTCGCGGTCACGGTGACGCCGCAGCCGAACCGTCCGCCGGTCGCCATCGACGATGCGGCGACGACGCTGATCGACACGCCGGTCGCGGTCAACGTGCTCGTCAACGATTCCGATCCCGACGGCGATCCGCTGGCGATCGCCGGCGTCACGACGCCCGCGAACGGCAGCGTCGTCGCGAGCGGGGGCACGATCACGTACACGCCGGCGCTGCGCTTCACCGGCGTCGACCGATTCACGTACACGATCGACGACGGCCGAGGCGGCACCGCGACGGCGAACGTCACGATCACGGTCAACGCGGCGCCGAACCAGCCGCCGATCGCGGTCAACGACGCCGTGACGACGCCGTCGGGCACGCCGGTGACGATCGATGCGCTCGCGAACGACTCCGATCCGGACGGCGACCCGCTGACGATCGCAAGCGTCGGCACGCCGACGCTCGGCAGTGCGACGATCACGAACAACAGGGTGGTCTATACGCCGGCCGCCGGCGTCGCCGGCGTCGACACGTTCAACTACACGATCAACGACGGCCGCGGCGGCACGGCGACGGCGACGATCACCGTGACGATCGCCCCGCCGGCGAACCAGCCACCGGTCGCGGTCAACGACGGCGTGGTCACGCAGGTCAGCACGGCCGTCACGATCGACGTGCTCGCGAACGACTCCGATCCCGACGGCGATCCGCTGACGATCGTCGCGACGAGCGCGCCGACGAACGGCGGGACCGTGCAGGTCGTCAACGGTGAGATCCTCTACACGCCGCTGCGCGGCTTCATCGGCAACGATGTCTTCACGTACACGATCAGCGACGGCCGCGGCGGCACGGCGACGGCGACCGTCCTGGTGATCGTCATCGGCTGACCTGCGATTCGAACGCGGCGCGACGCTCGGTTACAATAAGCACCGAATGGCGACCCTGTCCTTCGCGCTCGCCCAGACGGATTTTCCGGTGGGCGCCGTCGCGGCAAACGCATCCCGCATGCGCGAGATCACCGCCGCCGCGCGCGACGGCGGCGCCGCGCTCGTCGCGTTTCCGGAGCTCGCGATCTCGGGCTATCCACCCGAGGATCTTCTGCTGCGCCCGACATTCCTGCGCGCCTGCGCGCGCGAGATCGAAGCGCTCGCCGCCGACACCGACGGCATCGCCGTGTACGTCGGCCATCCGCACGCGCAAGGCGAGGTCTACAACGCGGCGAGCCTCTTGCGCGACGGGCAGATCGAAGTCACGTATCACAAGCAGGCGCTGCCGAACTACACGGTGTTCGACGAGAAGCGCTACTTCCGCGCCGGGCACGAGGCGAAAGTCGTCGAGATTGCGGGCGTGCGCGTCGGCCTCCTCGTCTGCGAGGACATCTGGGAAGCCGAGCCCGCGGCGAGCGCCGCGCGCGCCGGCGCCGAGATCCTCATGATCATCAACGCCTCGCCGTACGACATCCCGCAGGCGAAGACGCGCGAGGACCTGCTCGCGCACCGCGCGCGCGAGAACGGCGTCGCGATCGCCTACGTCAACGTCGTCGGCGGGCAGGACGATCTCCTGTTCGACGGCGGCTCGCTGCTCGTCGAGCCCGACGGCCGCGTCGCCGCGCGCGCGCCGCAGTTCTTCGACGCGCTGCTGTTCGCCGACTACGACACGCGCACGCGTCGCTTCGCCGCGCGGCACTGGCCCGTCGTCGACGACGATTCGACCGAGGCGATCGTCTACGCGGGACTCGAGCGCGGCATCCGCGACTACGTCGCGAAGAACGGCTTTCCGGGCGTGCTGCTCGGGCTGTCCGGCGGCATCGACTCGGCGCTGACGCTGGCGCTCGCGGTCGACGCGCTCGGTCCCGAGCGCGTCACGGCCGTGATGATGCCGAGCCGCTACACGTCCGATCTTTCCGTGAACGAAGCCGAGTCGCAGGCGCAGCGGCTCGGCGTCGAATATCACGTGCTGCCGATCGAGAAATGCTTCGAGGCGTTCCGCGAGACGCTGGCGCCGGTCTTCGCCGGCCGCACCGAGGACATCACCGAGGAAAACCTGCAGGCGCGCTGCCGCGGCGTGCTGCTGATGGCGCTCTCGAACAAGTTCGGCCGGCTCGTGCTGACGACCGGCAACAAGAGCGAGATGGCGGTCGGCTACGCGACGCTCTACGGCGACATGTGCGGCGGCTACGCGCCGCTGAAGGACGTCTACAAGACGCTGGTCTGGCGCCTTGCGCGCTGGCGCAATGCGCGCGAGGAGGAGGGCGGCTTCGTCATTCCGCCCGTCGTCATCGAGCGGCCGCCGTCGGCGGAGCTGCGCAACAATCAGACCGACCAGGATTCGCTGCCGCCGTACGAGATCCTCGATGCGATGCTCGAGCGCTTCGTCGACGGCGAGGAATCGCAGGCCGAGATCGTCGCGGCCGGCTTCGACGAGGCGACGGTGCGGCGCGTCGCGCGGCTCGTGCTGGCCAGCGAATACAAGCGGCGGCAGTCGGCGCCCGGGCCGAAGATCACGACGCGGGCGTTCGGGCGGAACCGGCGGTATCCGATCAGCTCGGGGTGGCGGTGAGGGGTTTCGCGGGGTTGCCCTCACCCTGCCCTCTCCCGCGAGCGGGAGAGGGGAAAGCACGAGGACTTGAGGGGAAACTCAGCCGCGGTTGCTGAGCGGGATCAGCTTCCAGTACCACGCGCGGTACTTGGGCCAGTCGCCCTGGAAGAACGGGTGGTCCGGATAGTTGAGCTTGAGCACGCGCTCGGCATCGTCGGCCAGCTTGGGCTGGCCGAGGTTCTTGTAGGACTCGACCATGATCGCGAGCGCGTCGCCGGCCTGCGGCGACTGCGGATACGTCTCGACGATCGACTTCGCGCGGTTCGCGGCGGCGACGTACGCGTTGCGGCGCAGGTAGTACACCGCGATGTGCAGGTCCGACTGCGCCATCATGTTGCGCAGGTACACCATGCGCTGGCGCGAATCCTCGGTGTAGCGGCTGGTCGGATAGCGCGTCACCAGCGCGCCGAAATCGTCGAACGACTGGCGCAGGTTCGCCTGGTCGCGCTTGGTCATGTCCTGGCCGACGTAGCGCTCGAGGAAGCCGGCCGAGCGGTCGAAATTGATCAGGCCGCGGAGGTAATACGCGTAGTCGATGTGCTTGTGCGTCGGATACGTCTTGATGAAGCGGTTGACCGTCGAGTACGCGTCGTCCGGCTTGCCGTCCTTGTACTGCGCATAGGCGAGGTTGATCTGCGACTGCTCGGTGTACGGGCCGAACGGGAAGCGCGCGATCAGGCGCTCGAACGTGCGCGAGGCAAAATCGTTGTTGCCGGCGTCGAGCGCGTCGACGCCCTGCTGGTAGAGCTGGTCGACCGGCAGCGTGTCCATCGGGTCGCCCTTCTTGCCGCGATGGAACCACGAGCAACCGGCGACGAGCGCGAGAAACGCCACGAGCACGAGCCGGGCGACGGGACGGAAGGAGCGGGAAACTCGCATGCGGGCAGGGGGCTCTGCGATGATTGACGGACGATCATAACCCGAACGGGAAGCGCGCCGGAAACACGCGGCGGCGCGGCCGAACCGCATGAGCACACCCGAACCCACCCTGAACGCACGCGTCCCGGATGCGGCCGCCGGCCGCCGTTTCGACCAGGTGCTGGCCGAGCTTTTTCCCGACTATTCGCGCTCGCGGCTCGCGGCGTGGATCAAGGCCGGCGCGGCGCGGCTCGACGGCGAGGAGGTCGCGCCGCGGCACATCGTGCGCGGCGGCGAGGCCGTCGTCGTCGAGGTGCGGCTCGAGCGCGAGGTCGGCGCCGCCGGCGAGGACATCCCGCTCGACATCCGCTACGAGGACGCCGACGTCATCGTCGTCGACAAGCCGCCCGGCCTCGTCGTGCATCCCGGCGCCGGCAATCCGGCCGGCACGTTGCAGAACGCGCTGCTGCACCACGATCCGAAGCTCGCCGGGATCCCGCGCGGCGGCATCGTGCACCGGCTCGACAAGGACACGTCCGGCCTGATGGTCGTCGCGCGCTCGATGCGCGCGCACACGGCGCTCGTCGAGCAGCTCAGCGAGCGCGACGTGCACCGGCAGTACCTGGCGGTCGTGTACGGCAAGATGGTCGCCGGCGGCAAGGTCGATGCCG
>DATFRS010000059.1:0-2663 GCA_035263065.1 Rhodanobacteraceae bacterium
TAGAGCTCGGTCAACCGCGCGCCGCGCAAGGCGACGCCGGGCAGCGAGGGCGAGGAGCGCGAGCTCCGGCTCGAGCTCAAGGTGCTCGCCGACGTCGGCCTGCTCGGCTTTCCGAATGCCGGCAAGTCGACGCTGATCCGCGCCGTGTCGGCCGCGACGCCGAAGGTCGCGGACTATCCGTTCACGACGCTGCAGCCGCACCTCGGCGTCGTGCGCATCGAGTCCGACAAGAGCTTCGTGATCGCCGACATCCCTGGCCTGATCGAAGGCGCGGCCGAAGGCGCCGGGCTCGGCATCCAGTTCCTGAAGCACGTCGCGCGCACGCGGCTGCTGCTGCACGTGGTCGACATGGCGCCGTTCGGCGAGTCCGATCCGGTCGAGCAGATCCGCGCGATCGAGGGCGAGCTCAAGCGCTTCGATCCGAAATTGCTGAAGCGGCCGCGCTGGCTCGTCTTCAACAAGGCCGACCTCCTGCCGCCCGAAGAGCGCGAGAAAGGCGCGAAGGCGCTCGTGAAGAAGCTCCGGTGGAAGCAGCCGTGGTACGTCGTGTCGGCGATCGCGCGCGAAGGGACGTGGCCGTTGTGCCTCGACGTCCAGCGTTTCTTCGACGAACAGAAGCGCGCCGCCGACGAGGCGGGCGCGTGAGGGACTGCCTCGCGCGCACAAAAAAGCCGGCTTGCGCCGGCTCTTTTGCAAACGATTGCGAACTCTCAGGCGAGCGCGCGGATGTGCGCGGTCAGGCGGCTCTTGTGGCGAGCGGCCTTGTTCTTGTGGATCAGCCCGCGCGCGGCGTAGCGGTCCATCACCGGCATGGCGGCGGTGAGAGCGGCTTCGGCGGCGGCCTTGTCCTTCGCTTCGATCGCCTTCACGACGCGCTTGATCGCGCTACGCACCATCGAACGGGCGCTGGCGTTGCGCTGACGCGCTTTCTCCGACTGACGTGCGCGCTTCTTCGCGGACTTGATGTTGGCCAAGGGACGACTCCGGAAAAGGGGTTGCTGGAAAAAAGACGCGGGATTTTAGAGGACATGCCCGGCAGGGTCAATCCTGACGCCCCCTCCCGTCATTCCGGCAAAAGCCGGAATCCATCTTGCTCCCTCGGGAACATCAAAATGGGTCCCGGCTTTCGCCGGGACGACGGTGCGCAAGGATGAGCCCCCGCCCAAGCCTCCTCCGCTCCACGCTGACCTTCTCGGCCGGCACCTTCGTCTCGCGCGTCCTCGGCCTCGTCCGCGAGCAGGCGATCGCCTACGCCTTCGGCGCGAACGCGGCGACCGATGCGTTCTGGGTCGCGTTCCGCATCCCGAATTTCCTGCGGCGCCTGTTCGCCGAGGGCTCGTTCTCGGTCGCGTTCGTGCCGGTATTCACCGAGGTCAAGGAAACGCGCAGCCACGAGGAGTTGAAGCAGCTCGTCGCGCGCACGGCCGGCACGCTCGGTGGCGTGCTGCTCGTCGTGACGGCGATCGGCGTGCTCGGTGCGAGCTGGGTCGCACGCGGCTTCGCGCCGGGGTCGATCGACGAGCCGGTGAAATTCGCGCTGACGACCGACCTGTTGCGCATCACGTTTCCGTTCCTGCTGTTCGTCTCGCTGACCGCGCTCGCCGGCGGCGTGCTCAACAGCTTCCACAAGTTCGGGTTGCCGGCGCTGACGCCGGTGATCCTCAACCTCTGCATGATCGCCGGCGCGCTCTGGCTCGCGCCGCATCTCGACACGCCGATCATGGCGCTCGGCTGGGCGATCTTCGCGGCGGGCATCCTGCAGCTGCTCGTGCAGCTGCCGGCGTTGCGTCAGCTCGACCTGGTGTCGCTGCCGCGCTGGGGCTGGAATCACCCTGACGTGCGCCGGATCATGCGGCTGATGGTGCCGACGCTGTTCGGCTCGTCGGTCGCGCAGATCAACCTGCTGCTCGACACGCTGATCGCGTCGTTCCTGATTTCCGGCTCGCAGACCTGGCTCGCGCAGACCGATCGCCTGCTCGAGTTTCCGCTCGGCGTGTTCGGCGTCGCGCTCGGCACGGTGATCCTGCCGTCGCTGTCTCGGCATCACGTGTCGACCGATCGCGACGGCTTCGCGAAGGCGCTCGACTGGGGTTTGCGCACCGCGCTCCTGATCGCGCTGCCGGCGATGCTCGCGCTCGTGCTGCTGGCGAAGCCGATCCTCGCGACGCTGCTGCAGCACGGCCGCTTCACGGCGCACGACGTCGACATGGCAGCGCTGTCGCTGTCCGCGCTGTCGTTCGGCCTGCCGGCGTTTGCGCTGGTCAAGGTCGTCGCGCCGGCGTTCTACGCGCGGCAGGACACGAAGACGCCGGTGCGCGCCGGCATCGTCGCGATGATCGCGAACATGGTCATGAACATCGTGTTCGTCGCGATCCTGTTCTCGCTGTGGCACACGCCGGAGCAGGGTGGCGACGGCTGGCTCGACGCGATCGCGAAGGTGCCGGGCCTGCACATGGGGCTCGCGCTCGCGAGCGCGCTCGCGAGCTATCTCAATCTCGCGCAGCTCTGGATCGCGCTGCGCCGCGACGGTATCTACGTGCGGCAACCCGGCTGGGCGGCGCATCTCGTGCGGCTCGGCGTGTCGTGCGCGGCGATGGTGGCCGTGCTGGTGTTCGGGCTCGCGGTGTGGTCGGACTGGAGTGCGTGGGAGACGGGCACGCGGG
>DATFRS010000060.1:0-11053 GCA_035263065.1 Rhodanobacteraceae bacterium
CTCGCGCCTGATCGAGCGCGATGTGGTACGGCATGATCAGCGGCGTCGCCGGCGAGATCTTGAGCCGCGAGCGCACTTCGACGCCGCGCGCCTCGAGCTCCTCGATCTCCTTCTTCAGCGCCGCCGGGCTCAGCACGACACCGTTGCCGATCAGGCACAGCGCATCGTCGCGCAGGATGCCCGACGGGATCAGGTGCAGCACGGTCTTCTTGCCGCCGATGACGAGCGTGTGGCCGGCGTTGTGGCCGCCCTGGAAGCGCACCACCGCACCGATGTCGCGCGTCAGCAGGTCGACGATCTTGCCCTTGCCCTCGTCGCCCCACTGCGCGCCGAGGATGACTACGGATTTGCCCATGAGCGTTTCTTCTTCAATTCACGAACTGCAGGACGACGAGCCCGACCACGATCATGCCCGCCCCGATCATACGCAACGTTCTCTCATCGATTTGTTGCAGGTGCTCGGCGAGGCGTTTCCAGAGCGCGGGCGAGGCGAACAGGAACAGCCCCTCGATCACCAGGACGAGGCAGAGCGCGGCACCGAGGCTCGCCACGAGCCTACTTGCTTTCCTGCAGGTAGCGCAGGAACTCCGATTTCGGATCGAGCACGAGCACGCCGTTCTGCGTCGGCAGCGCCTCGCGGTACGCCTCGAGGCTGCGGTAGAACGCGTAGAACTCGGGATCGCGCCCGTACGAGCTCGCATAGATCTCGGCAGCCTTGGCGTCGCCCTCGCCGCGCGTCTTGCCGGCGTCGCGATAGGCCTCGGCCTTCAGCACCTGCGCCTCGCGGTCGGCGTTCGCGCGGATGCGCTCGGCGGCCTCGTTGCCCTCGGCGCGGAGCGCGTCGGCGACTTGCTTGCGTTCCGAGCGCATGCGCTCGTAGACCGAGCGCAGCACGAGGCTTTCTTCCGGAAGATCGATGCGCTTGATGCGCACGTCGACGATCTGGATGCCGAGGCTCTCGGAGTCGCGATTGGCGGCCTGCACCAGCGCCTGCGTCAGGTCCGAGCGCGCGCTCGACACGACGTCCTGCAGCGTGCGCGAGTTGATCGCGGTGCGCAGGCCGTCTTTCACGATCGGGCCGAGGCGCTGCTGCGCACGCGTCTCGTCGCCGGCGACGGCGGTGTAGAACGTCGACGGATCGGCGATGCGCCACTTCACGTAGAAGTCGACGTTGACGTCCTTCTTCTCCGACGTGAGATAGCGCTCCGGCGCCGAATCGAGCGTCAGGATGCGCCGGTCGAAGCGCAGCACCTGCTGCACGAGCGGCAGCTTGAAGTGCAGGCCCGGCTTGAAGCCCGTGTCGACGATGCGTCCGAACTGCAGCAGGATCGCAGTCTGCCCTTCGTTGACGACGAACGCGGCGCTGGTCGCGACCAGCACGATGATGACGGCGACGACGGCGGTGGCGAGGCGCATCAGCGGCCTCCCTTGCCGGGTTCCGGCGTAGCGGTCACGGCCGGCGCGATCGCTTCGGCCGTCGGCGGCGGCGTCCGGTTCGCGTCGATCGGCAGATAGAGAATATTCTTGCCGCCCGAGAGGTCGACGACCTTGCTCGTTTCACTCAACACTTTCTGCATCGTCTCGAGATAGAGCCGCTTGCGCGTGACTTCGGGCGCGGCCTTGTATTCGGACGCGATGAGGTTGAAACGCTGACCGTCGCCCTCGGCCTTCGCGATGCGCTCGGCCTTGTAGCCTTCGGATTCGGCGACGATGCGCGCCGCCTCGCCGCGCGCTTCGGGAATCACGCGCTTGGCGTACGCGTCGGCTTCGTTGCTGCGGCGCTGGCGATCCTCGCGCGCGCTGATCGCGTCGTCGAACGCCTCCTTTACTTCCTGCGGCGGACGCACGTTCTGGAAATTGAGCTGCGTGACCGAGAGTCCGGTGTCGTAGCGATCGAGCGTCGCCTGCAACACCTTCTTCGCCTGGCCCGCGAGCTCGGCGCTCGGATTGATCTGCACGGCGGCCGGCGCGGGGGGCGCTTTCTTGTCCTTGTCGGCCTCGGTCTGCGCGGCCTGCGCCTGCGTCTGCTGCTGGTCCGGCATGATCGACGAGAGCCCGCTCGCGCCGATCACCTCGCGCACGGCGCTCTCGGCGGCCTGCTTGATCGTCTCGTCGGGGTCGCGCACGCTGAAGAGGTAGTGCGTCGCGTCGGCGACCGTGTACTGCACGTTGAAGTCGACCAGCACGATGTTCTCGTCCTTGGTCAGCATGCGCACCTGGTCGGACGTCGCGCGCACGTTCTTCGCGTCGACCTTCATCACGGTCTCGATCGGCCGCGGCCATTTGAGGTTGAAGCCGGGCGCCATCACGCGCGAGAACTCGCCGAAGCGGAGCACGACGCCGGACTGGCTCGCGTTCACGACCGACCAGCAGTCGAGCAGCAGCCACGCGATCAGGATGCCGAACGCGGCGACCGCGAACCCGCCGCCGCCGCCGCCGAACAGGCGGTTGAAGAACGCCGAGAGGCGCTTGAACGCCGCATCGAAATCAGGCGACGGTCCGCCGCCGCCCCCGCCGTCCTTCCATGGATCGCGCTGCTTGCCGCTGCCGGGTTCGTTCCAGGCCATCTCTCGCTACCTCGTTGCCGGCGCCCGTCACGGATGCCAGGGACTTTTCGTGAAAGTGCGGCGACGCCGCCGTACCAAGCGATTGACCGCAACCGCGCAGGAAAATTGCGGCCCCGAAGAAGCGATCGGGAAAGCCCTTAGTGGGCTGCCGTCGAATTGTAGGTAGGGGTCTTTGGGCGGGCAAGCAAGCGCCGGCGCAGCCAGTCGCCGTCGCCGTCGGGGAGGCCGAACAGGGGCTCGACGAGCGCGCGCGGCGCGTCGATGCGGATGCGCCAGCCCGACTCCTCGGCGCTTTCCTCGGCAACGAGCCCTTGCGCGTGCAGACGCGCGCGCAGGCGGCCCGACGAGGACGGCACGTGCAGCTCGGCCGTGATGCGCTCGGCGCCGAGCCTGCGCTCGATCGCCGCGCGCAGGCCCTCGAGCCCCGTGCCGGTGACGGCCGAGACCCAGGCCCGCGGCGTTTCGCCGCCATCCAGCCAATCGAGTCGCGGCATCGCTTCGGCGACGAGATCTATTTTGTTGTAGACGAGCACCTGCGGCAGGTCGCCCGCGCCGATCTCGCGCAGCACGTTGTCGACGTCGGCCATGCGATCGTCGCGCTCGGGATCGGACGCGTCGACGACGTGCAGCAGCAGATCCGCATCGCGCGCCTCGGACAGCGTCGAGCGGAACGCGGCGACCAGATCGTGCGGCAGATCGCGGATGAAGCCGACGGTGTCGGCGAGCACGACCGGTCCGCAGTCGAGCCCTTCGAGACGGCGCACGGTCGGATCGAGCGTCGCGAACAGCTGGTTCGCGGCGTAGACCTCCGCACCCGTGAGCGCATTGAACAGCGTCGACTTGCCCGCGTTCGTGTAGCCGACCAGCGCGACGACCGGCACCGCGTTGCGCTGGCGCGCGCGGCGCGCCTGGTTGCGCTGCACTTCGACCTTGTCGAGGCGTTTCTGCAGCGCCTTCATGCGCTCGCCGATGAGGCGGCGATCGAGCTCGAGCTGCGTCTCGCCGGGACCGCGCAGGCCGATCGCACCGCCGCGCTGGCGCTCCAGGTGCGTCCATCCGCGCACGAGGCGCGTCGACATGTGCTTGAGCTGCGCGAGCTCGACCTGCAGCTTGCCTTCGTGCGAGCGCGCGCGCTGCGCGAAGATGTCGAGGATGAGCCCCGTGCGGTCGACGACGCGACACTCGGTGAGCTTCTCGAGATTGCGCTCCTGCACCGGCGACAGCGTGCGGTTGACGAGGATCAGATCGGCGTCGAGCGCCTTCTTCTGCAGCGCGAGCTCCTCGGCCTTGCCGCTGCCGACGAAGTAGCGCGGATTCGGTCTGTCGACGCGCGCGGTCAGCGTGCCGACGACGCTCGCGCCCGCCGAGCGGGCGAGCTCGCCGAATTCATCGAGTGCGGCCGGGTCGCTGCGGCCCGGTTCCTGCGGCTGCAAGAGCAGCGCGCGTTCGCCTTTGCGTGATCGTTCGAACAGCGGGAATTACTCGTGATGTTCCTGCGACTCGCCCGCTGCGGGAGCGGCGCCGCCGCCGGCGTCGGGGCCCACGCGCACGTTGCGCGTCGGCACGACGGTCGAGATCGCGTGCTTGTAGACCATCTGGCTGACCGTATTGCGGAGCAGCACGACGAACTGGTCGAAAGATTCCACCGTACCTTGCAGCTTGATGCCGTTGACGAGATAGATCGACACCGGCACGCGCTCACGCCGCAATGCATTCAAGAACGGATCCTGCAACGACTGCCCCTTGGCCATGGTCTTGTTCTCCACCAGCGAATTTCGCGAACCGGCAAAAAAGCCGCGCGGCGCAAGCTTGCGTCCGGACGCCCCGGTTCAACCAGCGTTCATGTTTCCGACCAACCCATCTTAACGATTTGTTCCGGCAAATAAAATGCCGTGCGACACGGAATCACCAATTACCGACCGGCGGCCCGAGGAAACTTCGGACCGCATCGGTCGCCAGCGCCCCGCTCCCAGGGTCGTCGGGATCGAGCCAGCGCGCGTCGAGCTCGCCGCGCAGCCACGTCGTCTGGCGCTTGGCGAGCTGGCGCGTGGCGAAGATCGCGCGCTCCCGGAACGTGGGGCCGTCCACGGTGCCCTCAAGATGCTCCCACGCCTGCCGGTAGCCGACGGCGCGCAGTGCAGGCAACGCCGGATCGAGATCGCCGCGCGCGCGCAGCGCGCGCACTTCGTCGAGGAAGCCCGCCGCAAGCATCGCATCGAAGCGCCCGGCGATGCGCGCGTGGAGGCGCGTGCGATCGCGCGGCACGAGCGCGAGCTTCAGGATCCGCCACGGCGGACGCGCGGGCACGCCGCCGGTCTGCGCCGACAGCGGCTTGCCGGTGAGCTCGATGATCTCGAGCGCACGCTGGATGCGCTGCGCGTCGCCGGCGCGGATGCGCTCGCTCGCCGCCGCATCGAGCGCTGCGAGCCGCGCGTGCAGCGCAGGCCAGCCGACGCGCCCGGCTTCCTCCGCGATACGCGTGCGCACCGCCGGCGAGGCGTCCGGCAGATCCGAGAGGCCGAGCGCGAGCGCGCGAAAGTAGAGTCCGGTGCCGCCGACCAGCAGCGGCACGCGCCCCTCGTCGCGGATCGCGTCCATCGCCGCGAGCGCATCGCGGCGGAAATCGGCGGCGGAGTACGGCGCGTCCGGCTCGCGGATGTCGATCAGCCGATGCGGATGGCGCGCGAGCGTCGCGGCATCGGGCTTCGCGCTGCCGATGTCGAGGCCGCGGTAGACGAGCGCCGAATCGACGCTGACGAGGCCGAGCGCAAAGCGCTCCGCCAGCGCGCACGCGAGCGCGGTCTTGCCGGTCGCGGTGGCGCCCATCAGGAAGATCGCGGGTGGACGCGTGTCGGCCTGGGTCACGGCGAGAGTTTAGAGGCTAGTCCCGAGCCCCTATAATCCGCCACCCCGCAAGGATTTCTCCGCACATGGCAACCGCAACGATGAAGGCGCTGGTCAAGCGCGACGCCGCGCCCGGCATCTGGATGGAGCAGGTGCCGATCCCCGAGATCGGCCCGAACGACGTGCTGATCCGGCTCGAGAAGACCGCGATCTGCGGCACGGACCTCCACATCTACAAGTGGGACGAGTGGTCGCAGCGCACGATCAAGCCCGGCCTCGTCATCGGCCACGAGTTCGTCGGGCGCATCGTCGACATCGGCCCCGGCGTGCGCGGCTACACGGTCGGCCAGCGCGTCTCGGCCGAAGGCCACGTCGTCTGCGGCGTCTGCCGCAACTGCCGTGCGGGCAAGCAGCACCTCTGCCCGAACACCGTCGGCATCGGCGTGACGCGAAATGGCGCATTTGCCGAATACGTCGCCGTGCCGGCGTCGAACCTCTGGCCGATCCCGGACCAGATCCCGTCCGAGCTCGCCGCGTTCTTCGATCCGTACGGCAACGCCGCGCACTGCGCGCTCGAGTTCGATCTCATCGGCGAGGACGTGCTGATCACCGGCGCGGGCCCCATCGGGATCATCGCGGCCGGCATCGCCAAGCACGTCGGCGCGCGCAACGTCGTCGTCACCGACGTCAACGACTATCGCCTCAAGCTCGCCGCCGACATGGGCGCGACGCGCGTCGTCAACGTGTCCAAGCAGTCGCTCAAGGAAGTCGTCAAGGATCTCCACATGGAGGGCTTCGACGTCGGCCTCGAGATGAGCGGCAACCCGCGCGCGTTCGCCGACATGCTCGACTGCATGTACCACGGCGGCAAGATCGCGCTGCTCGGCCTCCTGCCCAAGGGCGCCGGCATCGACTGGGACAAGGTCATCTTCAAGGGCCTCGTGCTGCACGGCATCTACGGCCGGCGCATGTATGAGACCTGGTACAAGATGACGCAGATGGTGCTGACGGGCTTCCCGCTGCAGAAGGTGCTGACGCACCAGATCCACATCGACGATTTCCAGAAGGGCTTCGACCTCATGGACTCGGGCAACTGCGGCAAGGTCGTCTGTTCCTGGAACTGACGCTGACGCGCGGCGCAACGCCCGGAGCAACGCCATGGCCGACCGCCGACTCCGCGACCTGATCGATCACGCGCTCGCCGACCTGCCGGCGGGCCCGATCCTCGTCGCGCACAGCGGCGGGCTCGACTCGACGGTGCTGCTCCACGCGCTCGCGAACGCGCAAGCGGCCCGAGCGCGCGGGCTTCGCGCCGTGCACGTCGATCACAGGCTGCAGGCCGACAGCGCGATGTGGGCGCGCCACTGCGCGGCGTTCGCCGAGCAGCTCGGCATGCCCCTCGAGTCGCGCACGGTCGAAGTCGCGCGCAGCCCGGGCCTCGGCCTCGAGGCGACGGCGCGCCGCGCGCGCTACAACGTCATCGAGGACATGCTCGGCGAAGGCGAGATCCTCGCGCTGGCGCATCATCGCGACGACCAGGCCGAGACGGTGCTGCTGAAGCTCCTGCGCGGCGCCGGCCCCGAAGGTCTCGGCGCGATGCGCACGCTGCGCCGCTTCGGGCCGGGCTACGCATGGCGACCGCTGCTCACGCTGCCGCGCGCGACGCTGCGCAACTACGCCGAGCGCCATCGCCTGCTCTGGATCGAGGATCCGAGCAACGCGGACGTCTCGCTCGACCGCAACTTCCTGCGCGTCGAGATCCTGCCGCGCATCGTGCGACGCTGGCCCGAGGCCGAGACCAGCATCGCGCAAAGCGCGCAGTGGGCGCGCGCCGCGGCCGACTACATCGACGACGAAGCCGAGCGCACGCTCGCGCGCGTGCAGGGCCTCGATCCCTCGACGCTGCGCTTCCGCGAATGGCTGCAGTTGCCCGATGCGCTGCGCGATCCGGTGCTGCGCCGCTGGCTGCGCTCGATCGCGTTGCCCGAGCCGACGCAGTTCCAGGTCGCCGAGCTCGTGCGCCAGCTCGCCGAAGCCGGCGAGGATCGCCAGCCGTGCGTGCGCTGGCCCGGCGTCGAAGTGCGGCGCTATCGCGATCTGTTGCACGCGCTGCCGCCGCTGCAGCTGCCGCCGCTCGACTGGACGGCCGAGTTCACCGGCGCCGCGCTCGCGCTCCCGGCCGACATCGGCGTGCTCAGGCTCGTCGCGCTCGACGGCGGCGCCGAGGCGCCGGCGCTCGGCGAGACCGCGCACGTGCGTTTCCGTCGCGGCGGCGAAAGCCTGCGCCTGCACGGCGGCGCGCACACGCGCGAGCTGCGCGATCTCCTGCAGGAAGCCGGCATCCCGCCGTGGCAGCGCAGCCGCATGCCGCTCGTGTTCGACGCCGAAGGTGCGCTGCTCGCGGTCGCCGATCTCTGGATCAGCGAGGCCGGCGCCGAGCGCCTCGCGCGAGCGCGCGCACGACTCGACTGGCAGCAGGCCGCCTCGGTCTGAAGCCGGAGGAAACCCCCAGAAAACCGGTCGTTTTTCGCGTGGACGCGTGCGCCTCGCCGTGCTAGCTTGCGCGCCATGCCGCCGACCGCCGACAGCTCGAAGATCGCCGAGTTCGAAAAATCGCTGGACGAGCTCGAGCAACTGGTGTCGCGCATGGAGCAGGGTGAGCTCAGCCTCGACGATTCGCTGAAATCGTTCGAGCGCGGCATCGCGCTGTATCGCAATTGCCAGAATGCGCTCGAGCAGGCGGAACTGCGCGTCAAGCTGCTGCTCGATCCCGGTGCGCCGGAAAGCGCGCTTCCGTTCGATCCAGACACGCCCTGAGCGTCGTCGACGTGAGACACCCCTCGTCCGTCATCCCGGCGAAAGCCGGGATCCATGTTGCTTTTGCTCCGCTCATGCCGCAGACAATCAAAATGGATCCCGGCTTTCGCCGGGATGACGACTTCGGAGCTTTCGTCGCCGCGATGGCCAGGACGATCCCGTGAAGGACCTGACCGAAGAACTCGTCGCCCTCTCCGCGCGCGCCGACGCGATGCTCGCGCGCGTGCTGCCGCCCGAGGCGCAGCCGCCGGTCGAGCTGCACCGCGCGATGCGCTACGCCGTGCTCGGCGGCGGCAAGCGGCTGCGTCCGCTGCTCGTCTACGCGGCCGGCGAGTCGCTCGGCGCGACGCCGGATCGCCTCGACGCCGCGGCGGCCGCGGTCGAGATCATCCATGCGTACTCGCTCGTGCACGACGACCTGCCCGCGATGGACGACGACAGCCTGCGCCGCGGCCGTCCGACCTGCCACGTCGTGTTCGGCGAAGCGATGGCGATCCTCGCCGGCGATGCGCTGCAGGCGCTCGCGTTCGACGTGCTCGCGCACGATCGCGCGATCGACGTCGATGCGGGCGCGCGCGTCGAGATGCTGCGCGTCCTCGCCGCTGCGTGCGGATCGCACGGCATGGCCGGCGGCCAGGCGTTCGATCTCGCGGCGGTCGGAAAGACGCTCGCGAAGGACGAGCTCGAGCGCATGCACGTGCACAAGACCGGCGCGCTGATCCGCGCGTCGGTGCGGCTCGGCGCGCTCGCGGCAGGCTGTCGCGACGAGGCGGTGTTCGACGCGCTCGAGCACTACGGCCACGCGATCGGCCTCGCCTTCCAGATCCGCGACGATCTCCTCGACATCGAGGCCGGCACCGAGCAGCTAGGCAAGACCGCCGGCAAGGACGCGGCGGCCGCGAAGCCGACCTATCCCGCGATTCTCGGCGTCGACGCCTCGCGCGCCGAGCTCGCCGCGCTCACGGCGAGCGCGCTCGATGCGATCGGGAAGCTCGGTGAGCGCGCGAGATCGCTGGGCGATCTCGCGCGCTTCGTCGCTGCGCGTTCGAGCTGACTTCAGTTCACCAGGCGCAGCGTGAACGGATAGCGGTAGTGCTCGCCGTTGTTGGCCTTCACGGCCGCGATGATCGTCAGCACGATCCAGCCGACGAACAGCGCGAGGCCGAGCGGAACGGTCAGGAGGAGGCCGATACCGAGCGTGATGATCGTCAGGAGCCACAGCGCGACGCAGGCGATGATCATCGTGATGTTGAAGTTCAGCGCTTCCTTGGCCTGCTCGCCGGCGAACGGCATCGTCTCGCGCTTGATCAGCCAGACGATCAGCGGACCCAGCACGCAGCCGATGCCGGTGATGAAGGCGCTGAACGCGGAAAGATGGCCGAGCATCGCCCACGTGCGCTCTTCGCTCTCGGTCGGTGCCGGTGCGGCCGGCGGCGGCTGCGGCGGCGGTGCGGACGGCGTGACGCTGTCGGTTTCGCTCATGCGCTTGGCTCCCGGTGGAAGACGCCACCACTATTTCGCAACCGCGCCGCGAATTCAATCGCAGGAGGTCACTAGGACTTCCTGCACGCCTTTCACGCGGACGTAACGCGCCTACTCGCCCGCCACGGTCATGCGTCCGACCAGGAGCGAGCCCGTCAGGATGTGCGAGCGCACGTCGACGTCGCGGCCGACCGCCTCGATGCGCTGGAACACGTCGCGCAGGTTCGATGCGATCGTGATTTCCTCGACCGGATAGGCGATCTCGCCGTTCTCGACCCAGAAACCGGACGCGCCGCGCGAATAGTCCCCGGTGATCAGCGACACGCCCTGCCCCATGAGATCGGTGACGAGGAGGCCCGTGCCCATGCGCCTGACGAGCGAGGCGAAATCGTCGGCGCCGGGCTCGACGATGATGTTCTGCACGCCGCCCGCGTTCGCGGTCGACTGCAGCCCCAGCTTGCGCGCCGAGTAGCTGCCGAGGATGTAGCGCGCGAGCACGCCGTCCTTGACGAGATCCGAATCGCGCGTCGCGACGCCTTCCGCATCGAACGCCGTCGAGCCGTGCCCGCGCGGAATGTGCGGACGCTCCGCGATCTGCATCCAGTCCGGAAAGATCTGCTTGCCGGCGTGATCGACGAGGAAGCTCGCGCGGCGATACAGCGCGCCGCCGCTGACCGCCGACAGGAAATGCCCGATCACGGTGCGCGCCGTTTCCGGCACGAACAGCACCGGGCATTCGCGCGTCGAGAGCTTGCGCGCGCCGAGCCGCGCGACCGTCCGCTCGGCGGCCTTGCGGCCGATCTCGGCGGCAGGCTTGAAATCGCGCGCTTCGCGCACGGTGTCGTAGGAGTAGTCGCGCTGCATGCCGGCGTCGTCCTCGGCGATCAGCGCGCACGAGAGCGCATGGCGCGTGCCGCGCTCGGTGCCGCTGAAGCCGAGCGAGTTCGCATACGCGGTCATCGACGCGCCGGCCTGGACAGTGGCGCCTTCGGAATTGTCGATGCGCTTGTCGAACGCGCGTCCGGCGTCCTCGATCTCGATGCCGAGCCTGATCGCGTCCTCGGCGCTGACGTGCCACGGATGCCAGAGATCGAGATCGGGAATCTCGCGCGCGAGCAATGCCGGATCGGGCAGGCCGTTGGCCGGATCCTCCTCCGTGTAGCGTGCGATCGCGCAGGCGTGGTCGATCGTCTGCTCGATCGACTTCGGATCGAGATCGGCCGTGTTCGCCGAGCCCTTGCGACGGCCGAAATAGACCGTCACCGACACTCCGCGATCGCGCGTGCGCTCGACCGTCTCCACCTCGCCGAGGCGCACGTTGACCGCGAGCCCCTCATCGACGC
>DATFRS010000061.1:0-9243 GCA_035263065.1 Rhodanobacteraceae bacterium
AGCGCGGAATTATGGCATGGCGTGTCTTCCTTCCCCTCTCCCGCTCGCGGGAGAGGGTAGGGTGAGGGCAGCTCGGAACAGCCTCGCAAGATTGCCCTCATCCGCCTTCGGCACCTTCTCCCGCGAGCGGGAGAAGGAAAGACATGCGCTGGCGAAGGCGAAGCTACTGGGCCTGCCGCTCCCAGACCTGCGTGCGACCGAGCAGCGAAAACCCGATGAATCCGCGCACTTCGAGCTTCTGCCCGTTGTCGGTCAGATGCATCTTGCACCCGTACACCTTCCCGTTCTTCGGATCGAGAATCTTCCCGCCGCTCCACCCGTCGCCGTCCTTCTTCATGCCCCAGATGATCGTCATGCCGGTGACGGGCTGGTTCTTGCGCTCGCCCTCGCATTCCTTGCAGACCGGGTTCGGGCCCTGGTCGGACTGCAGCACTTCCTTGACCTTGCCGGTGAGCTCGCCGTTCTCCTCGGTGATCTCGACGATCGACTTCGGCTGACCGGTCTTGTCGTCGATCGTTTTCCAGACGCCGGCCGGCGAGGCGTCGGCGGCGAAGGCACGCGCGCTCACGAGCAGCGCGGCGGCGAAGGCGATCAGCGGGAAGCGGAGCGACATGGCGTTCTCCTCGCGAAGTGGCGCTCGCACGGTGCCGCCGGGCCGCGCGCGCGTCAAGGCGCGCCGCAGCGCGGCGGCTGGCATAATGAGCGCCTTCCCGCACGACCTCCCCGTTGATGAGCGAAACCCTCGAGACGCGCGCCCGGCGCATCCTGTCCGGCGTCGTCGATCCGCATACCGGCACCGATCTCGTCTCGGCAGGCGCCGTGCGCGGCGTCGGCGTCGCGGGCGACGACGTGTCCGTCGACATCCAGCTCGGCTATCCCGCGGCCTCCGCGCATGCGGCGATCGCCGATGCGGCGAAGCAGGCGCTCGAAGCCGATCCCCTGATCGCGCACGCGGCCGTCAGCGTGTCCTCGCGCGTGCACGCGCACGTCGTGCAGGACGGGCTGACGCCGCTGCCGAACGTGAAGAACGTCATCGCGATCGCCTCGGGCAAGGGTGGCGTCGGCAAGTCGACCGTGGCGGCGAACCTCGCGCTGGCGCTCAAGGCCGAAGGCGCCGCCGTCGGCGTGCTCGACGCGGACATCTACGGGCCGAGCCAGCCGCGCATGCTCGGCCTCAGCGGCCGGCCGGATTCGAAGGACGGCAAGCGCATCGAGCCCAAGACGAACCACGGCATCGAGGTCATGTCGATCGGCTTCATGATCGAGGAAGACACCGCGATGATCTGGCGCGGACCGATGGTGACGCAGGCGCTGCAGCAGCTCCTCGGCGAGACGAACTGGTCCGGCCTCGACTACCTCATCGTCGACCTCCCGCCCGGCACCGGCGACATCCAGCTGACGCTCTGCCAGCGCGTGCCGGTGTCCGGCGCGCTGATCGTCACGACGCCGCAGGACATTGCGCTCCTCGATGCGAAGAAGGCGCTCAAGATGTTCGAGAAGGTCAACGTGCCCGTGCTCGGCATCATCGAGAACATGGCGACGCACGTCTGCTCGAACTGCGGCTTCGAGGAGCACATCTTCGGCGAAGGCGGCGGCGCGCGCATGGCCGGGCAGTACGGCGTGCCGCTGCTCGGCGCGCTGCCGCTCGACATCCGCATCCGCGAGCAGGCCGACGGCGGCACGCCGACGGTCGCGGCGATGCCGGAGTCCGATATCGCTGCGCGCTATCGTGAAATCGCCCGCAATGCCGCGGCGCGTTTGTCCTTGCGTGCGCGCAACAAGCAGATCCAGTTTCCGAAAATCGTCATCCAGAACACGTAGCGCGCTTTTCCCCTCTCCCGCGCGCGGGAGAGGGTAGGGTGAGGGCACGCTGGCGAAACGCTTCGACGAGATTGCCCTCACCCCAGCCCTCTCCCGCGAGCGGGAGAGGGGGAACAGCCGCCATCACGCAACCGAACCCTTTCACGAAGACACCTGCATGACCATCAAATCCGACAAATGGATCCGCCGCATGGCGGACCAGCACAAGATGATCGAGCCCTTCGAGCCCGGCCAGGTCAAGCAGAACGGCGGTCACCGCCTGATCTCGTACGGCACGTCGAGCTACGGCTACGACGTACGCTGCGCCGACGAGTTCAAGGTGTTCACGAACATCAACTCGACGATCGTCGATCCGAAAAACTTCGACGAGCGCAGCTTCGTCGACATCAAGTCCGACGTCTGCATCATCCCGCCGAACTCGTTCGCGCTCGCGCGGACGGTCGAGTACTTCCGCATCCCGCGCAAGGTGCTGACGATCTGCCTCGGCAAGAGCACCTACGCGCGCTGCGGCATCATCGTCAACGTGACGCCGCTGGAACCCGAGTGGGAGGGCCACGTCACGCTCGAGTTCTCGAACACGACGCCGCTGCCGGCGAAGATCTACGCCAACGAGGGCGTCGCGCAGATGCTGTTCCTCGAATCCGACGAGGACTGCGAGACGAGCTACAAGGACCGCGGCGGCAAGTACATGGGCCAGCGCGGCGTCACGCTGCCGCACGCCTGAACCCGCGGCAACCCGCGGGCATGCCGGCGGCGATGCGCGGTGGTAACCTTGCGGTCCTTTTCGGGACATCGGGAGCGTTCGGGTATGCGGATCCTTTCCTGCATGCGGGTTTCGTGGTTGGCGGCGCTGGTCTGCGTGGCGGCGTTCGCCTTGTCCGCGTGCGGCCGCGGCGTCAGCAAGGACCTGGTGACGCAGGGCGCGAACATCCCGCCGAGCTTCGACGTCACGCTGGTCGCCGACAAGGACAACCAGTTCGACTACGACGGCGCGCCGCTGACCGAGGAAGACCTGCGCAGCGCGCTGCGCTACCGCAAGGAGCAGAACCTCGCCTGCGACACCGTCATCGTCAAGCGCGGCGAGAAGGAGCGCATCAAGAACGAGCACATCATCGCGCTCGCGCGGGTCGCCTATCAGCTCAAGATGCGCGCGTTCATGCAGGCGAAGGACGGCACGATCTCCGAGCTCGTCGCGCAGACCAAGACCGACGAGACCGCCGCGAAGCCGGCCGAATCGGGCAAGTAATCACCACCGGAGCACAGGCATCATGATCAAGTTCGTGCGCATTGCGATGTTGGCCCTCGGCCTCGTCACCGCGGCCGCGGCGTTCGCGCGCGGCGACATCCGCGACAACCGCGCCTGGGTGAAGCCCGAGAAGGGCGAGAAGTTCTCGATCAACGGCTACACGATGGGCAAGGTCGAGCTGTACGGCTACCTCGGCCAGCTGCGCGACGACGAGCACATCACCGGCGTCGTGCTGCGCAAGGGCGCCGACGACGCGCAGAAGAAGGCGATCTCCTCGAGCGCGAAGACGCTCGAGATCGAGGCCTTCGAGGAAGACGGCGGCGATCTCAAGCCGCTGCAGGTCGGCGGCTGAGACGCGTGCGATCTAAGGACAGGATCGCCCCGACACAGAGCGCGACTCCCTCTCCCGCCGCGCGGGAGAGGGCCGGGGTGAGGGCAGGCGTGGTTCGCCGCTCGGCCCTCGCCACGACGCTCGCATACGCCGTTTCCGCGAGCGCTTCCAATCCCCTGAGCGCCATCGGCGAGACGTTCTCCGACTGGAAGGACCGCCTCTTCGGCAAGCCCGCGCCGACCGTCGATGCGCCGGCCGAAGGCCCCGTGGCGATCGAGCCCGCGAAGCCGACGCGCCTTCGCATCGATCAGGCTGCGCCCGAGCGCGACTTCCCGAAGGGCAAGAGCCGCTACCGCGTGATCGACCTGCCGTCGACGTTCGAGCACGCGTCCGTGCGCGTGCAGATCACCGCCACGCCGCGCGAGGGCGGTGCTTTCGGCCACGAAGTCTTCAAGCCGTTCTTCTACACGCTCAACGACGACGACACCGTGCGCGACACCGTCGAGGTGAAGCCGCTGCACCTCGACATCCGCCCGTTCAGGCGCACGCGCCTCCTCGGTTGCGCGACGCTCGACAAGGTCGACCGCTTCGCGATCGCAACCGAGGCCGACGTCGTCGGCAAATCGTACGAATCCGAGGTGCGCGACTCGATCAAGGCGCCGACGCAGGGCGGCTTCTATTACGCGACCGACGCCGTCAAGGTGAAGCTCCCGTACTCGGCGACCGGCGAGCTCGTGCTCGAAATCACCAGGGAACCCGCGGCCGGCAAGGGCTGCTGACGCCTCGCCGCGCGACCCGTCAGTGCGTGCTCCCGCCCGGAACACGCAGATCGCGATGGGTCGCTACCGCGCACTCGATCGCCGCCCGCACGCCTTCGACCATCGTCGCCAGCGCCATGCTCGGCTGCCCGTGATGCTTCACGGCCTGCTCCGGCAGCCACGGCACGTGGATGAAGCCCGCGCGCGTCGTGCGGTAGCGCGTGGCGACGAGATGCGCAAGCGCGAAGAACACCTGGTTGCAGACGTAGGCGCCCGCGCTCTGCGACAGCGCCGCCGGAATCCCGAGCACGCGCAGCCGCGCCAGCATGGCCTTCACCGGCAGCGTCGCGAAATACGCGGCCGGCGCGCCGTCGACGATCGGCTCGTCGATCGGCTGCAGGCCGTCGGCGTCGGCGATGCGCGCATCGACGAGGTTCGCGGCGAGGCGCTCGATCTTGAGCTCGCTGACGCCGCCGGCCTGGCCCGTCGCAAGCGCGAGCACCGGCCGATGCGTCTCGAGCAGCGCCTCGAGCGTCGGCAGCGTCGCCGAGAACGCGACCGGCAGGATCGCCGTCGCGACGCGGTGCCCGTTCACGAGCGCGCCGTCGAGCGCGCGCACGAGCTCGCCCGACGGATTGACGCGCTCGCCGCCGAACGGCTCGAAGCCGGTGAGCAATACGGTCGGTTCGTTCGTCATCGGAACACCAGGAGCCACATCAGGAGAACGTTGACCGCGAGCAGGATCAGCGCGGTCGGCCACTGCGCGCGGATCACGCCGTACTGGTCGGGCAGCTCGAGCAGCACGGCCGGCACGATGTTGAAGTTGGCGGCCATCGGCGTCAGCAGCGTGCCGCAGTAGCCGGTCAGCATGCCGATCGCGCCGAGCACGGCGGGATTCGCGCCGTGCTTCAGCACCAGCAGCGGCAGGCCGACGCCCGCCATCATGACCGGAAACGCGGCGAACGCGTTGCCCATGATCACCGTGAACGCGACCATGCCGAGCGCGAACGCGACGAGGCACGCGAAGCGGTTGTCGGCCGGAATCGTCGCGCCGACGATCGCCGCGATCGCATCGCCGACGCCGGTCGACGCGAACACGCTGCCGAGCGTCGCCAGCACCATCGGCAGCAGCGCCGCCCAGCCGAGCGCATCGAGCAGCCGGCGGCCTTCGCGCAGGCTCTCTGCAAACGGCGCGCGCGTGATGCGCATGCCGATCGCGAGCGCCACGATGCACGCGACGCCGAGCGAGATCAGCGTCGCCTGCGTCGGTTCGATCAGCGGCGCGCCGTTCCATCGGAGATGCGGCGCCGCGAGCACGAGTGCCACCGTCGCGAGCGGAATCGCGAGCGCCGGCACGAACAGGGGGTTGCCGAACTTGGACGCCGAGGCACGGCGCCGCGCATCGTCCTCGGGCGACTCCTCGTGCGTGCGCAGCTTCCCGCGCGCCGCGAGCACGCCGAGCGCGATCAGGCCCACGCCCATCGCCTGCGCCGGCCAGCGCACGCCGGACTGCGCCGCGGCGAGGATCGCGTCGCCGAACAGGAACGGGATCGACAGCACGGCCCAGAACGCGGCCGCGCTCCACCGTTTGACGCGCGCATCCATGAACGCCGCGACGAGCAGGAACGCGCCGACGAGCCAGTAGATGTGCTCAACGCGCAGCATCGGTCGCCTCGGCAGCGGGCTTGCGACGTGCGAGCCTGCGCTGCACCCAGACGATGCGCAGTCCATGGATCACGAACGCCGCGATCGCCGTCGGCACGGCCCAGCGCGCGATCGCGAACGGCTCGAGATGGATGCCCTGGCTGTCGAAGAAGCGTTGGATCAGCAGCACGCCGGCGAACGCGAGGAACACGTCCTCGCCGAAGAAGCGCCCGACGTTGTCGGTCGCGGCCGCCAGCGCGCGCATGCGCAGGCGCGTCGCCTCGTCGATCGGCGCGTCGCGGGCGGCCGCCTGCTCGGCCATCGGCGCCAGCAGCGGTCGCACGGTCTGCGCGTGGCCCGCGATGTCGTAGAGACCGAACATCGAGAGCACCTGGCGCATCGCGAGGTACGAGACGAGGAGTCGCGCGAGCGAGAGCCGGCGAAATCCGTCGATCCATTGCCTGGCGCGCTCGCGCAGGCCGCAACGCTCGAGGAGCCCGATGACCGGCAGCGTCAGCGTGAACAGCAGCAGCACGCGATTGCTCGCGAACGACGTGCCGAGCAGCGCGAGCAGGTCGCCGACGCCCATGCCCGACGCGACGCCGCTGACGATGCCCGCGATCACGACGACCAGCACGGGATTGCGGCGCAGCGCGAAGCCGGCGACGACGACCGCGACGCCGAGCAGCGGCCATGCGTTCAAGCGCGGCCGCCTTTCAACGCCGCGACGGCGACGCCGGCCGCTTCGAGGCCTTCGCGCAGACGCTTCGCGAACGCCGCGGCGTCGGCGCGGTCGCCGTGCACGCAGATCGTGTCGGCGCGGATCGCGAGCGGGCCGCCCGCGCTGTCGGCTTCGCCGCGTGTCGCGATCGCGATCGCCTGCGCGACCGCGGCGTCGACGTCGTCGATCACGGCGCCGGCCTTGCCGCGTGCCATCAGCGAGCCGTCGCCTTCGTAGCGGCGATCGGCGAACGCCTCGTGCGCGACGGCGAGACCCGCGCGCTCGCCGGCGCGCGGCAACTCGCTCGCGGCGAGGCCGACGAGCATCAGCGAGGCATCGAATGCACGCACCGCCGCGGCGATCGCGTCGGCCAGCGCGCGATCCTTCGCGGCCATGTTGTAGAGCGCGCCATGCGGCTTGACGTGATGCAGCCTGGTGCCGGCCGCGCGCGCCATCGCGTCGAGCGCGCCGATCTGATACAGCGTGATCGCGTGCGCCTCGTCGGCGGAGATGCGCATCTCGCGCCGCCCGAAGCCGGCGAGATCGGGCAGCGACGGATGCGCGCCGATCGCGACGCCGTGCGCGGCGGCCGCGGCGACGGTGCGCCGCATCGTCGACGGATCACCTGCGTGGAAGCCGCAGGCGATGTTCGCCGACGTCACGTGCGCGAGCACGGCGTCGTCCTGGCCCATCGTCCAGGCGCCGAACGATTCGCCCATGTCGCAGTTGAGATCGATCGTCTTCATGCCGAAAGCCGTTCGCGGATCGCGTCGATCAGCTCGTCGAGCGCGCGTTCGCGCTCAAGATAACGCGTTTGCGCGGCGGCGAGATCGATTTCCTCGAAGCGCACGGACTCGCCCGGCCGCCGCTGGGCGAGCCGCGGCAGGTCGACGGCCGCGACCTGGCCGATGCGCGGATAGCCGCCGACGGTCGGGTGCTCGACCATCAGCGCGATCGGCTGGCCGTCGGGCGGAAGCTGCAGCGTGCCGGTCGCGAGCGGCTCGCTGACCATCTCGATCGGCGTGCCGAGCGCGAGCGCCGGACCTTCGAGCCGGAAGCCGACGCGGTTCGATTCGTTGCCGATGAGGAACTCCCGCTCGAACAGCGCACGGCGCGAGGCCGCGTCGAGTGCATCGAAATGGGTGCCGCGAATCAGCCGGATCGAGTGCGCGGCGTCCGCGTCGAACCACGGGCGCGGATCGAGCGACCAGCGCGGCGAGGCGTCCTTGCGAACGGTCGGCGCGCCCGCCGTCAGCCGATCGCCCGCCTTCAGCACGTGCCCGCCGAGCCGCGCGTTGACGTCGGTCGACGCGCTGCCGAGCGTTGCGTCGACGAGGAATCCGCCGGCGATCGCGAGATAGGCCCGTGCGCCGTGCCGCGCCGTGCCGATATCGAGCACCGCGCCGCGCTCGACGGCGACCGCTTGCCACATCGGAACGGGGTCGCCGCCGATCTGCGCGTGAAACCCGGCGCCGGCGAGTGCGATCGTCGTCGCCGCGTCGAACCGCAGGCGCGGACCGATCAGCGTGATTTCGAGCGCCGCCGCGTCGGCCCCGTTGCCGGCGAGCGCATTCGCAAGCCGCAGCGCGACGTCGTCCATCGCGCCGGCGGTGCCGACGCCGAGCATCGCGGCGCCGTGCCGCCCGCGATCCTGCAGCGTGGAGAGGAGCCCGGGCTTGACGACCTCGACGTTCACGCGTGCGAAAGCTCGTCGAAGCGCTGCGCGTCGATCGCGACGAAGCGCACGCGATCGCCGGGCGCCAAGCGGCTCGGCGGATCGCCGTTCGCGTCGAACAGCACGAGCGGCGTCTGGCCTATGAGGTGCCAGCCGCCGGGCAGCTCGGCGGGATAGATGCCGGTCTGCGCGCCGCCGATCGCGACCGAGCCCGCCGGCACGCGCGTGCGCGGGCTCGCGCGGCGCGGCATGTGCAGCGCGGGATCGAGACCGAAGAGATACGGAAAGCCCGGCGCGAAACCGATCATCGCGACGCGATACGTCGCCGCGGTGTGCCGCGCGACGACGTCGGCGATGTCGAGCTTCGCGTGCGCGGCGAGCGCGTCGAGATCGGCGCCGAACGCGCCGCCGTAGCAGACCGGGACCTCGATGATCGCATCGTCGCGCGGCGCCGGCTCCGGCGGCGTCCGGAAGATCACGCGCACCGCGGCCGCGACGTTGCGCCACGGCACGCGGCCGTTCGCGTCGGTCCACACCTCGGGCCGGTAGTGCAGTGCGAGCGTCGCATACGCCGGCACGAGGTCGACGACGCCGGGCAGGCCCGCCGCGTGCAGCGTGTGGAGCGCGGCGTGCACGCGCGCGTTCGCGACGGCGTCGAGGCCCGCGCCGAAGCGCAGCAGCAACGCGGAATCGCCGAGCGGCTCGATCACGACGTCGGGAGCCGACTCCCGGCTCATGCCAGCCGTTCGCGCAGCGCCGCGCGCACGTCCGCGATGCGCGCGAGCCGCGTCGATTCGTCGTAGCGAACGCGCTCGCCGCGGCCCCAGACCGGCTGCGGCCACGCGGCGTCGCCGGTGAAGCGTGCGATCACGTGGACGTGCAGCTGCGGCACGACGTTGCCGAGGGCGGCGACGTTGAGCTTGTCGGGATTGACGAGCTCGAAGAGCGCGCGCGAGACGGCGTCGATCTCCGCGACCAGCATGTGCCGGTCGCCTTCGTCGAGATCGATCAGCTCGCGCGCGCCGGCGATGCGCGGCACGAGGATCA
>DATFRS010000062.1:0-27713 GCA_035263065.1 Rhodanobacteraceae bacterium
ACGAGAATGCGAGCGTGCCCGGCGATCTCGTCGATCCCGGTTTCGTCGACGCGGCGGCGGGCAACTATCGGCTGCGCGGCGACTCGGGCTCGATCGACCAGTGCACTCTCCTGGTCCGCGCGCCGGACGGCGGGCACGACGTCGATCCGGACGGCAACGCGCGTCCCGTCGATCTCGCCGTGCCCGACGTCGACGGGCCGTACGATCGCGGTGCGTTCGAGCTGCCGGACCGGATCTTCGCCGATGACTTCGAGTGAGGCGCGCTACAGCGCGGCGATCAGGCGGTCGCCGAACTCGGACGTCTTCACTTCGGTCGCGCCTTCCATCAGGCGCGCAAAGTCGTACGTGACCTGCTTCGCGCCGATCGCGCGGTCCATCGCGCCGATGATCGCGTCGGCGGCTTCGGTCCAGCCCATGTAGCGCAGCATCATCTCGCCGGAGAGGATGACCGAGCCCGGGTTGACCTTGTCCTGGTTCGCGTACTTCGGCGCGGTGCCGTGCGTCGCCTCGAACACGGCATGGCCGCTGACGTAGTTGATGTTGCCGCCGGGCGCGATGCCGATGCCGCCGACCTGCGCGGCGAGCGCGTCGGAAAGATAGTCGCCGTTGAGGTTCAGCGTCGCGACGACGTCGTACTCGGCCGGACGCAGCAGGATCTGCTGCAGGAACGCGTCTGCGATCGCGTCCTTGACGATGATCTCGCGGCCGGTGTTCGGATTCTTGAACGCGCACCACGGGCCGCCGTCGATCTCGACGGCGCCGAACTCGCTCTGCGCGAGCGCGTAGCCCCAGTCGCGGAACGCGCCCTCGGTGAACTTCATGATGTTGCCCTTGTGCACCAGCGTCACCGACTTGCGGTCGTTGTCGACGGCGTACTTGAGCGCGGCGCGCACGAGGCGCTCGGTGCCTTCCTTCGAGACGGGCTTGATGCCGAAGCCCGACGTCGCGGGGAAGCGGACCTTCTTGTAGCGCTCGGGGAAGTGCTCCTTCAGGAGCGCGGCGAACTTCTTCGCGTCGTCCGTGCCTTCCTGGAATTCGATGCCGGCGTAGATGTCCTCGGTGTTCTCGCGGAAGATCGTCATGTCGACCTTCGAGGGATCCTTGACCGGCGAGGGCACGCCCTTGAACCAGCGCACCGGACGCAGGCACGTGTAGAGGTCGAGCATCTGGCGCAGCGCGACGTTGAGCGAGCGGATGCCGCCGCCGACCGGCGTCGTCAGCGGGCCCTTGATCGAGACGAGGTACTTGCGGCACGCCTCGACCGTTTCGTCGGGCAGCCAGTTCCCGGTTTCGTTGAACGCCTTCTCGCCGGCGAGCACTTCCATCCAGTGGATGCGGCGCTCGCCGCCGTACGCCTTCGCGACCGCCGCGTCGAGCACGCGCACCGACGCGCGCCAGATGTCGGGGCCGGTGCCGTCGCCTTCGATGAAGGGCACGATCGGGTTCGCCGGCACGTTGAGCTTGCCGTCGGCGATCGTGATCGCTGCGCCGCCGGCGGGCGGCTTCGGGGTGTGTTCCGTCATGGGGATGTCTCTCCGGGTGTTCGGGGCGCGGCCGTCGCCGGCCGGGCGAAAAAGTCGCCTATTGTCGCGTTTTCGGGCCGCCCGTTGAAGCCCGCTCCCCGGAAAAAACGAAGGGCGCGGATCGCTCCGCGCCCTTTTCGCCCGCATGACGGTGCGGTTACTTCACTTCGAAATCCTTGCTCGACACGGCCTTGCCGTCGAGCGAGATCTCGACCTTGTAGTTGCCGGTCGGCCAGCCATCAGGTTTCGAGATGTGGAACGTCGTCACCGCCGGACCGTTCGGCGCGATCGTCTGGCTCGAGTCGTTGACGGTCTGGCCGTCCTGGTAGCTCCACTTCGCGCCGAGTGTCGCGTTCGACGCCGTGCCGGTCGTCGAGACCGCGGCGTAGATCGTGTCCTTCGGGCCGAACGTCGTCGTCGGCGTCGTCACCTTCTGGTCGGGACCGACGGCGGTGCCGAGGTCGACCGAGGCGACGCTGACGCCCGCGGGCGCGGCGGGCGGCGGAGTCGTCGCCGGAGCGGCCGGCGGCGGCGTGGTCGTGGCAGCGGGAGGCGGCGTGCTCTCTTCCTTCTTGCCGCAGGCGGCGATCAGGACGGCGCCGGCGAGACCGAGCGCAATCAGGGACAAACTCTGTACTGGCTTCATGGATGCTCCTCCGCTGTTATTTGGATTTCGCGCGTGGAATCTTCAGCACCTGGCCCGGCTTGATGAGGTCCGGATTGGAAATCTGGTCGCGATTGGCATCGTAGATGTCGTGCCACTTGTTCGCGCTGCCGTAGAACTCCTTGGCGATCTTCGAGAGCGAGTCGCCCTTGACGACCGTGTAGGTCTGCGCCGGCGGATCGACCATCGGCGCCGTCGATGCGACGCCCGACTGCACGTTGCTGAAATCGGCCTTCGGCGCCGCCGGGGCGGTCGACGATGAGCCGCTTTGGACGTTGGAAAAATCGGGTTTCTTGGCGTCGCCCATGCTCCCTCTCCTCGCCGTCTGCAGGACCTTCGACATTAAACCCCCCGGCGCTTAACGGGGTCTGAGCGCAAAGCCTTGCAGCGAAACGTTACAAACCGGGCGGCGTCGCGGGATTACTGGCGGGCGGTGCGCGGATTCGGCGGGTCGCCGGGCTCGCTGCTGCGCCAGGGGTTGATGTCGAGACCGCCCCGGCGCGTGTAGCGCGCATAGACCGAAAGCCGGCGCGGCGCGCAGCGGCCGAGGACGTCCACGTAGATGCGCTCCACGCAGTGCTCGTGGAAGTCGGCGTGGTCGCGGAACGAGACGAGGTAGCGCAGCAGGCCTTCGCGGTCGATGCGCGGGCCGGCATACGCGATCGCGATGCTGCCCCAGTCGGGCTGGCCGGTGACGGGGCAGTTCGACTTCAGGAGGTTCGAGACGAGCGTCTCCTCGGCGTCGCCGGCGCCGGTGCGCAGCAGGTTCGCGTCCGGCGGACCGTAGCTGTCTATCGAGACCGGCAGGGCGTCGATCGACTCGCCGGCGAGCGCATCGATGCGCATCGCGGCGAAGCGCCCGGGCTCGATCAGCGTGACCGCAACGTCACCGCCCGTCGCCGCCGAGAGATCCTTCGCGATGCGCGCACGCAAGGTGTCGCGATCGATGCGTTCCCGGTGATAGCCCGCCAGGTAGAACTTCAGCGATTTCGACTCGACGAGATTCGGCGTCGTCGCCGGCACGCGGATCTCGGCGATGGCGACGTCGGGTTTGCCGCGCGCGTCGAGCCACGAGAGCTCGTACGCGTTCCACACGTCGACGCCGTGGAACGGCAGCGCATCGCCGAGGCCGAGCGACGCGCGCTGCGGCGCGCGCGCGATCGGGAACAGCAGCGCCGGATCGTAGCGGTCCGGATACGCCGTCTGTTTGCCGAGGCCGGAATCGTGGGCGGAATGCATGTGCGCAAAAGGACCGCGCCGCCCGGAGGCGGCGCGGTTGACGTCAGGTCAGGGCAACGGCTTCTTCGAGACCGCTCTCGTGATGCTTCTGTTCTTCAGCGTGGTGGTCTGCGGCGAGCAGCATGTAGAACGCCGGCACGACGAACAGCGTGAACAGCGTGCCGATCGCGAGGCCCGTCGCGATGACGAGGCCCATGTTGAAGCGGCCCGCCGCACCGGCGCCGGAGGCGATGACCAGCGGAATGACGCCGAGCACCATCGCCGCGGTCGTCATCAGGATCGGACGCAGGCGCACCGCGGCCGCGTGCTCGATCGCCTCGCGCTTGGTCATGCCGCCGCGCTGCGACTCGTTCGCGAACTGCACGATCAGGATGCCGTGCTTGGAGATGAGGCCCATCAGCGTGACGAGCCCGACCTGCGTGTAGATGTTGAGGCTCGCGAGGAAGTTGACGAAGATCAGCGCGCCGAACAGCGCCATCGGCACCGACACCAGGATCACGATCGGATCGCGCAGGCTGTTGAACTGCGCGGCGAGCGCGAGGAACACGATGATGACGGCGAACAGCAGAGTGACGCCGAAACCGCCGGATTCCTGCACGAACTGCCGCGACTGGCCGGCGTAGTCGAGCGAATAGCCCGACGGCGCGACCTCGGCGAGCGCGTCCTTGAAGAACTGCAGCGCCTCCTGCTGCGACATGCCGGCGGCGCCCGAGATCGTCGCCGAATTGAGCTGCTGGAAGCGCGTGATCGACTGCGGCACGACCTTGTTCTTGAGCGAGGCGACGGTCGACGCCGGAATCACCGAGCCGTCGGGCGCGCGGATGTAGTAGTCGAGCACCTGGTCGGGATTGAGGCGGTCGGCCTGCAGCACCTGCGGAATGACCTTGTACGAGCGTCCGGCGATCGAGAAGTAGTTGACGTAGCCGCCGCCGAGCGCGGCGGTGAGCGCGCTGCCGACGTCCTGCTGGGTCAGGCCGAGCGTCGAGATAAGGTCGCGGTCGACGACGACCGTCGACTGCGGCTTGTCGATCTTGAGGTCGGCATCGACGAACCAGAACTTGCCGCTGTCCTTGGCCTTCTGCAGCACCGCCTGCGTGACCTCGTTGAGGTTCTGCGGCGGCTCGGTCGTGTTGATGACGACCTGGATCGGTGCGCCTTGCGCGCCAGGCAGCGGCGGCAGCTGGAACGCGAAGATCTGGCCGCCGGCGATCGCGCTCCATTTTTCCTGCAGCTCCTGCTGCAGCACGTGAGCGCTCTTGGAGCGTTCCTCCCACGGCGTGAACAGCATGCCGCCGATGCCGGTGCCCGGCTGGATGATCTGGAACATCATCTCGTACTCGGGCAGCGCCTTGCCGATCGCGAACATCTGCTGCGAGTAGCCGAGCATCTGCTGCGCGGTCGCGTTGGGCGCGCCCTTGATCTGGTAGAAGATGAAGCCCTGGTCTTCCTCGGGCGCAAGCTCCTTCTTCGAGGTCATTCCGGCGAGCAGCGTCGCGCCGAAGATCAGGAAGCCCATCACGACGATCACGCTGTACGTTGCGAGCGTGCCGTGCAGCAGCTTCTGGTAAGCATGCCGGACGCGCTCGAACTGGCGGTCGATGTACTGGACGAACTTGCCGCTCTCCTGCTCGCTCGAAAAGAACCGCGAGCACATCATCGGCGACAGCGTCAGCGCGATGACCGCCGACACGGTGACCGCGCCGGCGAGCGTAAACGCGAACTCGGTGAAGAGCGCGCCGGTGAGGCCTTTCTGGAAACCGATCGGTGCGTACACGGCGATCAGCACGACGGTCATCGCGATGATCGGGCCGCCTAGCTCGCGCGCGGCGAGCAGTGCGGCCTGGAACGGAGGTCGGCCCTCCTCCTTCATGTGCCGGTCGACGTTCTCGACGACGATGATCGCGTCGTCGACGACGAGGCCGATCGCGAGCACGAGCGCGAGCAGCGTCAGGAGGTTCATCGAGTAGCCGAGCGCGAGCATCACGAAGAACGTGCCGATCAGCGACAGCGGCATCGCGACCAGCGGGATGATTACGGCGCGGAAGCTGCCGAGGAAAAGGAAGATCACCGCGGTCACGATCAGGAGCGCCTCGATCAGCGTCTTGACGACTTCGCGGATCGACGCCGTGATGAACTTGGTGCCGTCGTAGACGATCTCGCCGGTAAGGCCGCTCGGGAGCTGCGCCTGGATCTCCGGCATCGCGTTGCGCACGCGCTGCGCCACGTCGAGGATGTTCGCGTCGGGCGCGACCTTGATGCCGATGAACACGGCGAGCTTGCCCGAGAACGAGACGTTGGCGTCGTAGTCCTCGGCGCCGAGCACGACGTTGGCGACGTCCTCGAGGCGCACGATCGCGCCGTCCTTCTGCTTGACCGCGAGCTGCTTGAACTCGTCGACGGAGTGGAGGTCGGTCGCCGCAGTGAGGTCGACGCTGACCATCTGGCCCTTGGTCGTGCCGACCGCGGCGAGATAGTTGTTCGCGGCGAGCGCCTGGTAGACGTCGGCCGCCGTCACGCCGTGCGCGGCGAGGCGCGCCGGATCGAGCCACGCGCGCAGCGCGAACTGGCGGCCGCCGAGGATCTCGGCGGTCTGCACGCCCTGCAGCGAATCAAGCTTGGGCTTGACGACGCGCGCGAGATAGTCGGTGATGCTGTTGGCCGGCAGCACGTCGCTGCGATAGCCCATGTACATCGCGTCGATCGTCTCGCCGACCTGCACGTTCAGCACCGGCTGCTGCGCCTGCGGCGGCAGCTGGTTGCGCACCGAGCTCACCTGGGTCTGGATCTGCGTCAGCGCGCGGTTGGCATCGTAGTTGAGGCGCAGCGTCGCGGTGATCGTCGAGATGCCGGTGGAGCTCGTCGACGACAGGTAGTCGATGCCCTGCGCCTGCGCGATCGCCTGTTCCAGCGGCTGCGTGATGAAGCCCGCGATGGTGTCGGCGTCGGCGCCGTAGTACGCGGTCGTGACCGTCACCACCGCATTCTCGGTCTTCGGATACTGGCGCACCGTCAGGTCCGACAGCGCACGCAGGCCGAGCACGAGAATCAGCAGGTTGACGACGATCGCGAGGACCGGCTTGCGGATGAAGATGTCGGTGAAGTTCATGGGCTACCTCGAGGACCTGCCCTCAGTGCTCTTGCGGCGTCGGATTCGGGCTGTCCGCCGGTTGCACGCTGTTGTCGATCTTGATCGGCGAACCGCTCTTGAGCTTCACCTGTCCGCTCGTCACGACCTCGACGCCTTCGTCGAGACCCTTGACGATGGCGACCTGATCGCCGCGCGTCGGGCCCGTCGTGACGAACGCCTGCTGCGCGACGAGATCGTTCGGTGCCGGCCCGCCCTTGGCGTCCTTGTCCTTCGGCGCATCCTTCGCCGCGGCCTTGCCGTCGGACGTCGGCTTGTGATCGGCGTTCGCCGCCGCCGCGTTTTGCGCCTGCGCCTTGTCGAACTCGCTCTTGGTCTTGACGAGATAGATCGTCTCGCCGTACGGGTTGTAGACGATCGCCGTCTGCGGCAGCGTCAGGTGCTTTTCCCGCTCGCCGACGTCGACGTTGACGTCGGCGAACATGCCCGGCGTCAGCACGCGGTCGTGGTTGGGGATGCTCGCCTCGACCTGGACGTTGCGCGTGTCGCCGTCGACCTTCGGGCTCACCGCGGTCAGCGTGCCTTCGAAGGTCTTGCCCTTGAACGCATCGAGCTTCAGCGTGACCTTCTGGCCGACCTTGAGGTCGGCGAGGTTGCGCTGCGGCAGGTGGAAGTCGACGAAGATCGGATCGAGCTGCTGCAGCGTCACGATCGTCGTGCCCGAGTTGAGGTACGTGCCCGGGTTGACCGTGATGATGCCGGCGCGGCCAGCGAACGGCGCGCGCAGCTGCTTCTTCGCGACGTTGACCTGCTGCTGCTGCACGGCGGCCTGCTTCGCCTTGAGATCGGCGGCGGCAGTGTCGTAGTCGGCCTTGCTGATCGCCTGCACGGCGAGCTGCTGCTTGGCGCGCTCGAACGTGACCTGCGCGAGCGCAGCTGCGGCTTCGAGCTGATGCAGCTGCGCGACGTCCTCGGAGTCGCGGAGCTGCAGCAGCGTTTCGCCTTCCTTGACCTCGTCGCCGGACTTGAGGTTGACCTTCGTGACGAGGCCCGCGATGTCGAGCGCGAGATCGGCGCCGCGCACGGCGCGCAGCGATCCCACGGCGCTCAGCGACGGCTGCCATTCCTGATACGACGCCTTCGCCGTGCTGACCACCGACGGCGGCGGCGCCTTCATGCCGGCCATCATGGCGCGCACCTGCATGACCTTGAGGCCGACGAGGCCCCCGATCAGCACGAGCACCAGGACGATCATCCAGATCATGCGCTTGGTCGTGCTGGGTTTTCTCTCTGCGCGCGTCTGCATGCGCGGCTCCTCCGTTTGAATGCGCGATTTCTAAAAGTCAGGTCAGTGCGCTTCGCCGGCCGCTCTCGCATCGGCCAGCGCGCGCGGATCGTTTTCCTTCCAGCCGCCGCCGAGCGCCGCGTACAGCGCCGCCGTGTCGGACAGACGCGCCGCACGCGCCTGGATCAGGCCGATGCGCGCCGTCTGGTACTGGCGCGTCGCATCGAGCACCTGGAGATAGCTCGCCGCGCCGTCCTTGTACTGGAGGCGCACGAGGTCGAGGCTCTTCTGCGCGGACTGCTCCGCGTCGGCCTGCGCGCGGAGGTTCTCCGCGTCGAGCTCGAGCGCGTGCAGGCTGTCGGCGACGTTCTGGAACGCGCCGAGCACGGTCGTCTGGTAGTCCGCGGCGGCCTTCTCGAGACCGGCCTCGGACGCACGCTTCTGCGCGCGCAGCGTGCCGCCGTGGAACAGCGGCTGCAGCAGGTTCGCGCCGAGGCTCCAGAGCTTGGTGCCGCCGGAGAAGAGATCGCCCGTGTGCAGCGCTTCCGAGCCGTACGTGCCGGAGAGCGTGATCTGCGGATAGAGATTCGCGGTCGCGATGCCGACTTCCGCGGTCGCCTGATGGAGCTGCGCCTCCGCGGCGCGGATGTCCGGTCGTTGGCGCACGAGCTCGGACGGCACCGTCACCGGCACTTCGTGCGGCAGCGTCAGCGCGTCGAGATCGACCGCCGTCAGCTGGCTCTCGGCCGGGAACTGGCCGAGATACACGGCGAGCTGCGTCTGCGTCGCCGCGAGCTGCTGGCGCAGGGCCGGCAGCTGCGCGCGCGTCGTCGCGACTTGCGTGCGGATCACCAGCACGTCCGCGAGCGACTTCGCGCCGATCTCGTGCTGGCGCTCGACGAGGTCGAGCTGCTGCTGGTAGACGTCGATGATCTCTTCGTTGGCCTGGATCTGGCCGCGCAGCGACGCTTCGCGAAAGCTCGTCGTGACGACGTTCGCGGCGAGCGTCAGGTACGTGCCTTCGAGCTGGAACTGCTGGAAGTTCGAGATCGCCGACTGTGCCTCGATGCCGCGGCGCACGCCGCCGAAGAGATCGAGCGTGTAGTTGACGTTGACGCCGGCGTTGTAGACGTTGAACACCGACTGGCCCGGCGCGAGCTCGCCGAACGCATTCGCGTTGCCGCGCTGAGCGCCGGCGCTCGCGTCGACGCTCGGGAACAGCGAACCGCGCGCGGCGACGACGTTCTCCTCGGCCTGGCGCAGCGACGCCTGGGCCGACGCGATCGTCGGGCTGTGCACGAGCGCCTCGTCGACGCGACGATTGATCTCGTCGTTGACGAACGTCGTCCACCAGCGCTCGGGCACCTCGGTGTTTTCGAGGAAGCGCTGCGCGTCGCCGGTCGGCGCGTCGGTCGCCATCGTCGCCTCGGGCACCTTCTCGGCCGTGTAGGCCTCGACCTTCGGCGCGTCGGGCGAGCGGAAATTCGGCCCGACCGCGCAGCCGGTCACCGCGAAGGCGACCGCGACGGCGAGCATGAGTTGTGCAGGCAGACGCGAAGTCAGCCGGGCAGTGGCACTTGCGGCGTGCGAGCGCCGAAGGCCTCGAGTCCTGTTCATGAAGCCCTTCCTAAAACTGAACTTGTCAGTACAATAATAGACGGGCGGGGCAGCCGGTTCAAGGGCGCCGAGTTCGGCCTGGCCGGCAGGGCGCACACCTTATCGTCGGTCCAGAGGGCGGACAATGGACAAATGTCATGTCCGAACCTAGGACCGAAGCCCGATCAGCGCCCGGTGAGCGCCATCATGGCCGCGGGATAGCGCGAGCCCTGCACCGCGGCTCGCGGAAACGCCGCGTCGATCGCGGCGAGATCGCCGGCCGATAATTGTAAACCCACCGCCTCGATGTTTTCGTTCAGGTATTTGCGCCGCTTCGTGCCCGGGATCGGCACGATGTCCTCGCCCTGCGCCAGCACCCACGCCAAGGCGAGCTGAGCGGGCGTCGAGCCCTTCTCGCGCGCGATACGCGTGACGGTGTCGACGAGCGCGAGATTCTTCGCGAAGTTCTCGCCCTGGAAGCGCGGATTGCCGCGGCGATAGTCGCTCGCGTCGAAATCGTCGGGCGTGCGGATCGCTCCGGTCAGGAAGCCGCGGCCGAGCGGGCTGTAGGCGATGAAGCCGACGCCGAGGCGGCGGCATGCGTCGAGGATCCCGTCCTCGGGATCGCGCGTCCACAGCGAATATTCGCTCTGCAGCGCCGCGACCGGATGCACGCGCGTCGCGCGTTCGAGCGTTTCGGTGCTGACCTCGGACAGGCCGATCCAGCGCACCTTGCCGGCGCCGACGAGCTCGGCCATCGCGCCGACCGTGTCCTCGATCGGCACGCGCGCGTCGGCGCGATGCAGGTAATAGAGATCGATCGTTTCGACGCCGAGACGGCGCAGGCTCGCCTCGCACGCCTCGCGCACGCGTGCAGGACGGCCGTCGATCTCGCGCTTGTTCGGGTCGGCGGGATCGCGCACGAAACCGAACTTCGTCGCGAGCACGGCCTCGTCGCGCCGATCCCCGATCGCGCGGCCGACCAGCTCTTCGTTGGTGTACGGCCCGTACATGTCGGCCGTGTCGAGCAGAGTGACGCCGCGATCGAGCGCGTGATGGATCGTCGCGATCGATTCCGCGTCGTCGCGCGGGCCGTAGAACTCGCTCATGCCCATGCAGCCGAGGCCGATGGCCGACACGACGGGGCCGTTCCGGCCGAGACGGCGTTGCTGCAAGGGAGCCTCCGCGAACGTCATGACCCTATTGAGCTGGGCACGCTCCCGGCTTTCACAAGGGGCCGTCGCGATCAGAGCGCGGCGTAGGCGTTGCAGTCGGACGTGCGCTGCGCGAAGGCCGCGTAGCCGCGCACGTCGCCGACGCGCTTGTGCGGGATGCCGGTGCGCGTCAGGTACTCCTCGAGCCGCTGCGCGTTCCAGCCCGCCGCGAGCAGCACGCGACAGCCTTCGTGCTCGGTCATCTCGCTCTGGATGTCCTGCGTCTGCGGCCGCGGCGTCTCGCCGGGGAGCTCGAGGCGCTCGATCTCGCTGTCGAGATAGAAGCGCAGGCCGTAGCGCGGATCGGTGTCGACGAACGCGACCTCGTTCGGCGGCGCGGGGAGCTCGGTGACGAGCGCGGTCGCGAGCGCGCGGTCGTCGAGCTCGACGTCCATCCACGTCGGCAGCGCGCGCGCGACGACGAGCCAGACGCACCACGCGACGAGGAGCGCCTGCGTGGCGCGCTTGCGCATGTCGAGCGGCGCGAGCGCCCGCGCTGCCATCAGCGCGAGCGGCACGAACAGCGGCAGGAGATACAGCGGCAGGCGCGAGCGCGCGAGCATGAACACCGCGAGCGGCAGCAGCAGCCAGCACGCGAGGAGGCGCGCCTCGTCGTTCGCGCGCACGCGCGCGACGAAGCCCGCGCGCTGCCGCCACCAGTTGCGCAGCAGCAGCGGCAGCCACGGCAGCATGCCGAGCACGACGGTCGGGAGATAGATCTTGAGCGCGCCGTACCATTCCGCGTTGCGGTGCATCTTGTCGCTGGCGACGCGGTTGACGACTTCCTCGACGAGGAAGTAGCGCAGCACGCCGGGCTCGCGGACCGCGACGATCGCGTACCACGTGCCGCCGACGACGAGGAACACCAGCAGCGCATCCCAGCCGATGAGCTTGCGCAGGCCCGACCACTTCGCGCTCAGGAACGCGAACAGCGCGCACGCCGCGAGGATCAGCAGGCCCGGCGGCCCCTTCGTCATGAACGCGAGCCCGGCCGCGAGTCCGAGCAACAGCCGCGCGCGCCGCGCCGCCTGCGGATCGGCACCCCACCAGAGCTCGACGAACGCAACCGCCTGAAGGGTTTCCCACAGCGTCAGGATCGTGTCGGTCGTGACGAGATTCGCCGCGAGCGGCGGAAACGCGAAGCTCGCGTACGTCAGCGCCGGCAGCCACGGCTGCGCCGGCACGAAGCGCCGGCCGAGCCGCATCATCAGCAGCACGGTGCCGGCGAACGCGAGCGCGCCGGGCAGGCGCGCGGCGAATTCGCTATGACCCAGCACCGCGATGCTGGTCGCGACGCTCCAGTACGTCAGCGGCGGCTTCGACCAGTGCTCGACTTCGGGATGCAGCATCGGCCGGAGCCAGTTGCCGCTTTCGAGCATGTTGAGCGCGACGTTGGTGTAGCGGCCTTCGTCCGGCGAATAGAGCGGGCGCACGCCCTGCAGCGCGACGGCATAGAGCACGACGAGCGCGACGAAGAGCCAGCGGCGGGCGTTCGCGGAGAGCGCGCTCATGGCCGGTGCTCGCGGGCGAGATAGTCTTCGCTCTGCATCTCGATCAGGCGCGATTCGGTGCGCGCGAACTGCGCGCGCAGACGCTCGCCATCATACAGATCGACGGCCGGCGCCGCCGCCGAGACGACGAGGTTGACGCCGCGGTCGTAGAGCTCGTCGACGAGCTCGACGAAGCGGCGTGCGGCGTCCTCGGTCAGCGGCGTGAACTCGGGAATGTTCGAGACGAGGATCGAGTGGTAGGCACGGGCGAGCTCGATGTAGTCGGCGACGCCGCGCGGCCCCTCGCAGAGCGCGGCGAAGTCGAACCACGCCGCGCCGTCGGCCTCGAGCCGGGCGCGGATCGGGCGGTCGTTGACGACGAGATCGACGTCCGCGCGCGGCGCGCCGTGGGCGACGCGGTTGAAGATCGCGCGCATCGCCCGCTCGGCCTCGGCACCCGGCGGCGTGTAGTAGACCGGCGCCTGCTTCAGCGCGCGCAGGCGCCAGTCGTGCGGCGAATCGAGCGTCACGATCTGGCAGTGCTCTGCGATCAGCGCGATCGCCGGCAGGAAGCGCTCGCGCTGCAGGCCGTCCTTGTAGAGATCGGCCGGCGGCGTGTTCGACGTCGTCACCAGCACCACGCCGCGGGCGAACAGCGCGCGCAGGAGATTGCCGAGGATCATCGCATCGCCGATGTCGCCGACGAAGAACTCGTCGAGCACGAGCACGCGCGTCCGGTCGGCGATGCGCGCGGCGACTTCGTCGAGCGGATCGGCACGGCCGCCGAGCGTCTTCAGTTCGGCGTGCACGTCCTGCATGAAGCGGTGGAAATGCACGCGGCGCTTCGCCGCGTCCGGCAGCGCGTCGTGGAAGAGGTCGCAGAGGAACGTCTTGCCGCGCCCGACCGGCCCCCAGAGATAGATGCCGCGCGGCGCCTCGATGCGTCCGCGCAGCCGCTGCCAGAACGACGGCTTCGGGCGTGCGACGAGCTCGCGGTACAGCCGATCGAGCGATGCGAGCGCGGCGCGCTGCGCCGCGTCGTCCTGCCATTCGCCGGCTGCGACGCCGGCGCGGTAGCGCTCGCCCGGCGAGCCTCGGCTTTCGCTCACGGCGCGAGGAACGGCGGCAGGTTGTCGCGCACGGCGTTGCGCACGGCGCCGCGCAGATCGATCAGGCGCCGGTGGAAGAAGTGGCCCGTTTCCGCCATGCGCACGAGCGTCGGCGGCGGTGTCTGCTGCTCGGCCCAGGCGTACACCGCGGACGCGTCGACGACGTCGTCGTCATCGCCCTGCACGATCAGCGTCGGGCACGACGGCCAGGTGACGGCGTCGAAATTCCAGCGGCCGACCGGCGGCGCGACCAGGATCACCTGCGCGGGAGAAAGGCGCGACACCGCGCGCAGCGTGACGTAGCTGCCGAACGAGAATCCCGCGAGCCACAGCACGGCGTCGGGCTTCTCGCGGCGCACCCATTCGGCGATCGCGACGAGATCGTCCGATTCGCCGCCGCCTTCGTCGTGCGTGCCTTCGCTCTGCCCGACGCCGCGGAAGTTGAAGCGCAGGGTCCAAAGGCCGAGCTCCACGAGGCCCTTGTCGAGCGTCGTCACGACCTTGTTGAACATCGTGCCGCCCTGCAGCGGATTCGGATGGCAGATGATCGCGACGCCGTTGCGCGCGTCGCTCCCGGGCACGCCGCAGGCGACTTCGATCGCGCCGGCCGGGCCCGGCAGCAGGAAGCTTGCGGCCGCCGCCGGGAACGGCGGGGCCGAAACCGGTCCGCGTGATGTCATGCGGACAATGATAGCGTTTCCTCCGGACCTGCCATGGCACCGGAACCGTGAACCTGCTCGCGCACGCACTGCTCGCCGGACCCGACGCCGACCTCCTGCTCGGCAGCCTCATCGGCGATTTCGTGCGCGGACGCATCGATCCCGCGCTGCCGCCCGGCGTGCGCGCCGGCGTCGCGCTGCATCGCGCGATCGATGCATACACCGACGCACACCCGGAGATCACCGCGGCGCGCACGCTGTTCGCGCCGCCGTTTCGCCGCTACGCCGGCATCCTGCTCGACATGTGGTTCGATCACCTGCTCGCGCGGCAGTGGTCGCGCTACGGGGAAGGCGATCTCGACGAATTTTCGGACAACGTCCGCGCGCTGCTCGCGGCGAGCGCGCCGCGGGTGCCCGAGCGCATGCGCGGGTTCGTCGCGTATCTCGAAGCGCATGGTCTTCCGGCCGCGTACCGTCACACGACCGTCATCGGCGATGCGTTGCGGGGCATGTCGCACCGCCTGTCGCGCCCGAATCCGCTCGCCGAAGCGCTGCCCGTGCTGGTCGCGCTGCACGCGCCGCTGCAGGAACGGTTCGATGCGTTCTTCCCTGAGCTCGGCAACTTCGCCGCCCTCGAACGCGGGCGCCTCGCCGAGTCGCCGCCGTAGAAACGAAAACGCCGCCCGCAGGCGGCGTTCGCTGCAGCGATTGCGACAGGATCATTTCACCTGGTCGAGCATCCACGTGACGGTCGCCTTGACCTGCTCGTCGGTCAGCGCGGGGTTGCCGCCCTTCGGCGGCATGACGCCGCTCTTGCCGGTGAAGCCTTCGATCGCGTGCTTGAGCAGCGTATCGACGCCCTGCGCAACGCGCGGTGCCCACGCGGCCTTGTCGCTGATCTTCGGCGCGCCGCCGGCGCCCGTCTCGTGGCAGCTGTGGCAGAGGTTGCCGAAGATCGTCTTGCCGTCGGTCGTGCCGCCGTAGGCGACCTGCGCCGCGGCCGCGGCCTTGGCCGCTTCCTGCGCCGCCTGCATCGCCGCGCGGCCGGTGTCGCCGGCGTAGACCGCGCCGACCGGCGCGACGCGCTCGCTGACCGACGCCGCCGCCTTCGGGCTCTGCTCGGGCGGATGGCTCGCGTAGATGTGCGCGCCGAGCGCGATCAGCAGGATCGCGACGACGGCGAGGAAGCCGATGAGCATCGCGAAGTGCTTCAGGAAGATGCGGTCGGTTGAAGTGACGGGGTTGCTCACGAAGACACCTCTGCGATCCACCGGCGCCGCCGGCCGCTCAAAAGAATTTGGAATTATACGAAGATGGCGCGCTCGGCGGGATTCGAACCCACGACCCCAGCCTTCGGAGGGCTGTACTCTATCCAGCTGAGCTACGAGCGCGTGGCGCGGATTTTCGCACGGAACCGCCCGAATTTGGGCGCGAGTCCCTGTTTTCGCTACCAGATCCGCGGAATCAGCCGCCAGCGGACCGCCGCGCGATAGCCCGCGTAACCGGGGAGATGCGCGGCAAGATGCCGCTCCTCGTCGAGGAGGCGCACGATGATCGTCGCGCAGACGAGCACGGCCGGCACGAGCGCCGCGAGCGAGCCGAGCGCCGGCGGCGCGGCGAGGTAGCCGAGCATCGCGGCCGTGTACATCGGATGCCGAACGACGGCATAGGGTCCCGTCGCGACGACGCGCTGCCCCGCTTCGACCGTGACCGTGGCCGCCGTGAACGTGTTCTCGCGGAAGACGCGGAACGTCATCGCGGCGGCGATCAGCACCGCGGCGTCGGCGGCGAGCGCGAGCGCCGCCGGCACGTGCGGATCACGGAATCGATGCTCGATCGCGGCGACGACGTAGATCGCGCAAACGAACGCGCCGCCGATGCCCTGGATGAGCTTCTGGCGCGGCAGCGTCTCCGCGCGCGCACCGACGTCGAGACGGCGCTGCATCAGCGCGGGATCGCGCTTCAGGAAATGCAGCGACATCAGGAGCGACGCCGCCGACGTCAGCGCCCAGTACAGCCACGCCTGCCAGTACGCGAGCGTCCACGCCGGAATCAGCAGCATCGCGAGCAGCGCAAGCTGCATGCGCGCCCACGACGTCAGTGTTTTCTTCGACAGCGCATTCACGAACGCCGCATTTCAGCAGCGTTCGCATGTCGATGGAATGAACGGCCGGCGCGTCGCGTCGCGCTTTCGCCTACGAATTCAAGGCGAATCGAGCTTGCTGTGCCGCATGCCGTAGCCGAAGTAGATGACGAGCCCGATCGCGACCCAGATCAGGAACACCATCCACGTCACGGGCGCGAGCTCCGAGAGGAGCCAGATCGAGAAGCCGATGCCGATCAGCGGTACCAGCGGCACGAGCGGCGTCCTGAACGCACGATGCAGCTCGGGTTTGCGCACGCGCAGGAGGATCACCGACGCGCAGATCACGATGAACGCCGAGAGGACGCCGATGTTGACCAGCTTGGCGACTTCGCCGAGCGGGAAGAAGCCCGCGACGAGCGCCGTGAACACGCCGAGCACGATCGTCGGCCGGTGCGGCGTGCCGTAGGTCGGGTGCACCTTCGCGAACCAGCCGGGCAGGAGACCGTCCCGCGACAGCGCGAACCAGATGCGCGCCGCGCCGAGCATGAACGCGAAGAGGACGCTCGCGATGCCGACGACCGCCGACGCGGAGATCACCGCCGCGATCCAGCCGAGGCCGCGCGCCTTGAACGCGTCGGCGACCGGCGCGTCGGTGTTGAGGTCGACGTACGGCACCATGCCGGTCAGCACGAGCGACACCGCGAGATAGAACACCATCGAGAGGCCGAGCGAGAGCAGCACCGCGCGCGGCAGGTCGCGCTGCGGATTCTTCGATTCCTCGGCCGCGGTCGTCAGCGTGTCGTAGCCGAACACTGCGAAGAACACGACGGCCGCCGCCGTCGCGACGCCCTTGAAGCCGAAGTGGCCGACGCCGTCGGGACCGACGACGCGCTCCGGGATGAACGGATGCCAGTTCGCCGGGTCGATGAAGAACACGCCGACGCCGATCACGAGGATCACCGCGAGCACCTTGATCGCGACGATCACGGTGTTGAAGCGCGCGCCCCACTCCGTGCGCATGACGAGCAGCACGGCGACCGCGAGCGTGACCGCGGCGGCGATCACGTTGAAGACGCGTCCCTCGCCCGTGCCGATCGCGCCGCGCGCCCAGTCCGGCAGGTGGACGCCCGCCGCGTCGAGCAGCGACTGCACGTAGCCCGACCAGCCGATCGCGACGACCGCGACGATCAGCGCGTATTCGAGCAGGAGGTCCCAGCCGATCAGCCAGGCGACGAACTCGCCGAGCGTCGCGTAGCCGTAGGTGTACGCGCTGCCCGTGACCGGGATCAGTCCCGCGAACTCGGCATAGCAGAGTGCGGCCGCGGCGCTCGCGATGCCGGCGATCAGGAACGAGATCGCGACCGCCGGGCCCGCGTTGACCGCCGCCTGCTGGCCGGCCAGCACGAACACGCCGACGCCGATGATGCCGCCGATGCCGATCGCCGTGAGCTGCCAGACACCGAGCACGCGGCGGAAATCGCGGCGCTCGCCGAGCTCGCGCTGCAGTTGTTCGATCGGCTTGTGGCGCGTCAGCTTGGCGGCGAGGCTCATGCGGGTCCCCTTGGAGGAAGGCCGGATCATAGCGGGTCGTCGCCGGTTCGCTCGGCGCGGTGCAGCACGCGCGCGTCGCGATTCGCTGGCCGTGGCGCCCGCGACTTTCCTACGCGCCCTCGGGTGACCCGCCGTTGCCGTCGCGAGGCCGTTCGTGCGACAATCCATTACCGAGGTAATAGCATGAGCAGCAAGAGCCGCATGACGTCCCAGTCGCAGGTCTCCGTCCCGGTGCAGGTGCGCCGCCAGCTCGGTCTTGCGCCGGGCTCGACGCTGGTCTGGGAAGACGCGGGCGAATACGTCGTCGTGCGCCGTGCCGGCGCCTACTCGTCGGCGGACATCCATGAGGCGATCTTCGACGGGAAGCCGGCGCGCAAGTCGCTGAAGGACCTCAAGGCCGGCATCGCCGCGCACCTGCGCAAGCGGCATGCGCGCGATTGACTCCAACGTGCTGGTGCGGCTCCTCGCGCGCGACGACGACGCGCAGACGGCGCTCGCCGAGGCGTTCGTCGTCAAGGGCGCCTGGGTGCCGCTGCTGGCGCTCATCGAGACGATGTGGGTGCTCGTCGCGGTCTACGAGCGCAGCGCCGAGCAGATCGCCCGCGCCGTCGCGATGCTGCTCAGCCACCAACAGCTCGTGCTGGAGCGCGGCGACATCGTCTCGGCGGCGCTCGACGAGTTCCACGGCAAGCCGCGCGTCGATTTCAGCGACTGCCTGATGCTCCGCGTCGCCCACGCGGCAGGCCACCTGCCGCTCGGGACCTTCGACAAGGGGCTCGCGCGCCGCGATGGCGCCGAGCTCCTGCGCTAGCCGCGCAATCCGCGCACACCGGGCCGCCACGGTTCGTCGCATCGATCGCTGCGACAGAACGAAACGGCGACACCGACGGCCTCGGCTTGAGCTACGCTCGCGCGTCGCTGATCGAGGGACATGGACATGACCCGGCTTACGGCACCCGTGCAAACGACTTCGCGCGTCGTCTCGGTCGATCTGTTGCGCGGCCTCATCATGATCGTGATGGCGCTCGATCACGTTCGCGACTATTTCTCGCCGTTTCCGTGGGATCCGACCGATCTCTCGAAGGCGTCCGCCGGGCTCTTCCTCACGCGCTGGATCACGCACTTCTGCGCGCCGGTCTTCGTGTTCCTCGCCGGCACGAGCGCCTGGCTCTACCGGCGCAACAGCGGCTGCACGATGCGGCACCTGCAAGGGTTCCTCGTCACGCGCGGCCTCTGGCTCGTGCTGCTCGAGATCACGCTGATCAGCTTCTTCTGGCAGTTCGGCTATCGCGGCATGATCCTGCAGACGCTCTGGTCGCTCGGCTGGTCGATGGTCGCGCTCGCGGCGCTCCTGTATCTCCCGCCGCGCTGGATCCTCGTCGTCGGCCTCGCGATGATCTTCGGCCACAACGCGCTCGACGGCATCCACGCGCAGGATTTCGGCCCGTACGCGATGGTCTGGGCGATCATCCACGAGTTCTACTTCGACCAGGTCACGCCGAACTTCTTCGTCGCGGTCGGCTATCCGCTGGTGCCGTGGATCGGCGTCATGGCGGCCGGCTACTGCTTCGGCCAGTTGCTGGAGCTCGAACGGAGCAAACGCGACCGCCTCTTCATGATGCTCGGACTCGCGTGCATCGCGCTGTTCCTGGTGCTCCGGCTCTCGAATCTCTACGGCGACGCACGACTCTGGGCGCCGAATTCGCGCGGCTTCCTCTACACCGCGTTGCAGGTGCTCAACACGACGAAGTATCCGCCGTCGCTGCAGTACCTCCTGATGACGATCGGCCCCTCGCTGCTGCTGATGCCGCTCTTGGAAAGCTGGCGCGGTGCAATTGCGGACCGCGTCGCGGTGTTCGGCCGCGTTCCGTTCTTCTTCTACGTGCTGCACCTGCCGCTGATCCATCTCGCCGCGCTGATCTGGACCGAGACGGCGTTCGGCGCATCGACGCTCGGCGACTTCTTCCACAACGAGTTCGTGCCCGGCTACACACCGAGCCTGTTGCGCGTTTATCTCGTCTGGGCGGCGGTCATCGTCGTGACGTATCCGCTCTGCGCGTGGTACGCCGCGTACAAGCGCGCGCACAAGGACAACAAGTGGCTGAGCTATCTCTAGCTACGTCATCTTGGTCCGGCGCCACGCGAGCATCTCGTCCGACGGCGCGAACGTGTCGGGCCGCGCGGCCTTCCAGAAACGCTGGAAGACCGCGTGCTCGGACACGCCGTCGATCAGCTCGCCCGGCCTGACGAACTTGTAGAGCGTCGCGAGCGAGCGCACCTCGGTCGACGACACGCGACGGATCAGGTGCTCCGGTCCGAGCTCCGAAGGATGCGTCAGCCCCGCCGCCTGCAGCAGCTCCTTCAGCGCGATCAGCGTGTTCTCGTGGAAGTTGCGCACACGTGCCGCCTTGTCCGGCACGTCGAGCTGCTTCCACCGGCGCGGATCCTGCGTCGCGACGCCGGTCGGGCAGCGATCGGTGTGGCAGTTCTGCGACTGGATGCAGCCGAGCGCGAACATGTATCCGCGCGCCGCGTTGCACCAGTCGGCGCCGAGCGCGAGCGTGCGCGCGACGTCGACCGCCGTGATGACCTTGCCCGCGGCGCCGATGCGGATCCTCTCGCGCAGATTGATGCCGACGAGCGTGTTGTGCACGATCATCAAGGCTTCGCGGAGCGGCACGCCGACGTGATCGGTGAACTCGAGCGGCGCCGCGCCGGTGCCGCCCTCGCCGCCGTCGACGACGATGAAGTCCGGCAGGATGCCGGTCGTCTGCATCGCCTTGGCGATGCCGAACCATTCCCACGGATGGCCGAGCGCCATCTTGAACCCGGTCGGTTTGCCGCCCGAGAGGTCGCGCAGGCGCGCGATGAACTCGAGCAGGCCTTCCGGCGTGTCGAACGTCGAATGCCGCGCCGGCGAGATGCAGTCCTCGCCCATCGCGACGCCGCGCGTCGCCGCGATCTCCGCGGTCACCTTCGGCGCCGGCAGCACGCCGCCGTGGCCCGGCTTCGCGCCCTGCGAGAGCTTGAGCTCGATCATCTTGACCTGCGCGAGATGCGCCTTCTCGGCGAAGCGCGCCTCGCTGAACACGCCGGCGTGCTCGCACGCGCCGAAGTAGCCCGAGCCGAGCTCCCAGACGATGTCGCCGCCGTTCTCGCGGTGGTACGACGACAGCGAGCCTTCGCCGGTGTCGTGATAGAAGCCGCCGCGCCGCGCGCCTTCGTTGAGCGCGCGGATCGCGTTCGGCGAGATCGAGCCGAAGCTCATCGCCGAGATGTTGAACACGCTGGCCGAGTACGGCTGCGTCGACGCTTCGCCGCCGACCGGGACCCGGAAATCGTGGCTGTCGATGCGGCTCGGCGCCATCGAATGGTTGATCCACTCGTAGCGCTCGGCGTAGACGTCGAGCTCGGTGCCGAACGGCCGCACGTCGAGCGCGTTCTTCGCGCGCTGATGGACGATGGCACGCTGCACGGCCGAGAACGGCACTTCCTCGTTGTCCGACTCGACGATGTACTGCCGCAGCATCGGCCGCACGTACTCGAAGAAGTAGCGGATGTGCGCCAGCAGCGGGTAGTTGCGGCGCAGCGTCGAATGCTTCTGCGCGAGATCGGCGACGCCGATCGCCGTCAGGACGCCGAACACGACCGCGAGCGCGCGCCAGGCCGCGCCGTCCTGCCAGTGCAGCGCCGCCCACACGAACAGCGCCGCCGCGGCCGCGAAGCCGAGATAGCGCGAGGGCACCCATTTCTCCATGAACGAATCTCCGTGTCGCGCAGCGCCGCATGCGACGCGCACGCATCAGCATAACGGAGCGCACAGTGCGGATTGTTCGCCAGCCGCTAAACTCGACGCATGGATGAGCCTGATCGTCCGAAGCCGCCGCCGCGCCCGCGCAGGACGGCCGCGGGCCCGACCGATGCCGCTGCGCCGACGGCCGCGAAGCCGGCGCGACCGCGCGCGACCGTGTCGCCGGGCCCCGCGCACGTCGAAGCGCAGACGCCGCCGCCCGATCCGGTCCCGTCGTTCCTGCGCGAGCGAGCACCGACGCCGAAACCGGCGCCGACGCGCACCGAGGCGCGCCCCGCCGACGCTTCGCCGCGCTCGCAGCGCTTCATCTCCTGGCTCGTCGGTTTCCTGCCCGAGCGCCAGCGCACGGCCGCGCTGAACTACCTCGTGCTGATGCGCATGGATCGGCCGGTCGGCACACTGCTCCTGCTCTGGCCGACGTGGTGGGCGCTCTGGTTCGCCGCGAAGGACTTCCCGCCGATCGGCACGCTCGTCGTGTTCACGCTCGGCGTCTTCGTCATGCGCAGCGCCGGCTGCGTCATCAACGATTACGCCGACCACGAATGGCTCGACGCCCACGTCGAGCGCACGCGCGGCCGGCCGATGGCGGCGGGCCGCGTCTCGCGGGGCGAGGCCCTGCTGCTGTTCGGCGTGTTGATGCTGCTCGCGTTCGGCCTCGTGCAGTTCACGAACAGGCTGACGATCCAGCTTTCGTTCGTCGGCGCCGCGCTCGCCGCGATCTATCCGTTCACCAAGCGCGTGACGCACCTCGCGCAGGTCGTGCTCGGCGCCGCGTTCGGCTGGTCGATCCCGATGGCGTTCGCGGCCGTGACGAACTCGCTGCCGCCGCTCTGCTGGCTCCTTTTCCTTGCCAACGTGCTGTTCTCGACGATCTACGACACCGAATACGCGATGGTCGACCGCGAGGACGACCTCCGCGTCGGCGCGAAATCGACCGCGATCCTGTTCGGCGAAGCCGACCTCACGATCATCGGCATCCTGATGGCGACGTTCCTGTCCGCGATGCTGCTCGCCGGCACGCGCGTCGAGTTGCACTGGCCGTACTTCGTCGGCCTCGCGATCGCTGCCGCCCTCTTCGGCTGGCAGTTCTGGATGATCCGCGACCGCTCGCGAGCGCATTGCTTCGCGGCGTTCCGGATGAACAACTGGGTGGGGCTCGCGTTGTGGGTGGGGCTCGTGCTGGCGCTGGCGGTGCGATAACGATCCTATCGGCGCGGTTGCGGCGCGCGCGCCAGCGCCCAGACGTCGACGCGCGCAACGCCGGCACGACGAAGCACGCGCGCGCATTCGCGCAGCGTCGCGCCGGTCGTCATCACGTCGTCGAGCAGAACGACATGTTCCGGCGGCGCGCGTTTCGCGTTCCATGCGAAGGCTCCGCGCAGATTGCGCCGGCGCGACGTTGCGTCGAGTCCGGTTTGCGCAGCCGTCGCGCGCGTGCGCACGAGCGCATCGCGATCGAGCGGAATGCCGAGCGAGCGCGACACCGGCTTGGCGAGCTCGAACGCCTGGTTGTATCCGCGCTGACGCAAGCGCGAGTCGTGCAACGGCACGGCGATCATCAGCTTGGGCCGGCTTGGGACATCGGCGTGCGCACGCTCGATCATCTGCTCGGCAAGCACGCGCCCCGCCGCGAGATCGCCGCGGAACTTGAACCGCGCTTCGAGCAGATCGAGCGGATGCGCGTAACGAAACGGCGCCCATGCCGATGCGAACGGCGGCTCGAGATCGAGGCATTCACCGCAGAGCGGCGCCGCCGTCGCCAACGGGAGCGCGCAGCGCGGGCAGCACGGCCGATTGATCGGGAAATCGCCCGCACAGCCGGCGCAAAGGTCCCGCCCGCCGGACCCGTCAGCGCCGCACAGTAGGCACCGCAGCGGCAGCAGCACGCGCAGCAGGCGATCCGCAAGACCGTCAACTTTCAGGGTCCTCGTCAAGTTGACAGCCTCCCGCCGTCAATTCCAGACTCCGGACCACTCGCACCGCCCCGCCGGAAGTTTCGCATGCCCGCCGCCGCCCTACGCCACGACTGGACCCGCGCCGAAGTCGCGGCGCTGATGGATCTGCCGTTCGCCGATCTCCTTTCGCGCGCGCATGCCGTGCATCGTGCGCATCACGACGCCAACGCGGTGCAGGTGTCGACGCTGCTCTCGGTCAAGACCGGCGGTTGTCCCGAGGACTGCGCGTACTGCCCGCAGGCCGCGCGCTATTCGACCGGCGTCGAGGCCGAAAAGCTGATGAGCCTCGACGCCGTGCTCGACAAGGCGAAACAGGCCAAGGCCGCCGGCGCGACGCGCTTCTGCATGGGCGCCGCGTGGCGCTCGCCGAAGGATCGCGACATTCCGAAGATCGCGGCGATGGTCGGCGCGGTGAAGGCGCTCGGCATGGAAACCTGTGCGACGCTCGGCATGCTGACGCAGCCGCAGGCCGATGCACTGAAATCGGCAGGACTCGACTACTACAACCACAACCTCGACTCGGCGCCCGAGTTCTACGGCGAGATCATCCACACGCGCGAATACCAGGATCGTCTCGACACGCTCGAATGCGTGCGCGATGCCGGCCTCAAGACCTGCTGCGGCGGCATCGTCGGCATGGGCGAGACGCGCGCGCAGCGCGCGGGCCTGCTGCAGGCGCTCGCGAACCTGCCCGAGCATCCGCAATCGGTGCCGATCAACCGCCTCGTGCAGGTCGCCGGCACGCCGCTCGCCGGCACCGCGCCGCTCGATCCGTTCGAGTTCGTGCGCACGATCGCGACGGCGCGGATCCTGATGCCGGCGTCGATGGTGCGCCTCTCCGCCGGCCGCGCCGAGATGAGCGACGAGCTGCAGGCGCTCTGCTTCTTCGCCGGCGCGAACTCGATCTTCTACGGCGAGAAGCTCCTGACGACCGGCAATCCCGACGTCGAGCACGATCGGCAGCTGTTCGCACGGCTCGGCGTGCGCCCGCTGGACGTCGTCGTCGAAGCCGGGACCGTCCACGCCGACATCGTCGAGGTCGCGTAGTCGCACGCCCGTCGTCACGCGGCTGCATCGCGCACGGATCATGCCGCGTCCCCTGCTCTCCGACCGACTCGCCGCGCAGCACGCCGAACGCGTGCGCGCGTCGCTCGTGCGCCGGCTGCGCACGGTCGACGCGGTCGACGGCGCGTACGTGTGGATCGGCGGCAGGCGGCTGCTCAACTTTGCGAGCAACGACTATCTCGGCCTCGCGCAGCATCCGGCGCTGCGCGAAGCGCTGGCCGTCGCGGCCGCGCGCTGGGGCGTCGGCGCGACCGCGGCGCATCTGCTCGGCGGACACCGCGAGGAGCACGCGGCGCTCGAGGCAGTGCTCGCACGCTGGACCGGCCGCGAGCGCGCGCTGCTGTTCTCGGACGGCTGGATGGCGAATCTCGGCGTCGTTTCGACGTTGCTCGAGCGCGACGACGTCTGCGTGCAGGACAAGCTCAACCACGCCTCGCTGCTCGATGCCGCGCGGCTCGCGGGTTGCGAGCTCAAGCGCTATCCGCACGCCGACTGCGACGGCGCCGCGCGGCAGCTCGACGCACGTCCCGATGCAGCGGCGCTGCTCGCGAGCGACGGCGTCTTCAGCATGGACGGCGACGTCGCGCCGCTGCGCGAGCTCGCGTCGCTGTGCGCCGGACAGCGGGCGACGCTGATGATCGACGACGCGCACGGCATCGGCGTGCTCGGCGACGAAGGCGCGGGCAGCGTGGCCGAAGCCGGGCTCGCGCAGGACGACGTGCCGATCCTGATGGCGACGCTCGGCAAGGCGCTCGGCGTCGCCGGCGCGTTCGTCGCCGGCAGCGCGGCGCTGATCGACGGCCTCGTGCAGAGCGCGCGCCCGTTCATCTATACGACCGCGATGCCGCCGGCACTCGCCGCCGCGGCGCGCGCCGCGGTCGACATCGCGCGGTTCGAAGGCTGGCGGCGCGACCGGCTCGCGCGACTCATCGCGCACTTCCGGTCCGGCGCGAGCACGGCCGGCCTCGAGCTGATGGCGTCACGCACGCCGATCCAGCCCGTCGTCATCGGCGAAAGCGCCGCAGCGCTCGCAGCGTCGGCAGAGCTCGAAGTCGCCGGTTTCTACGTGCCCGCGATCCGACCGCCGACGGTGCCCGACGGCAAGGCACGGCTGCGCGTCACGCTGTCGGCACTGCACGCGGAGAGCGACGTCGAGCGGCTGCTCGCCGCGCTCGAGACGGCACTCGCATGAGGCCGGCCGCGCAGGACATCGAAGCGCGCCGCGCGGCGTGGAGCGCGCTGTCGGATCTCTATCTCGACACGGACAACCGCGCGTTCGTGCGCGGCGCCGCGCGCGAGCTCGCGGCGACGTCCTACTCGCTCGACGACCTGCACGCGATCCTGCTGCGCGAGGTGCATCCGGCGCTCGCGCGGAATCTCTGCGCGACGGCCGGCGTCTGGGATCGCTTCGACCAGGCGTGGCTCGCCGAGCGCATCCTCGCGATCGCGCGTCGCCCGGCCTGGTGGCCGCGCGCGCCCTGCGGGCGACGCTACGCCGCGCACCTCTGGCGCCTGCTCGAACCGCGCATCCGCCGCGCGCGCGAGGAGCGCTGAGTGCACATCGAGCGCCAGGGCGACGGCCGCGATCTCGTACTGTTGCATGGCTGGGCCATGCACGCCGGCATCTTCGCGCCGCTCGTGCGCGAGCTCGCGCCGCAGTTCCGGCTGCATCTCGTCGATCTGCCGGGCCACGGCTTGAGCCGCGACGATCCCGGCAGCCTCGATCCTGCCGACTGCGCGCGCCGCATCGCCGACGCCGTGCCGCGCGCGATCTGGCTCGGCTGGTCGCTCGGCGGGCTCGTCGCGATGCGCGCGGCGCTCGATCGGCCTTTCGCCGTGCGCGGCCTCGTGCTGATCGCGTCGAGCCCGCGCTTCGTCGTCGGCGACGACTGGCCGAGCGGCGTCGCGCCGAGCGTGTTCGCCGAATTCGGCGCGGGCCTCGCTAACGACTATCGCGGCACGATCGAACGCTTTCTCGCGCTCGAAGCGCTCGGCTCGGAGCATGCGCGCGTCGAGCTGCGCAGCCTCAAGGCCGACGTGTTCGCGCACGGCGAGCCCGCGATGGCGGCGCTGACCGAAGGCCTGCGCATCCTCGACGGCACCGACTATCGCAGCGAGATCGGCCGTCTGGCGATGCCGAGCCTCTGGATCGCCGGCCGTCGCGATCGCCTGATTCCGCCGGCCGCGATGCGCTGGGCCTCCGAGCGCGCGCACGGCCGCTACGTCGAGTGCAACAGCGGCCACGCGCCGTTCCTCGGACATCCCGAAGCGCTCGCGAAGACGATCGCCGCCTTCGCGACGGAGCTGCCGCCATGAGCGCCGGCCTCGACGCGCGTCACGTGCGCCATGCGTTTGGGCGTGCCGCCGCGACGTATGAAGCACACGCGGTGCTGCAGGCCGAAGTCGCGACGCGTCTGCTCGAACGGCTCGACGGCACGCCGCTGCAACCCAAACGCGTGCTCGACGTCGGCAGTGGCCCCGGCATCGGTGCCGCTGCGTTGCGTGCTCGCTATCCGGACGCGGATGTCGTCGCGCTCGACATCGCGCTGCCGATGCTGCGCGCCGCGGCATCGCACGCCGGCGAGCCGCCGGCGTTCATCCGCGTCTGCGGCGATGCGCAGGCGCTTCCGTTCGCCGATGCCGCGTTCGATCTCATCTATTCGAACCTCTGCCTGCAGTGGTGCGACGATCCGGGCCTGGCGCTCGCCGAGTTCGCGCGCGTGCTGCGGCCCGGCGGCCTGCTGCTGTTCACGACGTTCGGCCCCGCGACGCTGCACGAGCTGCGCGCCGCCTTCGCCGAAGCCGACGCCGAGCCGCACGTCAGCCGCTTCGTCGACATGCACGACATCGGCGATGCGCTGCTGACGACCGGGTTTCGCGATCCGGTGCTCGAGCGCGACGACTTCACGCTGACCTACGCCGACGCCTTCGCGCTGATGCGCGAGCTGCGCGCGATCGGCGCGACGAATGCCGATGCGAAGCGCCAGCGCACGCTGACCGGCAAGGCGCATCTGCAGCGCGTCGTCGCCGCGTACGAGGCGTTCCGCAGCGACGGCGTGCTGCCCGCGACGTACGAAGTCGTCTACGCGCAGGCGTTCGCGCCGGAACCGGGCCAGCCGCGCCGCACGCCGGGCGGGGAAGTCGCTACGTTTCCGATCGAGCGCCTGCGCAGGAGCCGCCGCTGATGCGTCGCACGAGCATCGCCGCCGTGCTCGTCGCGCTCGCGTCGGCGCTGTTCTTCACGGCGACGTACGTGCTGAATCGCGCGATGGCAAGCGCGGGCGGTCATTGGGCGTGGTCGGCTACGCTGCGTTATCTCCTGACCCTGCCGATGCTTGCGCTGGTGCTGCCGTGGCGCGGCGGCTTCGCGACCGTGTGGCG
>DATFRS010000063.1:0-3180 GCA_035263065.1 Rhodanobacteraceae bacterium
CAGGAAAAGCTCACGGCGCAGATCGCGCAGTGCATCCAGACCGTGCTGAAGCCGCGCGGCGTCGGCGTCGTGGTCGACGCGGTGCACCAGTGCATGACGACGCGCGGCGTGCACAAGCGCGGCGTGTCGATGATCACGAGCCAGATGCTCGGCACGTTCCGCGAGGACGCGAGGACGCGCGCGGAGTTCCTGCGCTTCATCGAGATCCACGCACGCTGAACGCGCCCGCGCCGGAGCGAGCGACAATTCCGGTCGGATCGCCGCATTCCGGTGCCGGGATGCGGTATCGTGCGCGCCGCCCCGACGTCTCGCCACCGGACCCTACGTGAACACTCCCGCGACCGCGCCGCGCCGTGCTGCGCTGATCTTCATCTTCGTCACCGTGCTGATCGACATCCTGTCGTTCGGCCTCATCATTCCGGTGCTGCCGCACCTGATCCAGAATTTTCTCGGCGGCGACGTCTCGAAGGCGGCCGTCTGGTACGGCTGGTTCGCGACCGTGTTCATGGCGATGCAGTTCTTCTTCACGCCGGTGCAGGGCGCGCTGTCGGACCGCTTCGGCCGGCGCCCGGTGATCCTGCTGTCGAACCTCGGTCTCGGCCTCGATTTCCTCATGATGGCCATGGTCAACACGCTGCCTCTCCTCTTCATCGGCCGCATCGTGTCCGGCATCACCGCGGCGAGCTTCAGCACCGCAAACGCGTACGTTGCCGACGTGACGCCGCCGGAAAAGCGCGCCGCGAGCTTCGGCATGATCGGCATGGCGTTCGGCATCGGCTTCGTCATCGCGCCGGCGATCGGCGGCTTCCTCGGCGAGATGAATCCGCGCCTGCCGTTCTGGGTCGCGGTCGTGCTCTGCCTGACGAACTTCGTCTACGGTCTCTTCGTGCTGCCGGAATCGCTGCCGCCCGAGCGCCGCACGCCGCGCTTCGACTGGGCGCACGCGAATCCGCTCGGCGCGCTGAAGCTGCTGCGCCGCTATCCGCAGGTGCTGGGGCTCATCTCGGTGCTCTTCCTGCTCGCGTTCGCGCACATGGTCTACCCGAGCACGTTCGTGCTGTACGCGGACTATCGCTTCGGCTGGGGCCCGCAGATGGTCGGCTACACGCTCGCGCTGGTCGGCGTGCTTGCCGCGATCGTGCAGGGCGGGCTCGTCAAGAAGATCGTCGCGACGCTCGGCGAGCGGCGCACGATGCTGCTCGGCCTCGGCTGCGGCACCGTCGGCTTCCTCCTGTACGGCCTCGCGCCGACCGGCTACTGGTTCTGGGCCGCGATGCCCGTCGCCGCGCTCTGGGGCATCGCGCAACCTGCCGCGCAGGCGATCATGACGCACCAGGTCGATCCGACCGAGCAGGGCCGCCTGCAGGGCGCGGTCGCGAGCCTGTCGAGCGTCGCCGGCATTTTCGCGCCGACGCTGTTCACGCGCGCCTTCGCCGCCGTCACCGAAACGCATCTCCACAACGCGTGGGCCGGCATCACGTTCGGCATCGCGGCGGTGCTCGTCGGCATCGCGTGGGCGATCGCGTGGAAGGTTTCGGCGGGCGCGTCGACGCATGCAGCGCCGGCATCCGCGACGATCGTTCCCGAAGTCGTTTCGGACGCGAGCTCGCTGCAAGTGCAGCCCGCCGCCGAGGGCGGCGACGCGTCGCGATAAGGCCGCCCCTTCGAACGGGCGGCCTCGGTGCCGTTCGTACCGATTACGAGCCGTACTTCACCGAGCACCCGTACGGCTCCGACGTCGACACGCTGACCGGCTTCCCGGCCGCGAGCTCCGTCAGCGCCTGGCGCACGTACTGCGTCGCCTTCGGGATGTCGGCGACGTCGGTGCTCGCGATCGAGTCGATGCCGCCCATGTAGCGCAGCACGCCGGTCTTGTCGATGACGAACATGTGCGGCGTCGTCTTCGCGTCGTAGGCGTGGCCGAGCTTGCCGTCGGCGTCGAGGAGATAGGCCGTTTCCTTGCCGCTGTTCTTCGCGACGTACGCGGTCGCGGCGGCGCCGTCCATGTGACCCTGCTTGCCGGCGGCGGCGGAATTCACGGTCAGCCAGACGACGCCTTCGCCGGCGGCTTCGGTCTGCTGCGACTGCATGTTGTTCGCGCCGTAGTGCTTGCGCACGAACGGGCATTCGGGATTGTTCCACTCGAGCACGACGGTCTTGCCCTTGTAGGCCGACAGCGACTGCGTCTTGCCCGATGCATCGGTGACCTGGAAATCCGGCGCGGGCTGGCCGATCACGGGTTTGGCGAGCGCGGGCACGGCGAAGACGAGCGCGGCGGCGAGCACGGCTGGACGAAATCTCATGGCGATCTCCATCGGATGAGCATCAGGGCGCCGCCGAAGTCGCGGCGAAGGGAACCTGCACGCGCCATCCATGCACAGTCGCGGCGGAGGGCTGCGTGATGACAAGATCGAGCGTCGCGGGCGGAGTTCCGAAATAGTCACTCTTGCCGAAGTCGACAATCAGCGCGTCGCCGTCGCGGCGGATCGTGGGCGGCTTGTTGTCGACGATCTTGCGCCCCTCGACGAATGCATCGAGATCCTTCGCGTCCGGCAGGCTCGGCCCGCGCAGCGCGATCGCGATGCGGTCGCCGTCGACGCGCAGGTCGGTCTTCCACGCGGTCGCCTGCGGCAGCGCAAGACGCGCGCGGGCGAACTGCTTCGTCCAGCGCGTGTCGGGCTTCGGCGGATCGGCGCTGATCGGGAGGTCGAGCGAGAGCGAGGCCTTGCCCGGAATGCATTCCTCGCGGCAGACAAGCCACTTCGCTTCGGCGGCGAGATGCGCGCTCGTGCCCGCCTTCGCGTCGGCCGGCACCGCGAGCGTGATCGGCAGCAGCGTCTCGCCGTCGTAGCCGAAGTTGTAGAGCCCGCCGACGTCGAAGCGCGTCGGCAGCGGCCACGCGATGTCCTGTGCCTTGAGACCCGGCGGCAGCGTCCACGCGAGCGTCGTCGGCAGGCCCGAATCGCCGGGATTGATCCAGTACGTGTGCCAGTGCGGTTCGTGCCGGAGCAGGAGGCCGAGCTGCATCGACTGGCCGGGCGCGAGCGACGCGTGCTCGCTGATGAGCTCGACGCCGACATGCTCGGTGCCGTCCGACTCGGCATATGCGACGGGCAACGCCGCCGCCGCGCAGGCGATCGCGAAAACGCGCTTTGCGGTCTCCAGCATCGTCGAAAATCG
>DATFRS010000064.1:0-16952 GCA_035263065.1 Rhodanobacteraceae bacterium
GGCCCTGCTCGGCGAGCTTGGCGAGCGCCGGGCCGCCGGGATACGGCAGATCCATGAGCTTGGCGGTCTTGTCGAAGGCCTCTCCGGCTGCATCGTCGAGCGTGTCGCCGAGCAGCACGTAGCGGCCGATCGCCTCGACCTCGATCAGCATCGAATGGCCGCCCGAGACCAGCAGCGCGACAAACGGCGGCGCCGGCGGATCGGCTTCGAGGAGCGGCGCCAGGAGGTGGCCTTCCATGTGATGAACGCCGATCGCGGGGGCGCCGAGCGCCCAGGCCAGCGACCGCGCGGCCGTCGCGCCGACCAGCAGCGCCCCGACCAGCCCGGGGCCGGCCGTGTAGGCAACGCCGCCGAGGTCAGCGACGCCGAGCCCGGCCTGCTTCAGGGTCTCCTCGACGAGCGGCAGGAGCTTTCGGACGTGGTCGCGCGAGGCGAGCTCCGGCACGACGCCGCCGTAGTCCGCGTGCATGCGGATCTGGCTGTAGAGCGTGTGCGCGAGGAGGCCGCGGGCGGGGTCGAACACGGCGACGCCGGTCTCGTCGCACGAGGTCTCGACGCCGAGCACGGGCCCGATCGCGGGGTGTTCCTGTTTTGCAAATCCCTGATTCGTCACGGTAGAATACGCGGCTCGCCCGCCGCCCGAGGGCGACGTCAACCGGAGAGTTTATGCCAAGTGTAAAAGTCCGCGAGAACGAACCGTTCGAGTTCGCTCTGCGCCGTTTCAAGCGCACCTGCGAGAAGGCCGGCGTCCTGGCCGAAGTCCGCAAGCGCGAGTTCTACGAAAAGCCGACCCAGGAGCGCAAGCGCAAGCGCGCGGCTGCGGTCAAGCGTCACCTGCGCCGCGTGTCGCGCGACGTGACGAAGCGCCAGCGCCTGTACTGAGCTTGCGGTGGGCGCAGGCCCACCCTACCCGGGCTGATCTTTCGGCCGGCATTGCGCAAGCGATGTCGGCCGTTTGCGTTTCCCGCTTCCCGAAACGACCGACACGAGAGCGCCATGCCGCTGAAGCAGCAGATCACCGACGACATGAAGGCCGCGATGAAGGGCGGCGACAAGGATCGCCTCGGCGTGATCCGGCTGATCCTCGCCGCGATCAAGCAGCGCGAGGTCGACGAGCGCATCGTGCTCGACGATGCGCAGGTGCTCGCCGTCATCGAGAAGATGATCAAGCAGCGCCGCGACTCGATCACGCAGTTCCGCGCCGCCGCGCGCGAGGACCTCGCGACGAAAGAGGAATACGAGGTCGGCGTGATCCAGGGCTACATGCCGGCACAGCTCGGCGAGGCCGAGGTCGACGCGATCATCGCGAAGGCGATCGCGGACTCGGGCGCCACCGGCGCGAAGGACATGGGCAAGGTGATCGGGCTCGTGCGGCCGCAGGTGGCGGGGCGCGCGGACATGGGCAAGGTGTCCGAGGCGGTCAAGCGCAAACTTGCGTCCCCGTAGTCGTCATCCCCGCGAAAGCGGGACCCAGCGCCTTCGGCAGCTGGAGCAGACGCGCTAGGTTCCCGCTTTCGCGGGAATGACGAGCGTTATCGACGTTAACGGACGTGGCATCCTAGCCCCCGCATGCGCGGCCGCATCCCCGACAAGTTCATCGACGAGCTCCTCGCCCGGGTCGACATCGTCGACGTGATCCAGGAGCGCGTGCCGCTGAAGAAATCCGGCCGCGACTGGTCGGCGCGCTGCCCGTTCCACGACGAGCGCTCGCCGTCCTTCACCGTGAGCCCGACCAAGCAGTTCTACCACTGCTTCGGCTGCGGCGCGCACGGCAGCGCGATCGGGTTCCTGATGAACTACGACCGCCTCGAATTCCCGGACGCGGTCGAGGAGCTCGCGAGCCGCGCCGGGCTCAAGGTGCCGTACGAGGGCGGCCGCGAGGCGCCGCGCGAGGACACGACCGATCTCTATGCCGTGCTCGACGCGGCGGCGGCGTTCTTCCGCCGCCAGCTCGCGGCGAACGAGACCGCGCAGGCGTACTTCACGAATCGCGGCCTCGACGAATCGACGCTCGCGAAGTTCAACCTCGGCTACGCGCCGGACCAGTGGGACGCGCTCAAGAACGCGCTCGGCACGAGCGCACAGCGCATCGCACTGCTCGAAAAGGCCGGCATGCTGACCAGCGGCGAGCGCGGCTCGAAGTACGACCGCTTCCGCCATCGCGTGATGTTCCCGATCCTCGACCGGCGCGGGCGCACGATCGCATTCGGCGGGCGCGTGCTGGTCAAGGAAGACACGCCGAAATATCTCAACTCGCCGGAGACGCCGCTGTTCCACAAGGGCCGCGAGCTGTTCGGCCTCTGGCAGGTGCGCGAGGCGCATCAGAAGATTCCGCGCCTCGTCGTCGTCGAAGGCTACATGGACGTGATCAGCCTGCACCAGTTCGGCGTGCCGCAGGCGGTCGCGACGCTCGGCACCGCGACGACGCGCGATCACGCCGAGATCCTGTTCCGCCAGTGCGCGGACGTCTATTTCTGCTTCGACGGCGATCGTGCCGGACGCCAGGCCGCATGGCGCGCAGTCGAATCGGTGCTGCCGCGCATGCGCGACGGGAGACAGGCGCTGTTCCTGTTTCTGCCCGACGGAGAAGATCCCGACACGCTGATCCGCAAGGAAGGCACGAGCGGCTTCGAGGAACGCCTGAAGAACGCGACGCCGCTCAGCGAGTTCTTCTTCGGCGAGATCGGCAAGGACGTCAACCTCGCGAGCCTCGACGGCAAGGCGCGCCTCGCCGAGCGCGCGCGGCCGATGCTCGCGCAGATTCCGGACGGCGCGTTCCGAGACCTGATGCTCGGCGAGCTCGATCGGCTCGCCGGCGTGCACGTGCAGGTCGCGGCGCCCGTCGTCGAAGGCGTCGCAGCGAAGTCGCCGGCGCGGCCGCAGCAGCGATCGCTCGTGCGCTCGGCGGTCGCGCTGCTCGTGCAGACGCCGCAGCTCGCGGCCGCGATCGAGCCGCCGTGGACGTTCTCGGAATTGCGCCAGCCCGGCATTCCCCTGCTCGTCGAGCTGATCGCGCTGTGCCGCGACCGGCCGGACATCACGACCGGCTCGCTCATCGAGCACTTCGCCGAGCGCGACGAAGCGCGCGCGCTGCAAAAGCTCGCGGTGATGGATTTTCCGGGCGGCACGGAAGAGGCGCGGCTCGAGTTCCTCGATGCGCTGCGTCAGCTCGAAAGGCAGACGGTGCAGCAGCGCATCGACGATCTGCTCGTCAAGCAGGGTGCGGCCGGACTCGGCGACGCCGAGAAGCACGAGCTGCGCAATCTGCTTTCGAGCAAAGCGTCTAGCGTGTGAGCTTCGCCTTGCTGTCACTTCTCCCGCTTGCGGGAGAAGTCGGCGCGCAGCGCCGGATGAGGGAATGCTGGCGAAGCCTGCCCTCACCCGCGCCTTCGGCGCGGCCTCTCCCGCACGCGGGAGAGGCGAACGGCATCGCCGCTCAGCGCAGATCGCGCGCGATGACTTTCGCCGCGTTGTGCCCCGGCGCGCCGGTGACGCCGCCGCCCGGATGCGTGCCGGCGCCGCAGAGGTAAAGCCCCGGCAACGCGCCGCGATAGTCCGCGTAACCGATCATCGGGCGTGCGCTGAAGAGCTGGTTGAGCGACAGCGCGCCGTGGAAGATGTCGCCGCCGATCAGGCCGAAATCGCGCTCGAGGTCGAGCGGACTCTTGATCTGCCGGCCGAGTACCGATGCCTTGAAGCCCGGCGCGAAGCGGTCGACCGTCGCGATCATGACGTCGGCGACTTCCTCGCGATGGTCGTCCCAGGATTTGCCGCCGGGGAGCTCAGGCGCGACGTGCTGGCAGAAGAGGCTCGCGACGTGCTGGCCTTTCGGTGCGAGCGAATCGTCGAGCGTCGACGGAATCAGCATCTCGACGATCGGTTCGCGCGACCAGCCGTACTTGCGCGCGTCGAGGTACGCGCGATCCATGTAGTCGAGCGACGGCGCCATGATGATGCCCGCCGTGAGGTGATCGCCGGGCTCGGGCAGCGCCGTGAAGCGCGGCAGCTCCGACAGCGCGACGTTCATGCGGAACGTCCCCGAGCCGCAGCGCCAGTTCGCCATGCGCTCCTGCACCGGTGCCGGCACGACCGCGGGCGACATGAGGCGCTCGTAGAGCAGCTTCGGATTGACATTCGCGACGATGGCGCGCGCGTTGATCACGTCGCTCTTCTCGGTGACGACGCCGACCGCGCGGCCGTCCTCGACGACGACTTCGCGCACGCCTTCTCCGATGCGGATCTCGACGCCCGCGGCAGTCGCGGCTTTCGCCATCGCCTGCGTGATCGCGCCCATGCCGCCGATCGCGTGGCCCCATGCGCCCTTCACGCCGTTGACCTCGCCGAACACGTGATGCAGCAGCACGTACGCCGAGCCCGGCGTGTACGGGCTCGCGTAGTTGCCGACGATGCCGTCGAACCCGAGCACGGCCTTGATCGGTTCGCTCTCGAAGAAGCGGTCGAGGTATTCGGCGGCGGAGACCGCAAAGAGGTCGAGCAGGTCCGTGCGCAGCGCCGTGTCGATCGACGCAAGCTGCTTGCCGAGACGCCCCGCACGCACGAGCTCCGGCAATGCCTTGAGCCAGCCCGCGTCGGTCGCGTTAGGCGGCGGCTCGAGCGCGAGCGCGCGCAGCACGTCGGCGATCGCGTCGAGGCGGCGCTCGTACTCGGGCAGGCGCTCGGCGTCGCGGCGCGAGAACTTCGCGACTTCGTCGTGCGTGCGGCCGGCGCCGGTCGCGAGATAGCGCCCGTCCGCCAGCGGCAGGAAGTTGTTGAGCTTGCGCATGACGATCCTGAGCCCGTGGGATTCGAGATCGAGATCGCGGATCACCTTCGGCTGCAGCAGCGATACCGTGTACGCCGCGACCGAGTTGCGGAAGCCCGGGTGGAATTCCTCGGTGACGGCCGCGCCGCCGACGACGCCGCGGCGCTCGAGCACGAGCACCTTCTTGCCGGCCTTGGCGAGATAGGTGGCGCAGACGAGGCCGTTGTGGCCGGCGCCGATGAGAATTGCGTCGTATTTCGTCGTCATGGCGCGATTATGCGGCACGACGCCTGCCCTCCGTCATCCCGGCGAAAGCCGGAATCCATTTGCGCTTTTGCGCGGCACAAGCAAAATGGGTCCCGGCTTTCGCCGGGACGACGGAGGGCGGGGATGCGAATCGTCGCGAATGGGCTGGTCGGCGTGATCGCCCTCCTCCACCTCTATTTCATGGCGCTCGAAATGTTTTTCTGGACAAAACCGCTCGGCCGCCGTGCATTCGGCCTGACCGCCGAATTCGCCGAAGCGTCGAAGAAGCTCGCCGCGAACCAGGGCCTCTACAACGGCTTCCTCGCGGCGGGTCTCGTCTGGGGCCTCTCGCTCGGCGATGCCGGCTACGCGATCAAGCTGTTCTTCCTCGGCTGCGTCGTCGTCGCCGGCGTGTTCGGCGCGATGACCGTGAGCCGCAAGATCCTCTGGGTGCAGGCGCTGCCCGCCGCGGCCGCGCTGGCAATGGTCTTCCTGACGCGATGAGAACCGTCACCGCGACGCGCTACGTGACGCCGCTGCGCGAAGGCGGCTCGCTGCCGGCGATCATCGAGGCCGACGATCAGGGCATGTACGTGCTGAAGTTCCGCGGCGCGGGACAGGGGCCGAAGGCGCTGATCGCCGAGCTCGTCGCGGGCGGCGTCGCGCGCGCGCTCGAGCTGCCGGTGCCGGAGATCGTGTTCGTCGAGCTCGACGCCGAGCTCGCGCGCACCGAGCCCGATCCCGAGATCCAGGACCTCATCAAGTCGAGCGTGGGCTTGAATCTCGCGCTCGATTACCTGCCGGGCGCGGTCACGTTCGACCCGGTCGTCGAGCATCCGGATGCGGAGCTTGCGTCGTCGATCGTCTGGTTCGACGCGCTCGTCACGAACGTCGACCGCACGCCGCGCAACACGAACATGCTGATGTGGCATCGCCGGCTCTGGCTGATCGACCACGGCGCGGCGCTGTACTTCCACCATGCGTGGGACGACTGGCTCGCGCGCAGCACTGCGCCGTTCGCGCTGATCAAGGACCACGTGCTGCTGCCGATGGCGAGCAAGGTGGCCGAAGTCGGCGCGGTGCTGGCCGCGCGGCTCGATTCGCAGACGATCGATGCGATCTGCGAGGACATTCCGGCCGCGTGGCTCGGCGGCGACGCGCCGTTCGCGGATCACCGGCAGCACCGCGATGCCTATGCGACGTGGCTCAAGCGGCGGCGCGACGCGTCGCGCACCCTGATAGAGGAGGCGATCCGTGCCCGCACGCGCCACCTATGACTACGCGGTGATCCGCGTCGTACCACGCGTCGAGCGCGAGGAATTCGTCAACGTCGGCGTGATCGTGTCGTGCCAGGACGAATCGTTCCTCGACGCGCACATCGAGGTCGACGAGCGGCGCCTGCTCGCCTTGCATCCCGCGCTCGATCTCGCCGCGGTGCGCGCGCATCTCGCGACGATCCCGGCGATCTGCGCCGGCGGCGAGACCGCCGGGCCGATCGGCAAGCTCTCGCGCCGCGAGCGTTTCGACTGGCTCACCGCGCCGCGCAGCACGATGATCCAGACTTCGCCCGTGCACGCGGGCCGCTGCACGGATCCGCGCGCGGCGCTCGAGCATCTCGTGGCGACGATGGTGCGAGCGCCGGCGGCGCGGGGCTGACCGCTACGGCGATGCCGGCGTCAGCGCGAGATTGTCGATGATCACGCGCGGCGCGGACGGCTCGTCGCCGTACGTCGCGTACAGCCGGAGCTGATCGAACGTCGCGGCGCCGACGCTGAACGTCGCGACGTTGACGTTGTCGCGTCCCCCGCCGTTCGCGAGCACCAGCGTGTCGCTCGCGACAACCGTGCCGCCGTCGAGCGCGTCGAGGTGCAGCTCGATGCCGCCCCACGGACCGTTTTCGTAGAAGCCGAGATCGACGCTGGCCGAGCTCGCCGGCACGGCGAGATCCATCGTGACCTGCACGAGCGCGCCGAGCGAAAGGTTCGGGCCCGGAATGTAGGCCGAGCCGAACGTCAGCGTATTCGGCGAGCTGCCCCAGTCGGCGAACGAGGCGTAGAAATCGGTCGAATCCTCGATGATGAGCTGATCGCCGACGTCCGCGGGCGTGAACGTGCTGCCGTCGGGGAACACGCCGCCGATGCCGTTGACGTCGTGGTAGGCGACGTCGTTGTAGTCGAGCGTCGTGCCGAGGAAGCCCTCGGTCAGGTCGTCGTACGTGCTGATCGACGGCTGCGCACCGTCGAAGCCGTCGACGAAGATCGTGTCGGACGGCGTGCCGGCGAAGGCCGGACTCGCCAGCGCCGACAGGATCGCGGGCGCTAGCGCGCGTCGGGGGAAACCCCCTGCGATAAGGGACATCGGAACCTCTCCTCTCTGGTTGCTACTGCGGGCGGAAAAACGCCCGCGGTGGCTCGGGCGAGGTGCGGAGAAGCTAGCGGGACGCCCCGCGAGCGCATTTGCGTTCGATGTGGGGCGCGTTCGGGAGTCATTCGGGTCTCATCAGGCCGCGGGCGAGACGGCCCGGGGCGGCGCGGAGCCGGCGGCCGCGATCCAGCCGGCCGTCGCGATGCCGAGGACGCAGAGGGCGGCGACGTAATGGGCCGGGGCCAACGGCTGCTTCTGCATCAGGAGCGTCACGAACAGCGGCGTCAGGCCGCCGAAGATCGCGTAGGCGACGTTGTAGGCGAACGAGATGCCCGAGAAGCGCACCGGCGGCGGGAACGCGCGCACGAGCAGCACCGGGATCACGCCGACGACGCCGACGCAGAAGCCGGTCAGCGCGTAGAGGCTATCGAGATAGCCGGGGTTCTGGCCGAGTGTCTCGTACAGCGCATACGTCGTCGCGAGAAGCAGCGCGCAGCCGACCATCAGCATGCGCTCGGCACCGAAGCGGTCGGCGAGGAGGCCAAACACGACGCAGCCGATCGAGAGACCGAGCGTCGCGAAGCTGTTCGCCGCGAGCGTGTCGGCGGCGGCGATGCCGAAGAGCTTCTGGATCAGCGACGGCGTCATCAGGATCACGACGACGATCGCGGCGGTCAGCACCCACGTCAGCAGCATCGCGACGATGACCGAGCGGCTGTGCCCCGCGAGCACGATGCGCAGCGGCAAGCCCTGCACCAGCTCGGCACGGCGCCGCATTTCCTCGAACACCGGCGTCTCGGCGAGGAGGCGCCGCAGGAACACCGCGAAGAAGCCGAACACGCCGCCGACGAGGAACGGGATGCGCCACGCGAACGCTTCGACGTCGGCGGGGCTCCAGTGACGGTTGACCCAGGTCGCGATCAGCGATCCGAGCAGGATGCCGACCGTGAGCCCCGACGTCAGCGTGCCGCACGCGAAGCCGACGCGGCGATCGGGCACGTGCTCGGAGACGAACGTCCATGCGCCCGGCACTTCGCCGCCGACCGCGGCGCCCTGCAGCACGCGCAGCACGAGCAGTGCGAGCGGCGCGGCGTAGCCGAGTGTCGCGTACGTCGGCAGGAGGCCGATCAGCAAGGTCGGGATCGCCATCAGGAACACGGAGAGCGTGAACATCTGCTTGCGCCCGCTGCGATCGCCGAAATGCGCCATGACGATGCCGCCGAGCGGACGCGCGAGATAGCCGGCCGCGAACACGCCGAACGTCTGCAGCTGGCGCAGCCAGTCCGGCGTATCGGGCGGAAAGAACAGCTTGCCGATCACCGCCGTGAAGAACACGAAGATGATGAAGTCGTAGTACTCGAGCGCGCCGCCGAGCGCGGCGAGCGTCAGCGTCTTGGCGTCGCTGCGCGTCAGGGGACGCGCGGCGGAGGCGGAGGGGATCAAGGGCGGTCTCGCGCTGGGCCGAAGCGCCAGATATACCACCCCCCGTCATCCCGGCGAAAGGCGGCGCGTCGTCATCCCGGCGAAAGCCGGGATCCATTGTGCTCTCCGGCCAAAATCAAGATGGGTCCCGGCTTTCGCCGGGACGACGGTGTCTAGTTTGCGCGGCCCTACTCGAACCCGTCCTCGAAAATCGGGTCGACGTTCGACGTCGCGCGCCGCTCGTATGCGCCGATGTCGAACCCGTTGCCCTGCGGCCGCGCGACGCCGACGATGTCGGTCGGCACGTCGCCGAGCGTCTGGCCGGCGTCGAGCGCCGGGCTCGTCGCCGACAGCGAGTAGTCGTCCGCGGCGGCGTTCGTGAAGAGCGCGGTCGGCGTCGCGACGACCGAATGCATGTCCTCGCCGGTCGCCTGCTGCCATTCGGCGAGCGTCAGCACCGTGTCGCCGCCGTCGGTCGTGAAGCGGTCCATGACCGCGTTGTGGTCGGCGGTGTAGCCCGGCAGCGAATCGTCGCTGATGTCGAGGCTGCCGCGGAACGAATGGCCGTTCCACAGGATGTTGTTGCGCACCGTGTTGTTGACCGCGCCGTCCTGGATATTGAGCGCCCAGCGGCCGTCGGAAGCGACGAGGACGGTGTTGTTGAACAGCGAATTCCCGCTCGACGGCCCGCCGCCGTCGATCTGGTACAGCGAAATGCCGCTCGCGTGCTCGTCGTAGATCAGATTGTTGCGGATGATCGAATCCTGCACGCCGTCGCAGTTGATGCCCGAGCCGCCGCCGGGACCGTTGTCGTAGATGATGTTGTTCTCGACGATCGCGCCGGAGATGATGCCGTCGCCGCCTTCGGAGCCGTCGCCGTTCATGTGGATGCCGGCGGCATTGTTGCCGTAGATCGTGTTGCCGCGGATGACCGGGCGGTCGCCCGAGTTGCTGACGTAGATGCCGTGCTGCTCGCCGCTGTTCGCGGCGACGTTGCCCTCGATCAGGAGATCGTCGCAGAAGCCGGTGAGGATGCCCCACGTGGCGTTGCCGTCCATGTGGTTGCCGCGCAGCGTGACGTGATCGCACAGCACCGCGCGGATGCCGGCGCGCGAGCGGCCGTTGATCGTGAAGCCCTGCACGGTGACGTACGAGGCTCCTTCGAGATTGAAGCCGTCGGGCGTCGTCGGATTGTCGCTGGTGATCGACGGCACTTCGCTGCCGAACGCCTTGAAGACGATCGGCTGCGAGGACGTGCCGGACGTTTCGAGATACGCGCCGACGTAGTTGCCGCTGCGCACGGACACCGTGTCGCCGGGACCGACGCTGTCGGCCGCGTGCTGCAGCGTGCGCCACGGGCTGTTCTGCGTGCCCGGGTTGCCGTCGTCGCCGTTCGTCGCGACGAAATAATCGGTGGCGCCGGCGAGCGGCGTGAAAATCGTGAGCACAAGCGCGCACGCGCGCGTGGAAAAACGGGACACGGCGATACTCCAAACGGCGGGATGACCGCGATTTTCCGGATTGGCGCGGCCCCGATCTGTGAACTCGGTGCTAGCAGAATGTTGGGAAGCGCGCGATCGGACGATCGCGCGCGCCCAAAGTGCGGCAGCGATCTCGTTTTTTCGGGCTTACGGCTCTTCGAAGGTCGGCGACGCCATGCCGTTGCCGGCGTATTCGTACGCGCCGACATCGTAGGCCGCGCCTTGCGGGCGCGTCACGCCGAGGAGATCCGTCGGCACGTCGGCGAGCGTCGTGCCGTGATCGATCGCGGGGCTCGTCGGCGACAGGCGGTAATCGTTGTGGCTTGCATCGAGGAAGAGCTGCGCCGGCGTCGCGAAGAACGAATGCGCATCGAGGCCCGTCTGCTGGCGCCATTGCGCGAGCGTCAGGATCGAATCGCCGCCGTCGGTCGTGAAGCGGTTCATGACCGCGTTGTAGTCGCTCGCGAGGCCCGGCAGCGAATCCGGGCTGATGTCGAGCACGCCGCGGGACGAGCCGAGGTTGTAGAGGATGTTGTTGTCGAGCGTCGTGTTGCGCGCGCCGTCCTGGATGTTGAGCGCCCAGCGGCCGTTCGATGCGACGATCACGGTGTTGTTCAACAGCCTGTTGCCGCTCGAGGGTCCGCCGCCGTCGATCTGGTACAGCGAGATGCCGCTCGCGTGCTCGTCATAGAGCAGGTTGTTGCGGAACGTCGAGTCCTGCACGCCGTCGCAGTTGATGCCCGAGCCGCCGGCCGCGCCGTTGCCGTGGACGATGTTCATCTCAACGATCGCGTTCGAGATGATGCCGTCGCCGCCTTCGGACGCGTCGCCGTTCATGTGGATGCCGGCCTGGCTGTTGCCGTAGACGAAATTGCGGCGGATCACCGGCCGGTCGCCCGAGTTGCTGACGTAGATGCCGTGCTGGTGCACGCTGCGCGAGGCGACGTTGTGCTCGATCAGGAGGTCGTCGCAGAAGCCGGTGAGGATGCCCCAGTAGCCGTTGCGGTCCATGCGGTTGTCGCGGATCGTCACGTGATTGCAGGTGACCGCGCGGATGCCCGCGCGCGTGCGGCCGTTCACGGTGAAGCCCTTCACCGTCATGTACGAGGCGCCTTCGAGGTTGATGCCGTCGGGCGTCACGGGATTGTCGGCGTTGATCACCGGCGTTTCGCCGGGATACGCCTGCAGCACGATCGGACGCGAGGCGGTGCCCGACGTCTCGAAATTCGCGCCCGCGTAATTGCCGGCGCGCACGCGGATCGTGTCGCCCGGAGCGACGCGATCGGCCGCATGCTGGATCGTGCGCCACGGGCGGCTCGACGTGCCGGGATTGCCGTCGTTGCCGGTCGTCGCGACGTAGTACGTCGTGGCTTGCGCGGCCGTGGCGGCGAGAGCGAGAACGAAGACTGCGCCAAGGCGCGAAACGACAGGCAACATGAACGAACTCCGGCTTCCTGCAACGACGCCGGATCATCACACGCAGCGTGTTAGGGATTCGTGCCCTTAGAGTGAGCCCGCGACGTCCTTGCCGATGCTTTCGGGCGTGTCGTTCGGCGCGTAACGCCTGACGACGTCACCGTTTTTGTCGACGAGAAATTTCGTGAAATTCCACTTGATCGCTTCGCTGCCGAGCAATCCCTTCGCTTCGTGCTTGAGATATTTGTAGAGCGGATGCGTCTTCGATCCGTTCACGTCGATCTTCGCGAACATCGGAAACGTGACGTCGTAGTTAAGCGAGCAGAAATTCCTGATTTCGTTTTCGTTGCCCGGCTCCTGGTGCCCGAACTGGTCGCACGGGAATCCGAGCACGACGAGACCCTGCCCCTTGAACTTGCGGTACAGCGCTTCGAGTCCTTCGTACTGCGGCGTGAATCCGCACTTCGAGGCGACGTTGACGATCAGGACGGTCTTTCCGCGATACGCGCCGAGCGTCTGCTCGTCGCCGTCGATCGTCTTCGCGCTGAAATCGTAGATCGAGGCCATGGCCGACTCCCGTTTGCGCACGCCAGTCTAGCGCGATCGGCGAAGCGGCGCGTCAACTCCAGACCTCGCCGAGCACGCGCGCGAAATTGCCGCCGAGGATCTTCGCGATGCGCGCGTCGGAGTGCTTGCGCGCCGACAGCATCGACGCCAGCACCTCGAAGCGGTTCGCCATGTTGAGGTCGGGAATGAACGTGTAGAGATCGTCCGGACGGTTCTTGTCGAAGATGCCGTCCTCCTTCGCGCCCTTGATCCACTCGCGATTCTCTTTCTCGAACTCGGGCGTGCGCTCGACCGGCGGCACCTGGCTGTCGGTGCCGAGGCCGACGTGGTCCTCGCCGCAGATGTCGATCATGTGCTCGACGTGGCGGATCACGTCGATCGCCATCGGCTGCGTGTCGGTGCGAAGGTACGGCCAGAAGATCACGCCGGCGACGCCGCCCTTGTCGGCGAGCGCGCGCAGGTTCGCGTCGCTCGTGCAGCGCGGCAGGTCGGCGAGCGCGCGCGCACCGGTGTGGCTGATCAACGGCGGCGCCTTCGACGCCCTGATGCCGTCGGCGATCGTCTGCGGTGCGCCGTGCGCGAGATCGACGACGACCTTCTCCTGGTTGAGCCGCTCGACGACTTCGTAGCCGAAACGGCTGAGGCCCGCCTGGCTCGGCTCGGTGCAGCCGTCGCCGACGAGGTTGCGGCGGTTGTGCGTCAGCTGGATCACGCGCACGCCCATCTCGCGGAACATCGGGATGCGGTCGGCATCCTCGCCGAGCGGCTCGGCGCCCTGGAAGCGGAAGATCATGCCGACGCGCCTTTCCTTGTTCGCGCGCTCGAGATCGTCCGCGGTGAGGATCTGCATGAACGTGTCGGCGTGCGCGTCGATCTTCGACTTGCACTGCACGATGAAGTCCTTCGTCTTCTGGAACGCCGCGTCGTTCATCCAGAAGCGGCCGTTCGGGGCGACGCTGAAGAAGACGCCGCTGAGGCCGCACGCGCGCGCCGCGGCGAGCTCCTTCGCGACGGACGGATCGTCGTCCTTCTCCGCATAGAACAAGCCGAAGCCGCCCTCGCCGTCGATCGCGATCGTGTTGCGGTACGGCGTCCAGTGCAGCGCCGACTTCGCGGACACGCGGCGCAGCATCGCGCCCGCGGCCGCGAGCGTCGACATCATGAGGAAATCGCGCCGGTTCGGCATGCCGCCCCCTGTCCCATCGAGTGCGACGTACTCTAACGTACACCGGCTTTCGTGGACAGATGTCAGTCGGCGCGCGACAGCGGTGCCGCGACGTCTTCGAGTGCGCGCCGCTCGGCCGCGACGCCGATGCGAAGCTCGACTGCCGCCGCGACGAGCATCAGCACGGCGCCGAACGCATAGCCGCCCGCGATCGCGCCGGGATCGCCGGTGCCGACCAGCGCGCCGAACACGAGCGGCGCGGCGACGCCGCCGAGCGCCGTGCCGAGCGCGTAGAACACCGCGATCGCGAGCGCACGCACTTCGAGCGGAAAGCTTTCGCTGACCGTGAGGTACGCCGAGCTCGCGGCGGCCGACGCGAAGAAGAAGATCACCGACCACGCGATCGTCATCGAGAGTGCATCGAACGCGCCGGCGACGAAGAGCGCTGCGCTCGCGAGCAGTAGGAGACCCGACAGCGCATACGTCCCCACGATCATCGGCCGCCGCCCGATCGTGTCGAACCAGCGCCCGAGCACGAGCGGCCCGAGGAAATTGCCGGCCGCGAACGGCAGGATATAGAGCCCGACGCGATCGGGCGCGATGCCGAAGAAGCGTCCGAGCACGAGCGCGTAGGTGAAGAAGATCGCGTTGTAGAAGAAGGCCTGCGCGGTCATCAGCACGACGCCGAGCACCGAGCGGCGCGGATGCAGGCGAAACAACGAGCGCGCAAGGTCGACGAGATCCGTCGCGCGATCGCGCACGCGAAGGCGCAGGCGCGCGAGCGACTCGATCGCTTCCGCGCGCGGCGCCGTGCACTCGATGGCGGCGATGACGCGTTCGGCCTCGCCGACGCGGCCGTGCAGCATCAGCCAGCGCGGACTTTCGGGCACGAAGCGGCGCAGATACAGGATCGGGAGGCCGAGCGCCGCGCCGATCCCGAACGCGGCGCGCCAGCCGACATCGGGCGGCAGCAGAGCCGGATCGAGCACGACGACCGCGCCGAGCGCACCGAGCGCCGCGCCGATCCAGAAGCTGCCGTTGACGACGAGATCGGTGCGGCCGCGATGGCGCGCCGGGATCAGCTCCTGGATCGCCGAGTTGATCGCCGTGTATTCGCCGCCGATGCCGGCGCCGGTGACGAAGCGGAAGAACGCGAACGTCGCGAAGTCGATCGAGCACGCCGACAGCGCCGTCGCGGCGAGATAGACGCCGAGCGTGACCGTGAAGAGGCGCTTCCTGCCGAGCCGGTCGGTCAGCCAGCCGAAGAAGAGCGCGCCCGACACCGCGCCGGCGAGATAGGCGCTCGCCGCGGCGCCGATCTCCGCCGCGGTGAGATGCAACGTCGGGCTCGCCTGCAACGCGCCGGCGAGCGCGCCGACCAGCGTGACCTCGAGCCCGTCGAGCACCCACGTAATGCCGAGCGCGCCGAGCACGAGCGTGTGGAAGCGGCACCACGCGAGGCGGTCGAGACGCGCCGGAATGTCCGTTTCGAATGTCGCGGCGGCGGGCAGATCTGTGTTCATGCGGCGAGCTTCGCGCGCGGCGCCTGTACCGAAGTGCAAAAGATGACTTTCGGCCTATGCCATCGCGGAGCCAGCCGCTAACCTCTGGCGAAGCCACGGAGTCGCCGATGAGAGTTGCGTTCCTGCTGTCCTCGATCGTGTTCGCGCTGTCCGCATCCGCTGCCGAGCCTGCTGCGCCGCAGCGCGTCGAAACCGGCAACCGCATCGGCGAGAACGTCCCCGACATTCCGCCCGCGCTGACCGAGCAGCTGCAGCGCTACGCGAACACGCGCAATGCGTCGCTCGGCGGCTGGCTCGCGGACGATTCGGGCCTCCTCATTACGACGCGCTTCGCGAACACGGCGCAGGTGCATCGCGTGAAGATGCCGGGCGGCGCGCGCGAGCAGCTCACGTTCTACGACGAGCCGATCGCGAGCCTCGCGCCGAACCCGAAGCGCAACGGCTTCGTCTTCGGCAAGGACGTCGGCGGCTCGGAGTTCTGGCAGCTCTACTGGTTCGACCTCGCGACGCGCGACGTCAAGCTCCTCACCGACGGCAAGTCGCGCAACGCGGCGCCGGTGTGGTCGCACGACGGCGCGAAGCTCGCCTATTCGAGCACCGAGCGGAACGGCAAGGACACCGACATCTGGGTGCTCGATCCGGTCAGCGGCGAAAAGAAGAACATCGTCGCCACGGGCGGCTCGTGGGAGGCGACCGATTTCTCGCGCGACGGCAAAGAGCTCCTGGTGCAGCACGAGGTCTCGGTCAACGAGACGTATCCCGGCGTCGTCGATCTCGCGACCGGCAAGGTGCGCATGTTCCCGGTCGACGGCGGCAAGGCCGCGTTCGGCGCGTTCCGCTTCGCGCCGGACGGCAAGGGCGCGTACTTCACGTCGGACGAAGGCTCCGAGTTCCGCACGCTGCGCTTCCACGATTTCGCCACGAACAAGGTGACGAGCCTCAGCGGCCGCATTCCGTGGGACGTCGAGGAATTCGCGCTGTCCGACGACGGCGCGCGCGTCGCCTTCGTGACGAACGAGGACGGCATCAGCGCGCTGCACGTGATCGACGCGGCGACGCATGCCGAAACCGAGCTTCCGACGCTGCCGCAAGGCGTGATCGCGGACGTCGACTTCAGCCGCGACGGCAAGCGCATCGCGTTCGCGATCAACTCGGCGGTCTCGCCGAGCGACGTCTATTCGATCGACCTCGGGACGCGCACGCTTGCGCGCTGGACCGAGAGCGAGGTCGGCGGCCTCGACACGTCGAAGTTCGTCGCGCCGACGCTCGTGCACTTCCCGAGCAAGGCGGCCGGCGATCGCAAGCCGCTGTCGATTCCGGCGTTCTACTACAAGCCGAAGACGCCGGGCCCGCATCCGGTCGTGATCAACATCCACGGCGGCCCCGAAAGCCAGGCGCGGCCGGTGTTCAGCACCGACACGCAGTTCCTCGCGAGCGAGCTCGGTATCGCCGTGCTCGTGCCGAACGTGCGCGGCTCTGAAGGCTACGGCAAGACGTATCTCAAGCTCGACAACGGCTACCGGCGCGAGGATTCGGTCGCCGACATCGGCGCCCTCCTCGACTGGATCGCGACGCAGCCCGACCTCGACGCGAAGCGCGTCGCGGCCTACGGCGGCTCGTACGGCGGCTACATGGTGCTCGCGTCGATGACGCACTACAACGATCGCCTGCGCGCCGGTGTCGACATCGTCGGCATCTCGAACTTCGTGACGTTCCTCAACAACACGGAAAGCTACCGGCGCGACCTGCGCCGCGTCGAGTACGGCGACGAGCGCGACGCGAAGATGAAGGCGTTCCTCGAGAAGATCTCGCCGATGACGAACGCGAAGAACATCACGATCCCGCTGTTCGTCTCCGCCGGCGCGAACGATCCGCGCGTGCCCGCGAGCGAAGGCCAGCAGATCGCGAACACCGTGCGCGGCAACGGCGGCGACGTGTGGTTCCTCGAATTCAAGGACGAGGGCCACGGCTGGAAGAAGAAGACGAACGTCGACTACTTCCGCGCG
>DATFRS010000065.1:0-2692 GCA_035263065.1 Rhodanobacteraceae bacterium
CGCCGCGGCGCTGTCCGGCGCGACGTCGGCAACGAGCAACGCGTCGCCGTCGCCGAGCAGGAACAGCCCGCTGCGATCGAACGTGTCCGCTTTCGCGAAGTCGGCATTCGGCGCGAGATACATGCGCTTGGCGCCGTAATCGAACGCGACCGTGAAACGGCGCAGCACGCCGCCGCCGAGATTGCCGGACATGTCGGGATTGGCGAACGTGCCCTTGTCGCCGACGTAGAGATCGCCGGCGACGCCGCCGATCTCGCGGTCGCCGAGCTTGAGCGTACCGAAGCGTGCCGGTCGGCCGCGCGACGCGCCGCCGACGCCCCAGCCGACGACCGCTTCGGGCGCTGCCGCGTACTGTGCGACGAGGCCGTGCTCGCGCACGAACGGCGAGTGCATCGACAGCGACGAGCGCGAGCCCGTGTCGACGCTGACGCGCACCGGCGTACCGTCCAGCGTGCCGGCGATGAGCGGCGTGGTGTCGGAAAGCTCGAACGGCACGACGGTCGCGCCGGCGGGCGGCGCGAACTTCGCGGGCTCGGCGAGCGTCAGCACGTGCCCCGCGTAGTCGATCGTCACGCCGAAGCGGCGGAACATCTCGTAGCCGACGAGCCCGTCGAAGTCGACGCCTTCGACCTTGACGATCGCGCCGAGGTCGATCACGACGAACACCGGTTTGTCGAGCACCGCGCCGCCGAGCCGCACTTCGCCGACGTGCGCGAACTGCGCCTTCACGGATTCGTCGCCGACGCCGCGGCCCGGCAGGTCGCCTTCGCCCTCGATGCCGAACTTCTTCGCGGCCGCCGGCGTCAGCGCGTTCATGCCGCCGGTGTCGACGAGAAAACGCGCCTTCTTGCCGTCGATCATGCCGTCGGCGTAGATGTGGTTGTTGACGAGATCGAACGGAATGCGCGTGACGCCGCTGCCGTCGGCGATGCGTGCGGTTGCCTTCATCTCGGGCATCGCGAAGTCGGCGTCGGCGACTGCGTCGTTGAGCGTCACCTTGGCAAGACGGATGTCGGTCGTCGCGCGCGGATCGGTACGGCCGGCCGCGTCGACGCGCGTCGTCAGGATGTGGAAGGCGACGCGCACGCGGCCTGCGTCGCGATAGCCGTCGAGCACGGTCGTCGCGGTGTCCTGCGCTTCATGCTGCACGACGCGCGCGAGCAGGCCCGTCGATGCATCGAACCAGAGTCCGACCGCATCGCCGCCCGCCGGCGTCGCTTCGACGACGCGGTAGTGCTTGCCGTCGGCGTCGCGCTCGGCGACCGCGCCATACGTCGCCTGCAGGCGCGCCGGATACCAGAACGCGCGCGCATCGAGCCACGCCTGCGTCACCGCGCGGCGCTTCGCTTCGGGCGCATCGAGCGCACTGACTTCGCCGCCCGGCTCGCGCGACCACGCGACCTTGCCGTCGTAGCCGTCGGCACCCTCGACGGGTCCGAGCTGGTACGCGTTCGCGCCGCGGCCCGTGCCGAGGTCCTGCACCATCGAAAGATCGCCGCTGAGACCGCCGACCGCGAGCGTGCCGGTCGCGTGCAGCGTCTTGACGTCGTCCCAGGCCGCGCCGCCGGTCGCGCTCTTGTAGCGCGCGAACAGCGCAGCCGCGTCGTCGGCCGATGCGAGCGAAGACGCCGCCAGCAGCGCCGTCGCGAAAACCGCCTTCATCCATGCCGATTTCATGACTTTTCTCCCAGCCGATGGCGCGGACGCGGGTTTGCGGTGCGCGATCGTTTGTTGAATAATCCATGCAAATTTCAAAATAGGCAAGCCAACCAATGGCACAGAACAAGCGGACCACCCGACCGATCGAGCACGCGGACGAAATCGCGCTTCTGGCATCGCCGGCGCGCATCGAGCTGATCGACACGCTGGAAGCGCTCGGCGGCGAGGCCAGCGTCGCCGAGCTCGCGGCGCAGCTCGGCCGCCCTGCGGACGGGCTCTACTACCACCTGCGCCAGCTCGCCGAAGGCGGGCTGCTGATCGAGGAAGCGACGCCCGAAGGCCGGCGCTATCGCACGCGCATGCCGCGCGGCGAGCGCCTCAGCCTGCGCTACCGGCCGGGCAAGACGGCGAACGCCGACGCCGTGAGCGGCGTCGCGGCGAGCGTGCTGCGCGTCGCCGGGCGCGACTTCACGCGCGCGCTGGCCGATCCGGAATCGGTCGTCGAGGGACCGCTGCGCGAGCTCTGGGCCGCGCGCAACAAGGGGTGGGTCGGCGACGCGGAGCTCGCCGAGATCAACCGCATGCTGGTGAAGATCAATGCGCTGCTGCGCCGGCCGCGATCGGACGCGCGCAACCGGCTCGTCGCGCTGTCGTGGATTCTCGCGCCGGTCGACGCGAAGCCCGCGCGCCGCGCGGCGCGCTGATTGCACATGCTTCGGGCGGCCGCTCCGGACCGGCCTGCTAGACTCCTCGCCGCGATGTCGCGGAGCCCGCCATGAAGAAACCGAAGACGCCGAAGGTCAGCCGGAACCAGGCCGAAGAGGCCGTGCGCACGCTGCTGCGCTGGGCCGGCGACGATCCCGCGCGCGAGGGCCTCCTCGATACGCCCAAGCGCGTCGTCGAGGCGTACCACGACTGGTTCTCCGGCTACGCGATCGATCCGGACGCGTACCTGCGCCGCACGTTCGAGGAAGTCGCCGGCTACGACGAGATGATCGTGCTGCGCGACATCGAGTTCGAATCGTTCTGCGAG
>DATFRS010000066.1:0-3093 GCA_035263065.1 Rhodanobacteraceae bacterium
ATGCCGGTGTCGGGCGGTACCACCTTGAAATTCGAGAACGCCGATTGGCCCCAGCGAAGAAAGGCGTACCGCTCGCGGTTACGCCGGAACTCGAGCTCGGCGTTCTTGTGAATCGCGGATTCGGTTCCGAACTCGTCGACCTGCACCGAGTGGTCGATCACGAGCTCGGCGGGCGAGAGCGGGTTGATCTTCCGGGGATCGCCGCCGAGCTTCTTCATCGCATCGCGCATCGCCGCGAGATCGACGACGCACGGCACGCCGGTGAAATCCTGCAGCACGACGCGCGCCGGCATGAACGCGATCTCGGTGTCGGGTTCCTTCGTCGCATTCCAGTTCGCGACGGCGTCGATCTCCTTCGCCGTGATGTTCGCGCCGTCCTCGTGACGGAGCAGGTTTTCGAGCAGGATCTTCATCGAATACGGCAGGCGCTTCAGATCGAACCGGTGCCCGAGCTTGGCGAGGCTTCTGATCTGGTAGCGGGTGCCGTTGACCTCGAGGATGTCCCGGGTCTGAAACGAATCGTTCATTCGATGATCTCCTTGGCTTCCTTGGCGCGCGTTGCGCGGGCCTGGGTCGTCCGTGAGGCGGACGCGGCGATTTAGCTCTCTATTATCGCGCAATTGGCCGCTCTTTTCCCTCTCCCGCTTGCGGGAGAGGGCAGGGTGAGGGCGGTCTCGCGTTGCCCTCGCCTTTTCCGACTCACATCCCTGTGTGTCTGACCGGCCATCCTGGCCGGCGCGTGACTTTCTCTTGCTCGTGCAAGAGAAAGTCACCAAAGAGAACACGCCCTCGGCGTCGCGCCCTTCGCTGCGCGAAGGGTTCGCTACGGGCCTTGTCCGTCCGCCCTTCGCCGCGCCACAGAGGGTCCCGAAAGCAGGAGCGGAGCAATCCCTAGCCGCGATCGAGCGTGCAGCGTGCAAGAAGGCCCCGCGCCAGCATCGCGTACTCGCGTCGCCTGAGCAGCAGCCGGAACTGCCCGCCGCCGACCTGCCGCCAGAGCACCGCGGCGCGCACCGCCGCGAGCAGCATGGCGCGGATCTGCTCGACGTCGCGCGGGTTGCCGAGATGGACCGGATTCCCGTGCACGACCACGCGCGGGCGCACGTGCGAGAGCGTTTCGGTATAGAGCTCGGCGAGGCGCGCCTGCACCGGCGTTGCGGCGACGCCGGTGTGCGGGACCTGGCGTGCGATCGATTCGATGCCGGTGCGCAGCGCGTCGCGCATCGACGGGATGCGATCGAGGCGGCGCGCGAGGCGGAGCACGGCGACGACGAGCTGCGTCATCGGGAGGTCGCGCGCGCCGTCGTCGAGGTGCGCGATCATCTGCTCGAAGCCCATACGCACGCCGGCAAGGCCGCCGAACACGTCGGCCGCGGTCTCGGCGTCGATGCGGAAGATGCTGCCGAGGCTCGCCTCGGCGCTGACCGTGTCGGCGTTCCCGCGCGTCGCGAGGTCCTGCACCATGCGGCAGGCCTGGTAGACGCCGGCGAGGGCGATGACGCGCGCCTCACGCATCGGCATCGTGCCATCCTCCGAACGGGGCGTCGCTCTTCCGGATGACGCCGCCGCCGAGGCAGACCTCGCCGTCGTAGAACACGACGGACTGCCCGGGCGTCACGGCGCGCTGCGCGTCGTCGAACGAGACTTCGCAGGCGTTGCCGGCGACGCGCACGATGCAGGGCTGGTCGGCTTGCCGGTAGCGCGTCTTCGCGGTGCAGCGGAACTCCGCGGCCGGCGCCGCGCCCGACACCCAGGTGAGGCCGTCCGCAACGAGCCGATGCGACTGGAGCCACTCGCTGGCGTTGCCTTGCGCCGCGATCAGCACGTTGCGCGCGACGTCCTTGCCGACGACGTACCACGGATCGCCGCTCGAATCCGCGCGTCCGCCGATGCCGAGCCCGCCGCGCTGGCCGAGCGTGTAGAAGAAGACGCCGGCATGCTCGCCGACGGTCGCGCCTTCAGGCGTGCGGATCTCGCCCGAACGGCTCGGAATGTAGTCCGCCAGGAACGCGCGGAAGTCGCGCTCGCCGATGAAGCAGATGCCGGTCGAGTCCTTCTTCGCGTGCGTCGGAAGCCCCGCCTCGCGGGCGATCGCACGCACGTCCGGCTTGTCGAGCTCGCCGATCGGGAACAGCGTCGCCGACAGCGCCTCCTGCCGCAGCGCGTGCAGGAAGTACGTCTGGTCCTTCGCAGCGTCGCGCGCGCGGAGCAGCCGCCACGCGCCGTCGACCTCGTCGACGCGCGCGTAGTGCCCGGTCGCGATGCGGTCGGCGCCGAGCGCGCGCGCATGATCGAGGAACGTGCGGAACTTGATCTCGCGATTGCAGAGCACGTCGGGATTCGGCGTGCGGCCGGCGCGGTATTCGTCGAGGAAGTGGGCGAAGACCTGGTCCCAGTACTCGGCCGCGAAGTTGCGCAGGTGCAACGGGATCCCGAGTCGCGCGCACACGGCGAGCGCATCCTTGCGGTCGGCGTCCGCGTGGCACGGGCCGTTGCGGTCGTCCTCCTCCCAGTTCTGCATGAACATGCCGGCGATCGGCACGTCGCCGCGTTTCAAGAGCAGCGCCGCGACCGACGAGTCGACGCCGCCCGACATGCCGACGATGACCGACGCGCGCGTCATCGGCGGCTCAGGCCGACGCCGCGTCCGACGAGAGCCAGCGGATCGCGTCGAGCGGCAGGCGATGGCCGGCGAGCCAGTCGTCGACGCTGGCGAGCACCATCGGGCTCCTGAGGCGCGCGGATTCGGCGGCGATTTCGTCGCGGCTCAGCCAGAGCGTGCGCACAATGCCGTCGTCGAGCGCGCGCGCCGGATCGTGGCGGAGCGGGATGCCCGCGAACGTGAAGCGCACGAACTGGCGGCTCGACTCGGCGTTGCGCCACTGCTGCACGCAGAGCAGGCAGTCGAGCTCGATGTCCCAGCCGGTCTCTTCGAGTGTCTCGCGCACGGCCGCGGCCTGCAGCGACTCGTCCGGATCGAGGTGTCCGGCGGGCTGGTTGAGCACGATGCGTCCGCGGACGTCCTCCTCGACGAGGAGAAAACGGCCGTCGCGCGGCACGACCGTTGCGACCGTCACATGCGGACGCCATATG
>DATFRS010000067.1:0-2297 GCA_035263065.1 Rhodanobacteraceae bacterium
GGCGTCACGTCCAAGCAGCGCCACATCGTCAGCGCGAAGTTCGACTACGTGACGTACGGCCGCGGCCAGCAGTGCGGGATCGACGAGATCCGGCCGATCGACTACAGGACGATGCTGAAGGACGGGCCGGACGCCAAATAACCGCTATTGTGGCACGTAGCCGCTCGGCTTCGCCGAGCCTTCGCCGAAGAAATACTTCTCCATCTCGGCCGCGAGGAACGCGCGCGTCTTCGGATCGAGCGGATTCAGGCGATTCTCGTTGATCAGCATCGTCTGGTGCGCGAGCCAGGCCTGCCACGCTTCCTTCGACACGGTCTCGTAGATGCGCTTGCCGAGCTCGCCCGGCCACGGCGCGAACGCGAGCCCTTCGGCGTCGCGGCCGAGCTTCACGCAGTGCACGGTTCTCGCCATCTCTCGTCCTCGAATACGGTTTCAAGCAGGCGGCGCACCGGCGCGGGAAGGCCGAGCGCCGCGAGGTCCTCGCGCGCGAACCAGCCGCGATCGGCGTCGTCGGCGACGCGCAGTCCGGCTTCGCCGCTCAGCACGAGCGGCGTCACGCGCAGATGATAGTGGCTGAAGCTGTGCACGAAGCCGCCGAGCGTTTCCGGTTCGCCCGCGCGCACCGCATAGCGATCGCGCAGCAGCGTCCGGACATCGGATCCGGGCTCCGCTTCCGGTACGCTCCAGAGCCGCGCCCAGATGCCGGCCGGCGGACGCCGTTCGAGCAGCACGCGCCCGCGGCCGTCGCGGACGACGAGCATCGACGTTTCGCGCGTCGGAATCCTGCGCTGCGGCTTGGGCGTCGGCAGCTCCGACGTCGTTCCCTCGCGAAGCGCGACGCAACCCGCTGCGACCGGACACGCCGCGCAGAGCGGCCGCGAGCGCACGCAGACCGTCGCGCCGAGATCCATGATCGCCTGCGTGTAGTCGGCGACGCGCACCTCCGGCGTGTGCGATTCGGCATGTCGCCAGAGCTCGCGCTGCACGGCCGTTTCGCCCGGCCAGCCGCGCACGCCGTGCCAGCGCGCGAGCACGCGGCGCACGTTGCCGTCGAGGATCGCGTGACGGAGGCCATGGGCCTGCGCGAGGATCGCCGCGGCCGTCGAGCGGCCGATGCCGGGCAGCGCGGCGAGCGCCTCGACATCGCGCGGCAGCTCGCCGCCGTGCCGCGCGACGCAGATCGCCGCGGCGCGATGCAGGTTGCGGGCGCGGCTGTAGTAGCCGAGGCCGGACCAGAGGCCGAGCACGCGATCGAGCGGCGCATCCGCCAGCGCATCGAGCGTCGGCAGCGCTTCGACGAAGCGCTCGAAGTAGGGAATCACCGTGCGCACCTGCGTCTGCTGCAGCATGACTTCGCTGAGCCATACGCGATACGGCGTGCGCGGATGCTGCCACGGCAGGTCCTTGCGGCCGTGCACGTCGAACCACGCGAGGAGCCCGTCGGCGAAACGGCCGGTGCCGCTCATGGCTTGGCCGCGTCGTCGCGGCTCTCGACGCTGACGCCTTCGAGCCGTGCGCCGCCGACTTCGATCACGGCCGCTTTCGCGGTGCCGGCGATCGGCGGCAGCAAGGTCGCGCGCTTGTCGAGCCACTCGGCGAGGTCGCCGGCGTTCGCGAATTCGAGCTCGACGCCCGACGCGATCGTCTTGCCGCCGGAGACGACGGTTGCATCGCTTGCATGCAGCGCGAAGCGGATGTCCGGCGTCTTCGCGGCCGGACGCGAGGCGAGCCACGCATCGAGCGCGTCGAGATCGAGCCGCGGCGAGACGAGCTCGATGCGGCGGATCTCGTAGCGGCCGCTCCAGAGCATCGACCACGGCACGACGACGTCGGCATTCTTCGCGGTCAGGAACGGCGCGCCGCGTTCGCTCGCGGCGAGCGACGGGTCAGGCAGCACGAGATGGAATTCCGGCACGAACGCGAAGCGCCCGGCGTTGCTCACGACCAGCACTGCGCCGAGCTGGCTGCGTGCGTTGTCGATCAGGAACGCCGTCAGCGCTTCGGGCCGCGTGAAGTGCCGCGCGACCAGCGCGGAGATCGGCACGAGCGCGGCCACGATCGCGAGCACGATCGGCCAGCGCCGCCTGCGTTTCTGCTCAGGCATTGCCGCCGAGCGTCGCCGGCAGGAGCCCGTCGACGAACGCCTGCGCATCGAAGACGCGAAGATCCTCGGCGCTTTCGCCGAGGCCGACGTAGCGGATCGGAATGCCGAACTCGCGCGCGAGCGCGAACACGATGCCGCCTTTCGCCGTGCCGTCGAGCTTGGTCACGACGAGCCCGCTGACGCCGATCGCGTC
>DATFRS010000068.1:0-2641 GCA_035263065.1 Rhodanobacteraceae bacterium
CGACTCTAGCGGCGCTTGCAGCGCGTCGATCGGCGACGCGAACGGATCGACATCGAGCTCCGCGAACAGGTCGCGGTACGTCAGCTCGACGACGTCGGCGGCCCAGCCGCTCGACGACAGGGCGGCCAGCACGAGCGCCGCGGTCTCGCGCATCAGGCGCCGGTGATCGAAGCCGACGCGGTACCACTCGAGCATCGTGAACTCGGGATTGTGCCGTCGGCCCGCCTCGCCGTTGCGGAACACGCGGCCGAGCTCGAAGCAGTCGCCGACACCGGCGGCGACGAGGCGCTTCAGCGCGTGTTCGGGCGACGTGCGCAGCCAGCGCTCGCGCGAGCCGGCGGCGACCGGGCCCGAGAACGTCGTCGAGAAGCTCTCGATGTTCGGCTCGGTGTTGCCGGCGGCGCTCATGACCGGCGTCTCGACCTCGATCACGCCGCGCCGCGCAAAGAACGTGCGGACGACCTTGTAGAGCTTCGCGCGCAGCGCGAACGCGCGGCGCGCGGCGGCAGCGTCACGCATGGTGCTTCTTCAGGAACGCGGCGAGACGCGCTTCGTCCCAGACGTCGACGCCGAGCTCGGTCGCCTTGTCGAGCTTCGAGCCGGCCGACTCGCCGGCGACGACGAACGAGGTCTTCTTCGAGACGCTGCCCGACACTTTCGCGCCGAGCGCTTCGAGCTTCTCGGTCGCCTCGTCGCGCGTGAGCGACGTGAGCGTGCCGGTCAGCACGACGGTCTGACCTTCGAGGGGACCCGCTGCCGCGGCCTTCGCGCCCTCGGTCGCCGCGAGCAGCTGATCGAGCGCCTTCGCGCACCGCTGCGCGAGCGCCCTGCCCTCGTCGGACGCGAGATACGCGTGCAGCGCCTCGGCCGTGTCTTCCGGCAATCCGGCTTCGACCAGTGCCGGCACCTTCGCCTTGATCAGCGCAGCGATCGAATCGAAACCTGCCGCAACCTGCTCGGCGCGCTTTTCGGTGAGCTTCGGCACCTCGAGCTCGGTCAGCACGGTCGCGACCGTCAGCGCCGGGCGCAGCTTCGCGCTCGGCGCATGCGCATCGCGGATCGTGACGCCGCGCTTCAGCAGATCGTCGATCACGCGCTGGTTGCCTTCCTGCTGGAAGAACGCATCGATCGCGCGTGCGACCTCGCCGCCGATGTCGGGCACGAGCTTCAGCATGGGCCACGGCAGGTGCCGGATCAGGCCGACGTCGCCGAACCACGCGGACAGCGCCTTCGCGGTGCTCTCGCCGACGTGCTGGATGCCGAGCGCGTAGAGGAACCGGTCGAGCGTCGTCTTGCGGCTCGCGTCGATCGCCTCGATGAGGTTCTCGGCCCACTTCGTCGCGACCTTGCCGGCCTTGACCGTCTCCGGCGTCGTGCCGTCCCGCTCGTCGGCGCGGCGCTTCATCTCGAGGAGATCGTCGAGCGTCAGCTTGTAGAGATCGGCGACCGACTTCACGTAGCCGTGCTCGCCGAGCGCGTCGATGTAGCGCTCGCCGAGGCCTTCGATGTCCATCGCGCGGCGCGAGGCGAAGTGGAACAGCGCCTGCGTGCGCTGCGCGGCGCAGGTCAGCTCGCCGATGCAGCGCGACACCGCCTCGCCTTCCTCGCGGACGATGTCGGAGCCGCAGATCGGGCAATGCGCCGGCATGTCCCACGGCTTCGTCTTCGCCGGCCGGTTCTCGAGCACGACGCGCACGACTTCCGGGATCACGTCGCCGGCGCGGCGCACGATCACCGTGTCGCCGACGCGCACGTCGAGCCGCGCGACCTGGTCGGCGTTGTGCAGCGTCGCGTTCGTCACGGTGACGCCGCCGACGTAGACCGGCTTGAAGCGCGCCGTCGGCGTCGCGGCGCCGGTGCGGCCGATGTTGACCTCGATCGCCTCGACGACGGTCTGCTGCTCCTGCGCCGGGAACTTGTGCGCGATCGCCCAGCGCGGCGCGCGGCCGACGAAGCCCATCTCGCGCTGGTCGGCGTAGTTGTCGAGCTTGTAGACGACGCCGTCGATGTCGAACGGCAGTTTGTCGCGTTGCTTGCCGATCTTCGCGTAGAAAGCGAGGCAGCCGTCGGCGCCCTGCGCCGCGTCGATGAGATTGCTGACCGGGAGGCCCCACTTGCGGAACTCGGCGAGCGTCTTCGAATGCGTCGTCGGCAGCGTGCCGCCTTCGACGACGCCGACCGCGTAGGCATAGAACGCGAGCGGTCGCCGTGCCGTCTCGGACGGATCCTTCATGCGCACGCTGCCGGCCGCGCCGTTGCGCGGATTGACCAGCACCTTGCCGCCGCGCTCGCGCGCCTCGGCGTTGTATTTCTCGAACGCGGCGCGCGGCATGTAGACCTCGCCGCGCACCTCGACGACGCGCGGCCAGCCGCTGCCGTGGAGCTTCAGCGGAATCGCCTTGATCGTTCGCAGGTTCGCGGTCACGTCCTCGCCGGTCTCGCCGTCGCCGCGCGTGGCGCCCTGCACGAACTTGCCGTTCTCGTAGCGCAGCGCGATCGACAGGCCGTCGATCTTGGGCTCGGCGACGAGGTCGAGCGGCGCCTCCGCGTCGAGCTTGAGGAAGCGGCGCACGCGCTCGGCGAACTCGCGGACGTCCTCTTCCGCGAAGGCGTTGTCGAGCGACAGCATCGGGCGGCTGTG
>DATFRS010000069.1:0-4279 GCA_035263065.1 Rhodanobacteraceae bacterium
TCATGGTTGCAGCCTCTCGTCAGACGCCGATTCTTGACGCACGGCCGATCGCAGGCGACACGCGTTCCGCGATTCTGCGGCAGCCTATGCGGCTCCCGCAAGCTTGGCGGCTTCGGCCAGATCGACCTGCACGAGCCGCGACACGCCCGGTTCGCGCATGGTAACGCCGCAGAGCTGGTGTGCCGCTTCCATCGTGCCCTTGTTGTGGGTGACGAAGATGAACTGCACGTGCTCGCTCATCTCGGTGACGAGCGAGGAGAAGCGGCCGATGTTCGCCTCGTCGAGCGGCGCGTCGACCTCGTCGAGCAGGCAGAACGGCGCCGGATTGAGGCGGAAGATCGAGAACACCAGCGCGACGGCGGTCAGCGCCTTCTCGCCGCCCGAGAGCAGCGAGATCGAGCTCACGCGCTTGCCCGGCGGGCGCGCCATGATCGTGACGCCGGTCGAGAGGAGATCCTCGCCGGTCATCTCCAGATACGCATGGCCGCCGCCGAAGAGGCGCGGGAACAGCTCCTGGATGCCGGTGTTGACGCGGTCGAACGTCTCCTTGAAGCGTGCGCGCGTTTCCTTGTCGATCTTGCGGATCGCGCCTTCGAGCGTTTCGAGCGCGGTTGTGAGGTCGGTGAGCTGCGCATCGAGATAGGTCTTGCGCTGCGACTGCTCGTCGAATTCCTGGATCGCCGCGAGGTTCACCGGCTCGAGGCGCTTGATCTTCTGCTCGAGATCGGCGAGCTCGCCCTGCCAGGCGGCCGCTTCGGCTTCGGCTGGCAGCGCGCCGAGGATCTCGTCGAGCGTGAAGCCGGCCTCGGTGATTGCGCTTTCGAGCGCCTGCGCGCGCAGGCGGTGCTCCTGCTCGCGAAGGCGCATCTCGGCGATCGCGTCGCGGCGCTCGTTGAGGCCCTGCTCGATGCGATGGCGCTCCTGCTCGAGGCGGCGCAGCTCCGCGTCCTGCTCCTGCAGCGCCTGGCGCGCCTCGACGAGCTGGCGATCGACCGTGAGCCGCTGGTTGAGATACGCCTGCCGCTCGCTTTCGAGCCCTTCCACGGGGCTCGATCCGGACGCGAGCTGGCTCGCGATCTCGGTGCGCCGCGCATCGAACTGCGCGAGCTGGCCCTGCATGCGCTGCAGCGATTCGTCGAGCGAGGCCAGCGCCGCGCGCCGCGACTCGACCGACAGCGCCATCTGGTGTGCGTTCTCGCGCGCCTCGCGCGCGTTCATGCGCGCCTCCTCGCGCGCTTCGAGCAGCGAGCGGCGCTCGCTGTCGAGCGACTGGCGGCGCAGCTCATGCTCGCCCATCTGCGACACGGCGGCTTCGAGCCGGCCGCGCGCTTCGCTGGCCTGCGTGCGATCGGCCGCCAGCTTGCGCTCGAGCTCCTCGAGCTCGGCGCCGACGCGCTCCAGCCGCTCGCGCGCGCCGTCGATGCGGCCTTTCTGGCTCTGGATCTGGCCCGAGATTTCGGCGAGGCGCCGGTGCGCCGTGTAGACCGCGCGCTGCGCTTCGTCGCGATCCTGCTCGGCTTCGATGCGCTGGCGCTTGCCGATGTCCACCGCCTCTACGTGGCCCGCGATCTCGCCCTCGAGCGTGCGTGCGCTCTGCTTCAGTTCGCGGATCTCGCGCTCGCGCGCGATCACGCCGACCTGCGAGCCCGCACCGCGCGACACGCGCGCGAAGCCGGCGCCGAGCCACTCGCCTGCCGGCGTCACGACCGACTCGCCTTCGCCGATACGTGCCGCGACTTCGCGCGCTTCGTCGAGCGAGCGCGCCGTACGCACGCGCGACAGCATGCGGCGCGCCGCGGCCGGGCCGTTCGTCACGGCTGCGAGCGTTCCCGCCGCGCCGCCGCCGCCCGCGTCCGAGCCGTCCATCAGCGTGAGGTCGACGCCTTCGAGCGAGGCAAGCCCGCTCGCGGCTTGACGCGGATCGTCGACGAGCGCCGCTTCGAGCCAGCCGTCGAGCACCGTCTCGACCGCGCGTTCCCAGCCGCCGTCGACCTGCAGCGTTTCGCCCAGGCGGCGCGGATTGCCGAGCCCCGCGCGCTGCAGCCATTCGCTGACGGCGGCGCCGGTCTCGCCGAGCGCCGCGTGCTGCAGCGCCTCGAGCGAACCGAGGCGGCCGCGCGCGGCTTCGAGCTCGCCGCGCTTCGCGCTCAGCGTCGCGTGCACGGCGCGCTCGCGCTCGAGCAGCGTTTCCGCCGACGCGCGGCGTTCGTCCAGCGCGCGCGTCGAGGTTTCGACGTCGGCCTGCGCCGCCACGTGCTGCGCGTTCAGCGCTTCGAGCGCCTTCGAAAGATCGTCGAGATTGGCCGCGCTGCGCTCGGCTTCGAGCACGCCGCGGCGCTGATCGCCCTGCAGCAGCTGGCGATCGAGGTAGTCGATCTTCGTGCGCTCGACCTCGGCCGACTGCGTCGCCTGCGAGGACACCCCGGCGTGCGAATCCCACTGCGACTGCCATTCGCCGAGCTTCGCTTCGGCGACGCGCGCGGCTTCGGCCGCGCCTTCGTCCGCCGCGCGCAGCTCGGCCATCTTCGGCTCCGCTTCGGCGAGGAGGCGGCTCACTTCTTCGTGCCGGCCGCGGTCGTTTGCGATGTGCGTCGCGAGCTCGCCGTGCGCGCGCTCGGTTTCCTCGCGGGCGCGCTGGAGCTGCTCGGTCAGTTCCTTGTGGTGCTGGATCTGCTGCTCGACGCGCGCGATATCGGCGCCGATGCGGTAGACCTCGGATTGCACCTTATTGAGCGACTCGGCGCCGGTCGCGTGCTTCTCGCGGCCGGTTTCGAGCTCGGCCTCGGTGTGGCGCTGCTCGGCCACCTGCTGCTCGATCGCGAGCTCGGCCTTGCGCAGCTCGGCCGAATGCTCGCCGACCGCAGCCTTCGCCTCGCGCAGGCTGAGCGCCTTCAGCTCCGCTTCCTTCTTCTTCTGCTCGTTCTTGTAGCCCTGCCAGCGCTCGGCGGCGCGCGCCTGGCGCTTGAGATGCTCGAGCTGCTTCTCGACCTCGTCGCGCACGTCGCGCACGCGATCGAGATTCTCGCGCGTCGCCTTGATGCGGCTCTCGGTCTCCTTGCGGCGCTCCTTGTACTTGGAGATGCCGGCGGCTTCCTCGAGATGATTGCGCAGCTGCTCGGGATCCGCCTCGACGATCTCGCTGATCATGCCCTGCTCGATGATCGAGTAGCTGCGCGGGCCGAGACCGGTGCCGAGGAAGATGTCGGTGATGTCGCGCCGGCGGCAGCGCACGCCGTTGAGGAAATACTGCGACTGCCCGTCGCGGCTCACGATGCGCTTGACCGAGATCTCGTTGTAGCTCGCGTACTCGCCGACGATGAGGCCGTCGGAGTTGTCGAACAAAAGCTCGACCATCGCGCTGCCGACCGGCTTGCGCCCCGACGATCCCGAGAAGATCACGTCGGTCAGCGCGTCGCCGCGCAGGCGGCTCGCCGCGCTCTCGCCCATGACCCAGCGGATCGCGTCGATGATGTTCGACTTGCCGCAGCCGTTCGGGCCGACGATGCCCGACATGTTGGTCGGCAAGTGCAGCGTGGTCGGATCGACGAACGATTTGAATCCGGCCAGTTTGATCGTGGTCAAGCGCATGGAAACGGAAGCCTCGGATGCTCCGCGCGCGCGGGCATCGATTCGGAGTACGGACGTCGCGCCGGCGCCGCGGCGGGCGGCAGGCGCGGAAAACGGTGCGGGGCGCGGATTTTCGGGTGCCGCCGCCCTCGGCGCAAGCGATCGCCGCCGACCGGCCGGCGGCGATCAGGCTGGGCTATCGCGACCGGCGTCAATTCTTCGGCTTCGTCGCGTCGTCGGCCGGCTTGGCCGGCGGCGGCGGCACGACTTTCACGGCAGGCGGCGCGGCGGGCTTGGCCGACGTCGTCGCGGCGGCGGGTGCGGGGTCGGCGAGCGTGACCTTGGCCTCGGCGCGGAGCTTCTGCATCTGCCGGTCGCCCGACTGCTTCAGGAGCGAGCGGCGCAGGCTTTCCTTGACCTGCTCGAACGCCGGCGGCTGGTGCTGCGTGACGTTGTCGAGGTGGACGACGTGCCAGCCGAGCGGCGACTGGACCGGATCCCTGGTCGTCTCGCCGGCCTTGAGCCCGGCGATCGCCTGACCGAGTGCAGGCGGCAGTTGCGGCCCGCGGACGTGCGTGAACGTGCGCGTCTGCACGGCTTCCTTCTTGTGGGCCTCGAAGACCTTGTCGTAGGGCTTGCCGCCGGCGATCTCGGCGGCGACCTTCTTCGCGTCGGCTTCCTTGGCGAACACCATGTGCGTGAAGTCGTAGTC
>DATFRS010000070.1:0-6926 GCA_035263065.1 Rhodanobacteraceae bacterium
ATCAGCGGCTCGGGCGACAGCGCGATGCCGAAGCGCTCGCGCACGGCAGCCTGGATGCGCTCCGCAAGCGCCCGGATCTCGGCGCCGGTCGCGCGGCCGTGATTGACCAGCACGAGCGCGTGCTGGCTCGAAACGCCTGCGTCGCCCTCGCGCAAGCCCTTGAATCCGCAGGCTTCGACGAGCCACGCGGCCGACACCTTCGAGAGCCCGTCGCGACCCGGCCAGAGCGGTGCCTGGGGCGCTTCGCGGCGCAGCGCCTCGGCATCTGCCTCCGGGACCAGCGGATTCTTGAAGAAGCTGCCCGCGTTGCCGATCACCATCGGGTTCGGCAGCTTGCGCATACGGATGCGCGTGATCGCTTCGGCGACGCTCGCGGGACGCGGCTCGGTGACGCCGAGCGCGGCGAGCTCCTCGCCGACGCCGGCGTAGTCGACACGCAACGCATGCGAGCGCGGCAGGTCGAGCTCGACGGCGGTGACGAGATAGCGATTCGGCTCGCGCTTGAACAGCGAGTCGCGATACGCGAAGCCGCAGTCGGCGTTGGCGACATGATCGAAGCGCGACGTCGCGCGATCCCAGACCTCGACGCGATGGATGAACTCGCGCACCTCGACGCCGTATGCGCCGATGTTCTGCAGCGGCGCCGCGCCGACGGTGCCGGGAATCGCGACGAGATTTTCGAGCCCGGCGAAACCGTGCGCGATCGACCAGTGCACGAAGTCGTTCCAGTTCTCGCCGGCCTCGACGCGCACGCGGGCGCGCGTGGCGTCGTCGTCGAGGATCGCGATGCCGCGCGTCGCGACGCTCAGCACGATGCCGGGCCAGTCGCGCGTGAAGAGGATGTTGCTGCCCTCGCCGAGAACGAGCAGCGGCTGCGTCTTCAGCGCGGCGAAGCCGAAGAGCTCCGTCAGCGCCTCGCGCCTGCGCACGTCGACGAGCATCGCCGCGCGCGCGGCGACGCGGAACGTGTTGCGGCCGGCGAGCGGAGCGTTCTCGACGATCGTGTAGCCGCCGCCTTCGGCGGTCGCGGTGCTCATCGGGAGGACCGTGCGCGGAGCGCTTCGACGCATTCGCCGATCAGCGGTGGGCCGCGGAACACCATGCCGGTGTAGAACTGCACGAGCGTCGCGCCGGCGTCGATCTTTGCCGCAGCGTCGGCGCCGGTGACGATGCCGCCGACGCCGACGAGCGGCACGCGGCCGCCGAGGCGCTTCGCCATGCCGCGCAGGACGGCGGTCGACTTCGCGAAGACGGGTTTCCCCGAAAGCCCGCCGCTTTCGCCGGCGTGGCGATGGCCCGCGACGGCGGCGCGATCGGTTGTCGTGTTCGTACAGACGAGACCGTCGATGCGGGTCGCGAGCGCGACGTCGGCGATGCCGTCGAGCTCCGCGTCGGAGAGATCGGGCGCGATCTTGAGCAGCATGGGCTTGCGCCGGCCGTGCTTCGCGGCGAGCCGCTCCTGCGCGTCGCGCAGCGTGCCGACGAAGCGCTTCAGCGTGTCTTCTTCCTGAAGATCGCGCAGGCCCTGCGTGTTCGGCGAGGAGATGTTGATCGTCACGTAGCTCGCGCGCGCATAGACACGCTCGAGGCACAGGAGGTAGTCGTCGACGGCGCGCTCGTTCGGCGTGTCCTTGTTGCGGCCGACATTGATGCCGAGCACGCCGCCGAATCGGGCGCGCTCGACGTTGCGCAGCAGCGCGTCGACGCCGCCGTTGTTGAAGCCGAGCCGATTGATGACGGCGTCGTATTCGGGCAGGCGGAACATGCGCGGCTTCGGATTGCCGGGCTGCGCGCGCGGCGTCGTCGTGCCGACCTCGATGAAACCGAAGCCGAGCGCGGCGAGCGCGTCGACGTGCGCACCGTTCTTGTCGAGGCCCGCGGCGAGACCGACGGGATTCTCGAAGCGAAGCCCGAACGCGTCGACGGGCAGCGGCTTCGGCCGCGCGGCGAGCAGCGGATTGAAGCCCGCGCGGTACGCGGTCTCGATCGCCGCGAGCCCGAGATCGTGCGCGCGCTCGGCGTCGAGGCAGAACAGGAACGGTTTCGCGAGCGCGTACATCAGGCGGAAAGGCGGCCGAGATAGAGGTGCGTATCGTAGAGCATCGCGACGCGGCCGTTCCCGGCGTGCCGCGCAAACGACGCGCGCAGCGCGGCCGCGATCGGCTCGTACGTCGGCTCGCCCGGGCGCGGTGCATACGAGGAGGACAGCACGCGGCCGAGCAGCGCATCGAAGTCGACGGCCTGCGCGTTCGCGAAGGTCGCCTCGTCGAAGGCCGACGGGGCGAAGAATGCACGGATCGCCGCGTCGTCGGCGCGCTGGCCGGCGTTCGTCGCCGCGTATTCGGCCGAGTGCTCGCGGAGCACGGCCTCGTATTCGCGCATGAACGGCGAAGCGAGACTGCGCACGTTCCAGAACAGCGCGACATGTCCGTCCGGCTTCACGATGCGCGCGAACTCGGTGCGAGTCGCGTCGCGCGCGAACCAGTGGAACGCCGTGCCGGCGGCGACGAGGTCGACGCTCGCGTCCGCGAGCCCGGTCGCCTCGGCGCGGCCCGCGATGCTGTGAAAGCCCGTGCGGCCGCCGAGGCGACGCACGGCAGCCGTGCGCATCGCGTCATTCGGCTCGACGGCGAAGACTACGGCGCCCGCGTCGAGAAAGACGGCCGTCGAGATGCCCGTCCCGGAGCCGACATCGGCGACGCGCGCCGACGCGGGCAGTGCACCGCGCTCGCGCAGGTACGCAACGAGCGCCGGCGGATAACCCGGCCGGTAGCGCTCGTATTCGGCGACGCGGTCGGAGTAGCGCTGCGTCGGATCGCGCGACGGCGTGGCCTTCGAATCGCTCAATGGCCGAGATGCGCCAGGAACGCGAGCCCGCCGAGGAACAGGAAGACGAACGCCACGATCGCGATGAAGAGCGCGAGGTGCACCCAGCCGAGGATCAGTCCCGCGACGGCCATGCCGTCGCCTTCGATCGCGCCGGGCGGCGCGCGCCGGATCTCGCCGCGCGCGCTGTGGCCGAGCACGACCGCGACCAGCGCGCCGATGAACGGCAGCATGACCCAGGACAGGATCCCGAAGACGAGGCTGGCGACGGCGGTGCCGCTGGTGCGAGGCGTGTCCATGGAAGCGCATGCGGGATCGACGGGTGCGAAGCATAGCCGATCGCGGATTTCCCTCACCCCGACCTCTCCCGCGCGCGGGAGAGGGGGAACGGCCGGCTTACTTCTTCGCGACGGCGTCAGGCGGCGGCGCGGGGAACGACACGACCGGACCCTTGGCTTCGACGCCCGGCGGCAGTGCCTGCGGTGCAGGTTCGCCTGCGGGACCGAGCGAATGCACGTAGGTCCACAACGCTTCGAGATCCTGGTCGGTCATCGCGTTGACGGCCCAGTACGGCATCGGTGGGCGCGTCTTGAGGGTATGCGCGTACGCCTTCCACGTCGCAAGGTCCATCGACCCGATGCGAAGGCGCAGATTCGGCGGATACGTCGTGCCCCACGCGCCCTGCCAGCCGAGGCTGTCGCCGGTGAGCCATGCCGACTCCGGCACCTTGCCTTCGGTCACGGCGAAGCCGGGCGTGTGGCAGTCGTTGCAGCCGCCGAGCATGACGAGATAGCGGCCGCGCGCGACGAGCTCGGGGTCGGGCTTGTCGACGGCCACGGCTGCGCCGGCGACGAGGGCGCAGGTCAGGAGGAGGGCGGAGACGAGGCGTTTCGACATGGCAGCACCTGGAGGTGGGCCCGCGGGTGCGGGTGGTGCTGACTAGTACGGAGTGGCGGGCGGAAAGCTATCGTCGGTGTGGCGTTGACTCGGGCTTGCCCTCACCCAACCCTCTCCCGCGAGCGGGAGAGGGGAAAGAGATGGCTTGAGATTGTTTCCCCTCTCCCGCTTGCGGGAGAGGGTTGGGTGAGGGCACGCGCGTGCCGACCCTTCAAAGATCGAACTTGATCCCCTGCGCCAACGGCAACGCATCCGAATAGTTGATCGTATTCGTCTGCCGCCGCATGTACGCCTTCCACGCGTCCGAGCCCGACTCGCGCCCGCCGCCGGTTTCCTTCTCGCCGCCGAACGCGCCGCCGATCTCGGCGCCCGAGGTGCCGATGTTGACGTTCGCGATGCCGCAGTCCGAGCCCGCCGCCGAGAGGTACTGCTCGGCCGCCTTGAGGTTCTGCGTGAAGATCGCCGACGAGAGGCCCTGCGGCACGCCGTTCTGCTGCGCGATCGCATCGTCGATCGACTTGAACGGCATCACGTAGAGGATCGGTGCGAATGTCTCGGTCTGCACGACCTCGTCGGCGTTCCTGAGGCCCGTGACGATCGTCGGCAGCACGAAGTTGCCGGCGCGGTCGGAGAGCGCTTTGCCGCCGGTGACGATCTTGCCGCCGCTCGCCTTCGCCTTGTCGACGGCCGCGGTGTACTGGTCGACCGCGACCTTGCTGTTGAGGGGACCCATCAGCGTCGTCGCGAGCGTCGGATCGCCGATCTTCGCCTCGACCTGCTTGTACGCGCTCTGGAGCTTGCCGAGCACGTCGTCGAAGATCGACTCGTGCACGAACAGGCGCCGCGTCGACGTGCAGCGCTGCCCGCAGGTGCCGACGGCGCCGAACACGATCGCCGGGATCGCGAGCTTGAGGTCGGCGCTCTGGTCGACGATGATCGCGTTGTTGCCGCCGAGCTCGAGCAGCGAGCGCCCCATGCGGCGCGCGACGCGCTCGCCGACTATGCGGCCGACCTTCGTCGAGCCGGTGAAGCTGATCAGCGGCACGCGGTGATCGTCGACGAACGTCTGCGCGAGCTCGGTGCCGCCGTCGTTGAACAAGAAGAAAAGATCGGGGAATCCGCCGGCCTTCAGCGCGTCGTTGCAGATCTTCATCGTCGCGACGGCCGAGAGCGGCACCTTCGGCGACGGCTTCCAGATCGAGATGTCGCCGCACACGGCGGCGACGAACGCATTCCACGCCCACACCGCGACCGGAAAGTTGAATGCCGAGATGATGCCGACGAGACCGATCGGATGCCATTGCTCGTACATGCGATGGCCCGGGCGCTCGGAGTGCATCGAGAGGCCGTACAGCATGCGGCTCTGGCCGACCGCGAAGTCGGCGATGTCGATCATCTCCTGCACCTCGCCGTCGCCTTCGGGCTTGATCTTGCCCATCTCGAGCGCGACCAGCGAGCCGAGCGCATCCTTGTTCGCGCGCAGCGCCTCGCCGCAGAGGCGCACCGCTTCGCCGCGGCGCGGCGCCGGCGTCTTGCGCCAGGTCTCGAATGCGGCCTGCGCGCGCGCGACGATCGTCTCGTAGTCGCTCGCGCTCGAGGCGTGCACCTCGGCGATGACCTCGTTCGTGCTCGGATTGATCGCCTGCAGCACGCCGGCGTCGGTCGTCTTCGACCACTCGCCGTTGCCGAGGTACGTGCCGGAATTGGACTTGTTGAGGCCGAGCGCCTTCAGCATCGGGGCAGACATGGAAACTCCGGAAAAAAGGGGATGCGCCGGGCGGCGCTGAACCTGTGAATTGTACCAGCCCGACCCGGTCGGGCTAGCCGAACCGGAATCCCGAAACGGCCTTGCCGAACACGCGATCGCGATAGGTGCGCCGGCCGCGATCGGCACCGCCGGCGCCCGCGGCGACCATCAGCGGCACGAGGTGCTCGCTGCGCGGATGTGCCGCACGCGCGCCCGGCGCCTGCGCCCAATCGGCGAGCTGCGCGTCGCGCGCGTTCGGATCGGGGGTCTCGACCGAGGCGGCGAGCCATGCATCGAACGCGGCGGCGGCTTCGACGACGTCCGGCCGCGTCGACCAGAACTCGCGCAGGTTGTGATAGCTCATGCCGCTGCCGACGATCAGCACGCCTTCGTCGCGCAGCGGCGCGAGCGCGCGCCCGATCGCGAGATGCGCCGCGGGATCGAGATCGCCGCGCAGCGAAAGCTGCACGACGGGAATGTCGGCGTCGGGATACATGAGGAGGAACGGCACGAACACGCCGTGATCGTAGCCGCGCGCGGCGTCTTCGTCGCTCGCGATGCCGGCGCCTGCGAGCAGCTCGCGCACGCGCGCGGCGAGCGCGGGCGAGCCCGGCGCCGGATACTCGAGCTTGTACGTGTGCTCGGGGAATCCGTAATAGTCGAACAGCAGCGACGGACGCTCGGCCGCGGTCACGGTCGGCCGCGCGGTTTCCCAGTGCGCCGAGATGACGAGGATCGCGCGTGGCTTCGCGCCGACCGCCGCAGCGATGCCGCGCAGGTACGCCGCCATCGCGTCCCACGCGTGCGGGTCGTTCGGCGGCGGATCCATGAAGAAGCAGGGGCCGCCGCCGTGCGGGATGAAGAGGGTCGGCAGCCGGTCGGTCGTCGCATCCATGCGCGGCAAGATGGAGGCGCGACAGCAGCAGCGCAAGACGCCCCGGGCGATACTCGATACCATCGTCCGATACCGGGGGCCATGACTCGATTCGAGGAGAGCGCCATGTCAGCCGCAGCCGACCCATCCGCAAAAGTCCTCTACACCGCGAAGACGCACACGACCGGCGGGCGCGAAAAAGGCGTCGCGAAAAGCTCGGACGGCCGTCTCGAGGTCCGGCTGTCGACGCCGGGCGGTCCCGGCACGGGCACGAATCCGGAGCAGCTCTTCGCGGCCGGGTGGTCGGCGTGCTTCGAAGGCGCGATGGCGTTCGTCGCGCGCCAGATGAAGATCGCGCTGCCGGAGGACACGGCGATCGACGCCGAGGTCGATCTCAACGCCGGCGACAGCGGCTTCTTCCTGCGCGCCCGCCTCAACATCAGCGCGCCGGGCATCGAGCGCGACGTCGCGCGCGAGCTCGTCGACCGGGCGCACCAGACCTGCCCGTATTCGAAGGCGATCCGCGGCAACGTCGACGTGACGATCAATCTCGTCTGAGTTGGCGGCCCCGACACGATTCGA
>DATFRS010000071.1:0-3306 GCA_035263065.1 Rhodanobacteraceae bacterium
GTCCTGTTCCTGATGGGGCTCCACTCGACGCTGTTCGGCCCGATCAAGTACGCGATCCTGCCGCAGGCGCTGCATCCCGAGGAGCTCGTCGGCGGCAATGCGCTGGTCGAGACCGGCACCTCGCTCGCAATCCTGATCGGCATGATCGCCGGCGGCTCGGCCATGGCGAGCGCGGGACCGACGGCCGCATCGATCCTCGTCATCGCGATCGCGATCGCGGGCTACCTCGTCTGCCGCGCGATCCCGCCGGCGCCACCGACCGCGCCCGATCTCAGGTTCAACTGGAATCCGTTCAGCGAGACCGTGAAGGTGCTCGGCTTCGTCGGCCGCAACCGCACCGTCTTCAACTCGGTGCTCGGCATCTCGTGGTTCTGGTTCTTCGGCGGCGTCTTCACGATGCAGCTGCCGAACTACACGAAGATCTTCCTCGGCGGCACCGAATCGGTCTCGATCCTCGTGCTCGCGCTGTTCTCGATCGGCGTCGGTGTCGGGTCGCTCCTGTGCGAGAAGCTGTCGGGACGGCGCGTCGAGATCGGCCTCGTGCCGTTCGGCTCGATCGGCCTCACGCTGTTCGGGCTCGATCTCTATTTCGCGCGGCCCGATCCCGCGGCGCTGCACGATCTCTCGGCGCTCGCGTTCGTGTCGGCGCACGGCAGCTGGCGCATCGTCGCCGACTTCGTGCTGGTCGGCATGTTCGCGGGCTTCTACATCGTGCCGCTCTTCGCGCTCGTGCAGAGCCGCGCGCCGAAGAGCGAGCTCTCGCGCATCATCGCCGGCAACAACGTCATCAACGCGCTCTTCATCGTCGCCGCGGCCGCGTTCGGCATCGGTCTTTCGGCGGCCGGCTGCACGATCCCGCAGATCTTCCTGATCGCCGCGCTCCTCAACGCCGCGGTCGCGATCTACATCTACACGCTGGTCCCCGAGTTCTTGATGCGGTTCCTGTCGTGGATCATCGTGAGCGTGCTGTACCGCATCCGCATCGACGGCATCGAGAACGTGCCGGAAGAAGGCCCGGCCGTGCTCGTCTGCAACCACGTGAGCTTCATGGATCCGCTCATCGTGAATGCCTGCACGCGCCGGCCGCCGCGCTTCGTCATGTACTACAAGATCTTCAACATCCCGGTGCTGCGCTTCATCTTCCGCACCGCGAAGGCGATTCCGATCGCCGGGCGCAAGGAGGACGAGGCGCTGATGGAGCGCGCGTTCGCCGAAGTCGACAGGACGCTCGCCGACGGCGACCTCGTCTGCATCTTCCCCGAAGGCGGCATCACGCGCGACGGCGACATCATGGCGTTCAGGCCCGGCATCGAGCGCATCCTCGCGACGCGGCCGGTGCCGGTCGTGCCGATCGCGCTCCGCGGCCTCTGGGGCTCGGTGTTCAGCCGGCGCGATTCGACGCTCGGACGCATGCGCCTGCCGCGTCGGTTCCGCGCGCACATCGAGGTCGCGATCGGAGCGCCCGTGCCGCCGGCGCAAGCGACGGCGGCGCTACTCGAAGAACGCGTTCGCGCATTGCGTGGAGACAAGGCATGACCGATGGCACGACGTAAGCGGCTCCTGATCCTCAGCGTTTCGGCCGGCGCGGGACACGTGCGCGCGGCCGAGGCGCTGCGCGTTTGCGCCGAGACGCTCGACGTCGAGGCGAAGCATCTCGACGTGATGGACTTCGTCTCGAGCGGGTTTCGCGCGCTCTACACCGATTTCTATCTCAAGCTCGTCGAGCACCATCCGTCGATGTGGGCGATGCTCTACCGCATCATGGACAGGACGCCGCCGAGCGCGCCGCTCGCGCGCATGCGGCGCGCGATCGAGCGGCTCAATACGCTCAAGCTCCGCAAGGCGATTGCGGCGTTCGCGCCGGACGCGCTGATCTGCACGCATTTCCTGCCGGCGGAGCTCCTCATGCGCGAGCGCGCGCGCGGCCGCGTCGCGAGCCCCGTGTTCGTGCAGATCACCGACTTCGACCTGCATGGCATGTGGATCGTGCCGGACATGGCGGGCTACTTCGCGGCAAGCGAGGAAGTCGCGTTCCGCGCCCGCGCGCGCGGCATCGCCGCGGCGAGCGTGCACGTCACCGGCATTCCGATCATGCCGGCATTCGCCGAGCCGCTGTCGCGGATTTCGTGCGCGATCGAAAGCGGGCTCGATGCGAAGCGCACGACGATTCTGTTGATGGGCGGCGGCGCCGGGCTCGGCGGCCTCGACGAAGTCGCCGAGCGCCTCGTCGCGCTGCCGGCCGATTTCCAGCTCATCGCGCTCGCCGGACGCAACGCGTCGATGCTCGAACGCCTGCAGGCACTGGCTAAGAAGCATCCCGGCCGGCTCGCCGCGCACGGCTTCACGGACCGCGTCGAGCGCCTGATGGCCGCGTCCGATCTCGTCATCACGAAGCCCGGCGGGCTCACGACGTCGGAATGCCTCGCGCTCGGCCTCCCGATGATCGTGCACGCGCCGATCCCCGGCCAGGAGGAGCGCAACTGCGATTACCTGCTCGAGCAAGGCGCCGCGCTGAAAGCGATCGACGCGAGCGCGCTCGAATACCGCGTGCGCGAGCTGATCGCGGAGCCCAAGCGCATCGCCGCGATGGCGGCACGCGCCCGCGCGCTCGGACGGCCGCACGCGGCGCGCGAAGTCCTGCGCGTCGTGTTCGCATAGCCCGTCGGTTCGTCGCGCGCCGGGCTCGTCCCGGCGCTGCCGGGCCCTACTACGATATCTTTCGTTTACAAGGGCGATCGAGGCGCGCTAGCATGCCCCGGCGGCCTCCCGACACCGGTGCGGCAGCACCGGCGACGCGCTTGCACGAGGCCCTCACAGCATCGGAGCAGCAGTCATGAAAAAACTCCTCATCGTCGCGTTGGTCCTGTCGCTTCCGGTTTTCCACGCTGCCTTCGCCAAGGAAAAGGTGTTCAACGTGGACACCCGGGAAAGCCTCGCCGCGGATTCGCAGAGCATCCGCAGCGAGATGCGCAAAGGCGGCCGCTATGAGTTCGTGCAGGCGAAGGAGCGCGGCCAGGTCGACGCCGCCCTCGCCGAGATGGGCGCGCTGTTCGACAGGTACGGCAGCATCGGCGCGATGAACCAGGACGCGAAGGTCAAGCTCTTCAACGACCAGGAGCTCGTCAACGCGATCCTGACCCAGAGCGACGAGCGCATGGTCTGCAAGAACGAGGCGCCGCTCGGCTCGCACATCCGTGTCACGACCTGCCACGCCCACGCGGACGACGTCTAGCCAGTGATCCCGCATCCGCGATGATTCACGGCGGCGGCGCGGCGGGCCGCTCGACGTCGTTCAACGGTGCGTCC
>DATFRS010000072.1:0-2014 GCA_035263065.1 Rhodanobacteraceae bacterium
GCCGACATCTGGACGCCGTTCCCGTCGCGCCGAACGCCCGAGCAGCGCCGCCAGCACTACCTGCAGGTCATCGCGCGGCTGCGACCGGGCACCACGATTGATCAAGCGCGCAGCGACATGAACCTCGTTGCGGAACACATCGCTCGACTCTCGCCGCAGACGAACAGGAACTGGACGGTGACGATGGAGCCGCTGCGCGACGGGCTGGTGAGCGGCGAGGTGCGTTCAACATCCCTCGTGCTGGGCGGCGTCGTCGCCTTCGTGCTGTTGATGGCGTGCGCGAACGTCGCCAATCTTCTGCTCGCGCGCGGGATCGGACGGGCGCGCGAGATCGCGGTCCGTGCGGCCCTCGGCGCGAGCGGCGGACAGATCGCGCGGCTGCTCCTGAGCGAGAGTCTGGTGCTCGCGATCGTCGGAGGCGCTGCCGGTCTCGCGCTGACGTGGATCGCGCTGCACGCGGCGCCGTCGATCGTCCCACGCGGTCTGCTTCCGGAAGGCATCCCGCTGCAATTCGACTCGCGCGTGACGCTCTTCGCCACCGCGCTGACGTGTCTGACCGGTGTGCTCTTCGGAATGGCGCCGGCATGGCATGCCGCGCGCGCGCCACTCGGCGAGTCGCTGGCTGCCGGCGGCCGTGCGTCGGTCGGCGGCGCCGGCCGGCTGCGCAACGTGTTGGCCGTTGCCGAAGTCGCAGGTGCGGTGCTGCTGCTCGCCGGCGCTGGACTCCTGATCCGCACGCTGGCGTCGATGAACGCGGAAGACGCCGGCTATCGCGCCGACTCGGTGATGACGATGAATGTGAGCCTGCCGCTCAGCCGCTATCCGGATCAAACGCACGTGCTCACGTTCTTCAGGCGCGCTGAGGCGGCGCTGGCGGCGATTCCCGGAGTGCAGGCGGTCGGCTTCTCGACGGTGCTGCCGCTGGAGGGATTCGAGATTGGACAACCTGTCGAAATCGCCGGCGATGCGGTGAGCGTCGAGGCGGTGCGCAAGTCGGCGCACTATCAGCTCGCGAGCCCGCGCTACTTCGAGGCGATCGGGACCCCGATCGTCAAGGGTCGCGCGTTCACCGATCGCGATGTCGCGACCGCACCACAGGTCTGCATCGTCAACGAAGAATTCGTCCGCCGGTTCCTGAGCGGCCGCGAGCCGCTCGGAACCATCGTCAAGGTGCCGAACATGGCGCCCGGCATCGCGCCGACGATCGCTCGTGAGATCGTCGGCGTGATCAAGCAGGTTGCGCTCGCCGCGGGCGAGAAAGAGAAGGCGGTCGAGATCTACGTGCCGATCGAACAGAACGTGTGGTACAGCAGTGCGATCGCGTTGAAGACCGCCGGCTCGCCGGCGGCGGTCACCTCCGCTGCCCGCGCCGCGATCGCGAGCATCGACAAAGATCAGCCGGTGACGCGGCTGCGGACGATGGACGAAGTGGCGGCGGAGTCGACGAGATCGCCGCGCTTCCGCGCGCTGCTCGTGAGCACGTTTGCGGCGATCGCACTCGCGCTCGCGGCCGTTGGAATCTTCGGCGTGCTGACGTTTTCCGTGCGCGAACGCATGCGCGAGTTCGGGGTCCGCATCGCGCTCGGCGCGAGCACGAGCGACATCCTCCGGCTCGTCCTCAGCGTCGGCGTGAAGCTCGCGGGCATCGGTGCCGCAATCGGACTCGTGGCAGCAGCGCTTCTCACGCGCACGCTCGCGTCGCTCCTGTTCGGCGTCACGCCGCTCGACCCGGTGACGTTCTTCGCCGCGCCGGCGGTCCTGGTCATGACCGCGCTCGTCGCCAGTCTCGTGCCCGCAGTCCGCGCCGTCCGCGCCGATCCCGCGGTCACGCTGCGTCAGGAATGAACGAAGGACGCGAACCGGGAGACACGGGCGATCGTCGGTGTATCGCGAAGGCTTCAGCCGAGCGTCTGTCGCTCGCCTATGGCGGTTTTTGTTTCGATGTAGCGCGAAGGCTTTAGCCGAGCGTCGCTGCGGCGGCGTCATCCACGCGCTCGGCTAGAGCATTTTTGAC
>DATFRS010000073.1:0-12352 GCA_035263065.1 Rhodanobacteraceae bacterium
CCTCACCCCAACCCTCTCCCGCAAGCGGGAGAGGGGGAATGGCTAGGCGTTCTTCAAGCGCGAAGCGAACTTCTCGCGCAGCTTCTCGAGCTTCGGCTGTGCGACATGCGCGATATACGCCTGCTCCGGATGCAGCGCCGCGTAGTTCTGGTGATAGCGCTCCGCGTCGTAGAACGCATCGAGCGGCACGACTTCGGTCGCGATCGGCGCGGTGAACACCTTCGCATCGTCGAGCTGGCGGATGTACGCCTCGGCGACTTCGCGCTGCGCGTCGTTCGCGTAGAACACGGCCGAGCGGTACTGCCGGCCGCGATCGTTGCCCTGGCGATTGACCTGCGTCGGATCGTGCGCGACCGCGAAGAACACCTTGAGCAGCTGCCCGTAGCTGATCTTCGTCGGATCGAAGCGGATGCGGATCGCCTCGGCGTGATCGGTCGTGCCGCTGCAGATCGCATCGTAGTTCGCGGTCTCGGCGCTGCCGCCGGAGTAGCCCGAAGTCACTTCGAGCACGCCGGCCAGGGCCTTGAACACGCCCTCGGTGCACCAGAAGCAGCCGCCGGCCAGCACGGCCGTCGATTCGGTGACGCCGTCGCCCGGCCTGATGTCGAGCGTGGGATCGGGAACGTGCGAACGGTCGACGGCAAGCGCCGCGCCGGGAATCGCGCAGACGGTATCCATGAAACCTCCTCGGACTTTCGACGGAAATGCACCGGGCCCGCGCAGTGCGCGGCGGCTTCGAATCGGATGCGATAAATCCGGCGTGTTCTGGACTGAGCGAGTATCGCTCCTTCCGCCGGCCCCCGCTTCGCTCGCCTTCAAGACAGGCCCGGAGCGACGAGCCTTTCATATGGCGCCGCCGCTGCGAAAACCAAGCGGTCGAGCGAGCTGAAGCATGCCTGTGTAAAGGTGCGTTTACTCGCCATGCACGCCATCCTTGAGGTGCCGCTGCTAGCCTTCGGCTGGCGTGGGCGGGCGCGGTGCCGCACGTGCGGGCCGTGCCTCGGCCCGGCGAATTCCAGGAGGAGATTCGGACATGTCGCGTTGGAAGTGGGCGCTCGTCGCTGCCGCGGTCGTGCTGGCCGGCGTGATCGGCTGGCGCCTCGTGGCGCAGCGCCAGACCGCGGCCATGCGCGGCCAGGGCGCCAACGACGCGCCGGTGCCGGTGACCGTCGTCCCGGTCGAGCAGAAGGACGTGCCGGTGTACCTGAGCGCGCTCGGCACCGTGCAGGCGCTCAACACGGTCACCGTCAACGCGCAGGTCTCGGGCCAGCTCAAGTCGATCAACTTCAGGGAAGGCCAGGAAGTGAAAACCGGCGATCTCATCGCCGAGATCGATCCGCGCACGTTCCAGGCCGCGCTCGACCAGGCCGTCGCCAAGAAGAAGCAGGACGAAGCGCAGCTCACCGCCTCGCGCTCGACGCTCGCGCGCTACGAGGAGCTCATCAAGAAGAACTTCGTCGCCGCGCAGGATCTCGAGAACCAGCATCAGCTGGTGCGCCAGCAGGAGGCGCTCGTCGCCGCCGACGACGCCGCGATCACGACGGCGAAGACGCAGCTCGGCTACACCAGGATCACCGCGCCGATCGACGGCATCGCCGGCATCCGCCAGGTCGATGTCGGCAATCTCGTCACCGCGAATACCGGCAACGGGTTGGTCGTGCTGACGCAGGTCCATCCGATCAACGTCATCTTCAACCTGCCCGAGCAGAACCTCGAGCTCGTGCGCACGACCGACGCGAACGACCCGCTGCCGGTCTCGGCGCTCGACCGCAACGACGCGCACACGATCGCCGACGGCTCGCTCAAGGTCATCGACAACCAGATCGACACGACGACCGGCACGTTCAAGCTCAAGGCCGAGTTCGCGAACGAGAAGAACGCGCTCTGGCCCGGCCAGTTCGTCAACGTGCGCGTGCAGGTGAAGACGGTGACCGGCGGCCTCGTCGTGCCGGCGACCGCCGTGCAGCGCGGACCCGATGGCAGCTACGCGTATGTCGTGCAGCCCGATTCGACCGTCGCGATGACGCCGCTGAAGCTCGGCAACGAAGCGGCGGACAACACGATCCTCGTCACGTCGGGACTCAAGGCCGGCGACAAGGTCGTCACCGAAGGGCAGTTCCGCCTGAAACCCGGCAGCAAGGTGCAGGCGCTCGCGCCGGGCGAAGCTGCCCCGCCGACGTCGGCGGCCGAGCTCGAAAAACTGAAGGCGCAGAACCCGCAGCAGCAACAGCAGCGCGGCGGAAGACGGCGCGGCGGCGGCGGCGGGTGAGATGAGAAGACGGGAGCGGTCAGCGGTGAGCGGTGAGCAGATACGAGCCGGCGAACCTGTGCGCGATCGCTCCTTCCGCTCACCGCTCACTGCTCACCGCTCACGCATCCCCCACTAGTCATGGGCTTCTCCACGCTCTTCATCGACCGCCCGATCGCGACCTCGCTCCTGATGGTCGCGCTCCTGCTGCTCGGCATGATCGGCTTTCGCGGCCTGCCGGTGTCGGCGCTGCCGGACATCGACGCGCCGAGCCTCGTCGTCACGACGCAGTATCCGGGCGCCAGCGCATCGACGATGGCGGCGCTCGTGACGACGCCGCTCGAGCGCCAGTTCGGGCAGATCTCCGGCGTCGCGATGATGAGCTCGGATTCGTCGGCGGGCCTGTCGACGATCGTGATCCAGTTCGACATGGACCGCGACATCGACGCCGCCGGCCAGGACGTGCAGTCGGCGATCAATGCCGCGCGCGGCACGCTGCCGAACAACCTCCCGTATCCGCCCGTCTACAACAAGGTCAATCCGGCCGACGCGCCGATCCTGACGCTGATGCTGACCAGCGACTCGCGCCCGCTGCGCGACGTCAACGACTACGCCGACAGCATCATCGCGCAGAAGATCTCGCAGATCGCCGGCGTCGGCCTCGTCTCGATCGCCGGCAACGTGCGGCCCGCAGTGCGCGTGCAGGTGAATCCCGCGCAGCTCGCGAACCTCGGCCTCACGATGGAGGACGTGCGCAGCGCATTGACGCAGGCGAACGTCAACGCGCCGAAGGGCAGCCTCAACGGCGCCGTGCAGAGCTTCTCGATCGGCACCAACGACCAGCTCGCCGACGCCGAGGACTACCGCTCGACGATCATCAGCTACCGGAACAACGCGCCGGTGCGGCTTGCGGACGTCGCCAAGGTCGTCGACGGCGTCGAGAACGACCAGCTCGCCGCGTGGGCGGACAGCAAGCCCGCCGTGCTGCTCGACATCCGCCGGCAGCCGAGCGCGAACATCGTGCAGACCGTCGAGGAAGTGCGCAAGGCGCTGCCGGAGCTGAAATCGGTGCTGCCCGCGGACGTGCATCTCGACGTCTTCTCCGACCGCACGATCACGATCCGCGCCTCGGTGCACGACGTCGAGTTCACGCTCGGCCTCACGATCCTGCTCGTCATCGCGGTCATCTTCGTGTTCCTGCGCCGGCTCTGGGCGACGGTGATCCCGAGCGTCGCCGTGCCGCTGTCGCTGCTCGGCACGTTCGGCGTGATGTCGTTCGCCGGCTTCTCGCTCGACAACCTGTCGCTGATGGCGCTCACCGTCGCGACGGGCTTCGTCGTCGACGATGCGATCGTCATGATCGAGAACATCGTGCGCTACATCGAGCAGGGCAAGGCGCCGAAGGACGCCGCGCGCGTCGGCGCGAGCGAAATTGGTTTTACGATCGTATCGCTGACCGTCTCGCTGATCGCCGTTTTCCTGCCGCTCCTCTTGATGCCCGGCGTCACCGGCCGGCTGTTCCACGAGTTCGCCTGGGTGCTGTCGATCGCCGTCGCGATCTCGATGCTGATCTCGCTGACGCTGACGCCGATGATGTGCGCCTATCTCCTGAAGCAGCACGAGCTGCCGGCGGACGACGAGGCGCGTGCGCACGGCCAGCGCACGTGGTGGAACCGGCTCGTCGATGCGTATGCGGGCACGCTCGACTGGGTGCTCGCGCGCCAGCCGCTGATGCTCGCGGTCGCGACGATCACGGTCGTCGTCACGATCGCGCTATATGTGCTGATCCCGAAGGGCTTGTTGCCCGAGCAGGACACCGGACTCGTCACCGGCGTCGTCGAGGCCGACCAGAACATCGCGTTCCCGGCCATGCAGGCGCGCACGAAGGCCGTCGCCGACACGCTGCGCACGCAGCCCGGCGTCGCCGGCGTCGCCGCGTTCATCGGCGCGGGCTCGATCAATCCGACGCTGAACCAGGGCCAGCTGTCGATCGTGCTGAAGCCGCGCAACGAGCGCGGCTCGCTCGATGCGGTGCTCGCGAAGCTGCAGCGCTCCGTGGCCGGCATCCCCGGCGTCGCGCTGTATCTCAAGCCCGTGCAGGACGTCGCGCTCGACACGCGCGTCGCCTCGACCGAGTACCAGTACGCGCTGTCCGACGTGAACTCGGGCGAGCTGGCCGGCTTCGTCGCGAAGATGACCGACGCGCTGCGCAAGCGGCCGGAGCTCGCCGACGTCGGCAACAATCTCGCGAACCAGGGCAACGAGCTCAAGCTCACGATCGACCGCGAAAAGGCGAGCCGCCTCGGCGTGCCGGTGCAGACGATCGACGACACGCTCTACGACGCATTCGGCCAGCGCCAGATCTCGACGATCTTCACGCAGATGAATCAGTACCGCGTCGTGCTCGAAGTGTCGCCCGAGTTCCGCACGAGCAGCGACCTTCTCGACAAGCTCACCGTGCGCGGCAACGGCAACGGCGCGCTGACCGGCAGCAACGCGACGACGCTGGGACAGGTGACGTCGAGCAACTCCGCGACGCCCGCCGGCATCGGCAACACCGGCAACATCGGCATTTCGGTGGGCGGCGGCGGCACGATTCCGCTGTCGTCGCTCGCGACCGCGGTCGCGCAGGATGCGCCGCTTGTCGTGAGCCACCAGGATCAGCTGCCGGCCGCCACGATCTCGTTCAACCTCGCAGCCGGCTATTCGCTGTCCGACGCCGTCGATGCGGTGCACGCGATCGAGAAGGACATGAACTTCCCGCCGCAGGTGCGCGGCCGCTTCATCGGCAAGGCCGCCGAGTTCTCGGCGTCGCTGACCGACGAAGTGCTGCTGCTCCTCGCCGCGGTCGTCGTCATCTACATCGTGCTCGGCGTGCTCTACGAGAGCTACATCCACCCGATCACGATCATCTCGACGCTGCCGCCGGCCGGCGTCGGCGCGCTGCTCGCGCTGATGGTCTGCGGCATGAGCCTCTCGGTCGACGGCATCGTCGGCATCGTGCTGCTCATCGGCATCGTCAAGAAGAACGCGATCATGATGATCGACTTCGCGATCGACGCGCAGCGCGGCGGCATGAACGCGCACGATGCGATCCGGCGCGCGTGCCTGCTCCGCTTCCGGCCGATCATGATGACGACGGCCGCGGCGCTGCTCGGCGCGCTGCCGCTGGCGCTCGGCAACGGCATCGGCTCGGAGTTGCGCAAGCCGCTCGGCGTTTCGATCGTCGGCGGGTTGCTGCTGTCGCAGCTGATCACGCTGTATACGACGCCGGTGATTTACTTGTACTTCGAGCGGTTGTCGGAGTGGGCGAAGGAGCGGCGCTTGCGGCGTGCGGCGCTGCGGGAGCGTGCGGCGTGAGGGGTTTCGCGGGCTTGCCCTCATCCTGCCCTCTCCCGCGAGCGGGAGAGGGGAAAGCAGTCAGTCTCCCGCGCGTCCGCGCCGTTCCCCCTCTCCCGCTTGCGGGAGAGGGTCGGGGTGAGGGCAAGCTTGCATCAACGCCTCAAGAATGCTCTCGAGCACGACTTCCGTCTGTTGAAGCACTTCGTTGTTCCAGAACCGAATCACGCGAAATCCGAGCCGCGCGAGATATCGGGTGCGATCGAGCTCATCAAGCGAGCACTCATCGTGCTGGCTTCCGTCAATTTCGACGATCAACCGCGCTCGCATGCATACGAAATCCGCGATGTAGGGTCCGAGCGGCATTTGCCGGCGGAATCGATAGCCGCTCAGATGGCGGTTGCGGACGAAGCGCCATAGGTGCCGCTCGGCGTCGGTCGAGTTCGCGCGCAATGCGCGGGCGTTTGCTTGGAGTGAGTGCATGTCGCAAGCGTGCCCTCACCCTGCCCTCTCCCGCGAGCGGGAGAGGGGAAGAGAATGCGTGCGACAGCGCGGGCGTCGATCGTAGGAAACCGGCGCCATGAACATCTCCGCCCCTTTCATCAAGCGCCCGATCGGCACGTCGCTCCTCGCCGCCGGCATGGCCGCATGCGGCGTCATCTGCTACTTCCTGCTCGGCGTCGCCGCGTTGCCGAACATGGAGTTCCCGGCGATCTTCGTCACGGCCAGCCAGCCGGGCGCAAGCGCCGACACGATGGCGTCGACGGTCGCCGCACCGCTCGAACGTCATCTCGGCCAGATCCCGGGCATCGACTCGATGAGCTCGCGCTCGAGCGAAGGCTCGGCATCGGTCATCATGATCTTCCAGACCGGTCGCAAGGTCGATTCGGCCGCGCGCGACGTGCAGGCCGCGATCAACGCCGCGGCGCCCGATCTTCCGTCGGGCCTCACCAACGCCCCGACGTATCGCAAGGCGAATCCGAACGCGCAGCCGGTGCTCGCGCTCGCTCTGACCAGCGAGACGCAGCCGCTCTCCAGGCTCTACGACCTCGCCGACTCGCTGCTCGCGCAGCACATCCGCCAGCTCGACGGCGTCAGCGACGTCGACGTCGCGGGCGGCGCGACGCCGGCGATCCGCGTGGACGTGAACCTGCGCGCGCTGAACGCGATGGGGCTTTCGCCGGATCAGCTGCGCAATGCGCTCGCCGCGGCGAACGTGACGTCGCCGCAGGGCTTCCTGAGCGACGGCCGCACGGTGATGGCGGTGTCGGCGAATGATTCGCTGTACACGGCCGACGATTTCGCCGACGTCGTCATCTCGGCCAGGAACGGCGTTCCAATCCGCCTCAAGGACGTCGCGCGCGTCTACGACGGCCAGCAGGACCAGTATCAGGCGGCCTGGTACGGCACGCAGCGCGCGATCCTGATGTTCGTGCGCAAGCAGGCCGACGCGAACGTCATCGCGACCGTCGACAGCATCAAGAACGACGTCCCGACGATGCAGGCGTGGCTCCCGGCCGGCGTCACGCTGACGCCGTTCTTCGACCGCACGCCGATCATCCGCGCGTCGATCGACGAAGTGCAGATTTCGCTCCTGATCTCGCTGTCGATGGTGGTGCTCACGATGGCGCTGTTCCTGCGCCGCCTCGCGCCGACGCTGATCGCGGCGACGGCCGTGCCGCTGTCGCTCGCGAGCGCATTCGTGATCATGTACATCCTCGGCTACACGCTCGACAACATGTCGCTGATGGCGCTCGTCATCGCGATCGGTTTCGTCGTCGACGACGCGATCGTCGTCATCGAGAACGTGATCCGCCACATCGACGCCGGCATGCCGCGCCTCGAGGCGACGCTGACCGGTGCGCGGGAGATCGGTTTCACGATCGTCTCGATCACGGCATCGCTGATCGCGGTGTTCATTCCGCTGCTCTTCACCGGCGGCATCACCGGCATGTTCTTCAAGGAGTTCACGGTGACGCTGTGCGCGGCGATCGCGTTCTCGGCGATCGTCTCGCTGACGCTGACGCCGGCGCTGTGCGGGCGCTTCCTGAAGCCGCACGTCGAAGGCAGGCATTCGCGCGTCGGCGATGCGCTCGACCGCTTCCACGCGCGCATGCAGGCGACCTACGCGCGCGCGCTCGATTTCTCGCTGCGCCATCCGCGGCTCATGGCGCTGCAGCCGCTCGTGCTCGTCGTCATCACGTTCTTCCTCGCCGGCGCCGTGCAGAAGGGTCTCTTTCCGCAGCAGGACACCGGCATGCTGCAGGGCCGGACGAATGCAAGCGCCGACGTTTCGCCCGATCGCATGTCCGCCGCGCAGCAGAAGCTCGCCGCGCTGGTGATGAAGGATCCGGCTGTCGAAAGCGTCGGCTCGCGACTCGGCGGCGGCTGGGGCGCGAGCGGCGGCGGCAGCGGTCAGCTCTACGTGAGCCTCAAGCCGCTGGCGCAGCGCCACGGCGAATCGACGTTCGCCGTGATGACGCGACTCAACAAGGCCGCGGCCTCGATCCCGGACATCCAGCTTCGCCTGCGACCGGTCCAGGATCTCCCGAGCGGCGGCGGACCCGGCGGCGGCGGCGGCGGGCAGTATCAGGTCGCGCTGAAAGGCGACGATCTCGCCGAGCTGCAGCTCTGGCTCCCGCGGCTCGTCGACGCGTTGAAGAAAGTCCCGCAGCTGCGCGACGTCGGCAGCGACATCGACGAGGCCGGCATGCGCCAGATGCTCGTCGTCGATCGCGACGCGGCGTCGCGGCTCGGCATCAACGTCGCGGCGGTCGACAGCGCGCTCTACGACGCGTTCGGCCAGCGCCAGGTGTCGACGATCTATTCCGACATCAACCAGTTCAAGGTCGTCGTCAGCGCGCTGCCGAACCAGGCCGCGAGCCCGGCCGCGCTCGAGCAGATCTACGTGCGCTCGACGGCGGGCGCGATGGTGCCGATTACCGCCGTCGCGCACATGGAGAACACCGTCGCGCCGAGCGAGGTCGACCACGACTCGCAGTTCCCGACGATGAGCCTCAGCTTCAACCTCGCGCCCGACGCCACGCTCGGGCAGGCAGAGCTCATCATCAGGAACACGATCGCCGGCATGCGCATGCCGGGCGACATCCGCCTCGATTTCGCCGGCGATTTTCGCCGCTTCCAGCAGCAGTCGGGCGACACGCCGCTCCTGATCCTCGGTGCGATCATCACGGTCTACATCGTGCTCGGCATGCTCTACGAGAGCCTGATCCATCCGGTGACGATCCTGTCGACGCTGCCGTCGGCCGGCGTCGGCGCGCTGCTCGCGATGCTCGTCACGAACACCGAGCTTTCGGTCATCTCGACGATCGCGATCGTGCTGCTCATCGGCATCGTCAAGAAGAACGCGATCATGATGATCGACTTCGCGCTCGTCGCCGAGCGCCGCCACGGCCTCGCGCCGCTCGAGGCGATCCGCGAGGCGTGCCTCGTGCGCTTCCGGCCGATCATGATGACGTCGATGGTCGCGATCTTCGGCGCGCTGCCGCTCGCGATCGGCTTCGGCACCGGCGCGGAGCTGCGCCAGCCGCTCGGCATCGCGATGATCGGCGGGCTGATCGTCTCGCAGAGCCTGACGCTGCTGTCGACGCCGGCGATCTATCTCGTGTTCGCGCGCTGGGCCGGCCGCTGGCGCGAGCGCCGGCGCCTCAAGCGCGAGCAGCGCCTGCAGCCCGCCGGCGGCTGAGCGCCGCCGGCCAGGCTGCGTCCGGGTTCATCTGAGCTCGGTCAGCGCCTGCTTCAGCGCCGGAAGCATCGCCCGGGCGCGATCGAGTTGAACGGCCTTGCCGTCGATCCGCGCCGGTGCCGCCTGTGCGGACGCCTGTGCGCGCAGGCCGTCGACCTGCGCGAGCGTCGCCTCCGGTGTCGTCGCCGCAATGGGCGCGGACGGCCCCGTGAGCCGCGCGCCGAACATCGCAAGGCCGGTGTCGGGGATGTCGTCGGTCTTGAGGAACGTGGCTTCGAGTCCGACCCACTGGTTGATGCGCAGCTCGAACTCGTAGTACGAGTAGTAGCTGTCGGAGCTGTCGAGCAGGAAGTACACGCGGCCGCCGACGTCGCGGCCGCCGACCAGCACGCGCGCGCTGCCGCCGCCGAAACGGACGCCCTGGAACGCTTCGGGGATCGAGGCGCAGCTCGATACCGTGCACGGTCCGTCGACTTCGATGAGGTCGCCGAAATACACGCCGGCGTCGCCGGACGTCGCATGCCAGATACCTTGCATCAGCGAATCGGCGTTGGGGCCGTAGCCGTACAGGAAGCGCTGCAGGTTGACGGTCTGGCCGTTGTAGACGAAGCGGCCGGTCGTGAAGGTCGGGAACTCGAACACGACGGGCCCGAGGTCGACGCCCGGCCCGTGCGGCGTGAACGGCGATCCGATCCACGGACCCGAGTCCACGGTGAACAGGTGCGCGTCGCTGACGCGGCGATTGAACGCATCCCACGTGCCCTGCACGAAATAGAACGCCGTCGAGTGGTCCTCGTCATAGTTGTAGATCGCGATGAAGACGATGTCGTCCTGGGTCTCGACCGCGTAGCCGCGGCCGCCTTGCTGCGGATTCCAGTAGATGCCGTCGACCGGCGGCGCCGTTTGCGCCGCGACCATCGCCGACGCGCACAGCAGCAGCAACGCGAAGACGCGTTTCACGAACATGGTGTTCTCCCCTTCCCCGGGCACGCCGCGGGCGCGGCGCACCGCCCGCCTTCCGACGGGCGGCGTCACCTTAGCGCGAGGCGGCGCCGGAGTATAGGTTTTTACTTGAGCGCGTCACGCAGGCCGTCGAGGAGCGCGCCGTAGCGGCCCGCGACGGCCGTGTCGCGCAGCGGCCGGCGCACCTGCGCCGCGCTTGCGGTGCGCACGTCGCGCTCGGCTTCGTGGAAGCGCAGGCACTTCGGATCGAAGGCGAGCCCGCACTGTTCGAGCAGCGTGGCGACGGTCGCTTCGGGTTCCGCGATCAGCGTCTCGTGCCGGTGCACATGGATCCAGCCGGGATGGCGCGCGTTCCACGTCCGCATCGCACGCACCTCGTCGCGGAAGAACGCGGCGAGCTCGCCGACGTCGTAGCTCCAGAGCTGGTCGCTCGCGAAATTGTGCTTGTAGCAGCTCCACGCGGTTTCGAGCGGATCGCGCAGGCAATGCACGATGCGCGCGCCGGGCAGCATGCGACGGATCGCGCCGAGCGTCTGCCAGTTCGTCAGCGTCTTGTCGGTGAACACGGTTCCCGGGCGCCGCTGCATCGCGACGCGCGCGAGGTAGTCGTCGGCGAGGCGCGTCCACTCGTCGTCGTTCGCGCTCACAACCCAGTACGGAAAGCGCGCGCCGCGCCGCTGCGATTCCGCTTGCAGGAGGCCGGCGAGCCAGCCGGTCTCGCCGCCGGCGGTGACGTCCGGATGCGCGGCGAGGATCTGCTCGGCGAGCGTCGAGCCCGAGCGCGGCATGCCGACGAGGAACACGATGTCGCCGCCGCGCGTGCCCTGCGGCACGGCCGTCTCGGCGAACGCTGCGAGGATATCGTCGACCAGCCTGCTCACGGCTGGCGCATCCCAGCGCAGCGTACGGCGTTTCGCGGCGTTCGATGCGGCGAGGACGTCGAACGCTTCGCGATGGCGGCCTTCGGCTTCCAGCACGCTGCCGTACGCGAAGCCGATGTCGACGTGATGCGCCGGCGGCAGCGCCGTGGCGCGATAGAGACGCTCCAGCGCGCGCAGATCGTCGGCATTCGCGTGGAACGACTTGAGATTGACGAGCGCGATCCACGCCGGCACCGAGGCCGGATCCTGCCGCAGCACGAAGCGCAGCTCGGCTTCGGCTTCGGCGAGCTGCCCCATCGTCTTCGCGGCTTCGGCGCGAAGAATGCGCGCCGGCATGTGCTGCGGCTCGAGCTCGAGCACCGCGCCGAACGCCGCATGTGCGCCGGCCGCGTCATGGCGCCATTCGAGCGCGCGGCCTAGGTTGAACCACGCGTCGATGAGCGTCGGATCGAGCTCGGTCGCACGCGTGAACTCGCGCAGCGCCGCGTCGATGTCGCCGAGCTGCGCGAGCGCTGCGCCGAGATTGCTCGCGATGAGCCCGTCATCGCGCCACGTGCCGGCCGCCTTGCGGAACAGCGCCACGGCGTTGCCGTGTCGGCCTTGCAGATGCTCGGTCAGGCCGCACAGGCGCAAGAGCTCGGGATGCGACGGCGCGACGGTCATCGCTTCGTCGAGCGACGCGACCGCCTCGTCCAGGTTCCCTGCCTCGAGCGCGCGCAGCGTGCCGCGCGCGAGCTGCTGCACGCGCGGCGCGAGTCCGCGCAGGCGATCGTGCAAGGGTGCCGCGGAAAAATGCGTCGACATCCGCGGAAGTCTACGCGAGATGGCGCCGCAGCCCCGCCTCGCCCGCGGCCATCACGGCGTTGTGGTTCCAGGCGAACGCGGGCCGCAGCAGCGGCAGCAGCGTGCGCATCCAGGCGCGGTCGAGATCGACGCTCCACGTGTATTCGACGTCGGTCGCCCCGCTGCCGCCGAGCCGCCACGTGCCGACGCCGCGAAGATCGCCCTCGGCGCGCGCCGTGATGAGGTCGGGCTTGCGGATCTCGGTCACCGTCGTCAAAAGACGAATGGAATACGGCAGCCGGCTCGCCCAGTGGAAGCGGTAGCGCGCGCCGACACCGTCGTCGTCGCCCTTGTCGAGCTCGTCGACGGCACGCACGAAGCTCCACCACGCCGGCCAGTCCGTCGGATGCTTCAAGGCTTCCCAGACCGCAT
>DATFRS010000074.1:0-6488 GCA_035263065.1 Rhodanobacteraceae bacterium
GGCTACAACGTCAAGGACGTGTACGCCGAGCTGTTCGTGCCGGTGCTGAAGGACCTGCCGTTCGTGCATGCGCTGAACATCACGCTCGGCGATCGCTACTCGAAGTACAGCGACTTCGGCAACACGAACAACGGCAAGCTCGCCGTCGAGTGGCGTCCGATCGAGGACCTGCTGCTGCGCGGCACCGTGTCGGAGGTGTTCCGTGCGCCGACGGTGAGCAATCTCTTCGCGTCCGCGGCCAGCAACGCGCCGAAGCTCTCGAACGATCCGTGCGATCACTACACCGGCAATCCGGCGAACCCGGCCTGCGTCAACGTTCCGACCGACGGCAGCTTCGTCAACCAGAACGTACAGCAGCAGCTGCAGATCAACGCGATCGCGTCCGGTTCGAAGTTCGCGGGTTTCCCGCTCGGTCCGGAATTCGGCAAGTCGTTCGACTGGGGCATCGTGTATGACCCGCACTTCATCGAGGGCCTCTCGGTCAGCGCGGATATCTGGCGCCTCTACCTCAACAACAACATCACGAACGTCGGCTCGCAGTCGGTGCTCGACCTCTGTGCGGCGGGCCAGACCACGTACTGCCCGCTGATCCACCGCTTCGCGTCGGGCCCGAACCAGGGCCAGATCGACTTCATCAACGAGCCGACGGGCAACCTCGGCCGCGTCGATGTCGAGGGCGTCGACTTCGCAGCGAACTATCGCCTGCCGGAGTTCTCGTTCGGCCGGTTCAGCGTCAACTTCAACGCGACCTATCTCGAGAAGTACGATATCGCGACGGCCCCGGGCACGCCCGCCAACACCGTGTATCACTACGCAGGGCACTTCCTGTCGTTCGGTTCCGCGCAGGCGGCCGGATGTCCCGGCGCAGGCGGCGGCGTGTGCCTGTTCCCGCGCTGGCGTGCGCAGAGTGCCGTCAACTGGCAGCTCGGCAACTTCGACGCGTCGTGGCGCATGCGCTATATCGGCCGCTTCCAGCAGGGCTCGCAGGCGCCGTCGCAGGACCTGTTCCCGGCCGGCACGTGCTACTACGGCGACTACTGCTCGCTGCACGGCTTCGTGATCAAGTACGGCGCGACGGTCTACAACGACCTGCAGTTCGGCTACAACCTCGAGGCGTACAACACGCGCTTCGACATCGGCGTGAACAACGTCGGCGACAAGCAGCCCCCGCTGCTGTACGCCAACAACACGCTCAACGCCAACACCGATCCGAGCGACTTCGACCTGCTGGGCCGCTTCTACTGGGGTCGCATCACAGTCAAGTTCTGATCGTGCCTGACGAGAGCCGCGCAGCGCCCGCTGCGCGGCTTCTCTTCGCGGCGGCGGTCCTCCGCGCCAGACTATTTCCTCCGCTTGGTGTCCTGCGTCGCAGTCGGCGCGGCCAAAGCGCTGCAGGATCGACGCCTTCGCCCTGGGGAGGTGTCGAATGTTCCGGCTGGTCCTGTTGTGCGCGGGTCTTCTTGCTGCCGGCGTCGCGAGCGCAGCGTTCACCGACATTACCGATTCGTCCGGCCTCGGCCCGATCGTCGCGGCACGTTACGCCGTTTTCCCGGACTGGTGGCTCTCCGGCCTGCATCTCGTCGACCTCGACGAAGACGGCCACCTCGATCTCTTCCTGTCGAGCCACGGCGGCGGCGACGCACTCGCGCTGCTCGGCGACGGCAGCGGCCATCTCGCCGTCGCGGCCGGCAGCTATCCGACCACCGAGCTCCACCTCAACTACGACTTCGACGAGGACGGCAAGAACGACCTCACGATGACCTACGTCGACGGCGGCGCGCAGTGGTGGAAGAACGATTCGGCGCCGGGCGCGCTCGACATCCGCGCGACGGGACTGACCCGCGACGGCAACACGGGCCGCACGCAGGTGCTCGCCGACTTCGACCGCGACGGCAACGTCGACTGGCTGCGCGCGGCACCGCCCGGCATCGAGATCGATCTCGGCGACGGCGCCGGCGGCTTCGCCCAGGACAGCATTTCGATCGCGGTGCCGGGCACCGGCACCAACGACAATGCGAACGTCATCCCCGGTGATTTCGACAACGACGGCGACATCGATCTGCTCGTCATGGTCGGCGGCGGCTACGACGACACCAACGGCCGCACGCACTATTACCGCAACGACGGCCTCGCCGGCGGCGTGCCGCAGTACAGCGACCAGACGGCCGCGTCGGGCCTGCCGGTCGACGGGCTCGTCGTGAAGGGCGTCGGCGACTACGACACCGACGGCGATCTCGATCTCATCGGCATCTACAACAAGGAACTGCCGCCGGTCGTCTACCGCAACGACGGGCACGGCGTGTTCACGCAGGTCGCCGACGCGATCGCCGGCGTCGACGCACGGTCGCTGACGTACGCGGCGTGGGGCACGGCCGTCAAGACCGACTTCGACAACGACGGCATCCCCGACATCCTGATGAACGGCAAGTACTACCTGATGCTGCTGCGCGGCACCGGCGACGCGCACTTCGAGTACATGAACGACGCGTGGAACATCGTCGACGTCTGCCCGTGCTCGATCGACGGCGGCCTGACGTTCGGCGACATCGACGGCGACGGCGACCTCGACATCGCGGGTTACTCGACGATCGACGAGCCGTATCAGGTCAAGCTCTACCGCAACGACAACCCGGCGCAGCACTGGCTGCGCGTGAGGCCGATCGGCAGCCACGGCAACCGCGGCGCGACCGGCGCGAAGATCCGCCTCTTCGCGCCGGGCACGCTCGATCTCGTCGGCTACGAGTCGGTCGCGATCTACTGCTTCCAGGCCGCGGCGAGCTACTACGGCGGCATGGTCACCGAGCGGCACTTCGGGCTCGGCGCGGGGACGAGCGTCGACGTCGAGGTCGAGTTCTATCCGTCGGGTCGCATCGTGCGGCGCAGTGGCGTTGCGGCGGACGAGGCGATCGAAGTGCGCGAAGACAGCGATCTGATTTTCGCGAACGGGTTCGAGTGAACGCCTCGCGGAAGGATCTGGTCCGCGACGCCGCCGCGTCCCCGGCGCGCTTGCACAGCGGGCCCGCGCGCGGCCGCCGCGGGACGTGCAATGTACCGGGCTTGAAGTTGTGGAAACGTTAGCCGCGACGCCGTACGCACGCGGACGTTGGCGCGGATTCAGCGACGAGTCGTCGCGCACCGCACAGCGCTAACAATGTAAGCATCAACGCGCTCGCCCATGCCGTCAGCGTCGGCACGCTCGTGGCTTCGGCATTCGGCGCCGCGACGTTGAATTCGAACGCGCCGATGTCGGGCGCGCCGCCGACGATGCGCGGATAGCCGATGCCGCGCTGGTCCTCGGCGAGATTCGCGGTGTTGTTGCCGGCATCGATGCCAGGGCTGCCGCGGCGCAATGCGTGCGTGCGCGTCGGCCCGCCGTTCCAGGCGAGCGGCAGGAGGCCGGGATCGCCGCGCACGCTGTCGTCGGGCACCGTGACGATGTTCGACGTCGAGCCGATGAGGTTGTTGGCGCCGGCGAACGCCACGTCGCGCTGGCTCGAAAGATCGCCGCTCGAGCGCGGATCGGCGACGTTGCCGGCGATGATCGAGCTTTGCACGGTCGCGCTCCGCGACGAGGCGAGCACGCCGCCGCCGTCGGGCCCGGTGTTCGCGGTCACCGTGCTGCTGTACATCGAGAGATCGCCGGGATAGCGCACGAAGATGCCGCCGCCGCCGAACGTCTGCGCGACGTTGCCGGAGATCGTGCTGTTGCGGATCAGGAGATCGTCGAACGAGGCGAGCCCGCCGCCGCGGCCGTACGTGTAGTTCGAATCGATCGTCGAATCGATGACGAGGCCGCCGTGCACCGTGACGATGCCGCCGCCGATGTCGTAGCTCGACCGTGTCGACGCGAGCAGGTGCCGCGCGCGGTTGCCGGTGATCGTGCTGTCGACGAGATCGATCTGGTAGACGAATGCGGCGCCGCCGAACGCGGCCATGCCGTTGGTCGGATGCGTGCCGTACGCGATGTTCGCCGACAGCGTGCTCGACCCCATGATCAGCGAGTAGGCGTAGATCGCGCCGCCGTAGGCGCCTTCGCCGCTCGCGAAGCAGTCGGTGACCACGGAGTGATCGAGCGTGAGATAGCCGGCCGACGCGATGCAGCCCCCGACGCCGACGTCGGTGCCTTCCGAAACGTGGCTGCCGCCAGTGACGATGATGTTGCGCACCGTGAACGTGCCGGCGCCGTAGTGCAGCATGACGCGGTCGAGTCGGTTGCCGTCGATGACGAGATCGCGCGACGCCGGTCCAGCCAGCGTGACCGTGTCGACGCGCGCGGCGACCGCGCCCGTGACGAGCGAGATGCGGCTGCACGCGAGCGAGGCGAGATCGATCGTGTCGCCCGAGGCGCTCGCGGCGAGCACTTCGCGCAGCGAGCCTGCGCCGTCGTCATTGCAGTTGGTGACATGGCGGATCGTCGCCGTCGGCAACGGCGGGATCGCATTGTGCAGCGCGTCCTGGTGCCATGCGCCGGGCGCGACGCGAACCCGCGTGCCGTCTTCGAGCGTGATCGTGCCGCCGACGCCGATGACGCCGGGCGGATTCGTCGTGACCGCATGCAGCGCCGGCGCCGTCGCGAACGCCAGCGCGGCCGCCAGCGGACGGAGCTTCTGCAAGGCAGGATGCCGGTCGCGCGTCGTCCTCATTCCCCTGTTGCTCCTGGTGCGACCGGTCGTGCCGTTGTCGTGGAGCGCGCATCCGAGCACACGCGACAGCAGGGGTCAAATGCCACACGGCTCGGCCCGCTCCGCTGAACAGTGGAACCGGCTTGCGAGCCTGAACGGCGGCCCCATATGCCGTCCATGCTCGATCTCCCGCCCACCTACGATCCCGACGGCGCCCAGCCGTCCTCTTCGGCACAACCCGCACCGCCTGCCGACGATATCGCCGCGCTCGATGCGTATTCGCGCGTCGTGACCGGTGTCGCCGAGCGCGCGGCGCCCGGCGTCGTCGCGATCCTCGTCCGCGAGCGCACCGACGAGCGCGGCCGCAACGTGCCGGGCGGCGGCGGCTCCGGCTTCGTGTTCACGCCGGACGGTCTCGTGCTGACCAACGCGCATGTCGTCGCCGGCGGGCGCGGCATCGAAGTCGTGACGACCTCGGGCCTGTCGCTCGCGGCCGACGTGCTCGGCGTCGATCCGCACACGGACATCGCGCTGCTGCGCGTCGCCGCGCCGCAGGCGCTGCCGGTGCTCGAGCTCGGCTCGGCGCGCAGCATCCGCGTCGGCCAGCTCGTCGTGGCGATCGGCAACCCGTTCGGCTACGAGTGCACGGTCACGGCCGGCGTCGTCAGCGCGCTCGGCCGCAGCCTGCGCGCGACGACCGGCCGCCTGATCGAAGACGTCGTGCAGACCGACGCGGCGCTCAATCCCGGCAACTCCGGCGGGCCGCTGCTCGATTCGGCGGGTCGCGTGATCGGCGTCAATACGGCGATCATCGCAGCGGCGCAGGGCATCTGCTTTTCGGTGTCGATCGACATCGCGCGCCAGATCGTGCCGGAGCTGATGCGCCACGGGCGCGTGCGCCGCGCCTCGCTCGGCGTCGGCGCGCAGAACACGCGCCTGCCGCGGCGCTACGTGCGCTACTTCGAGCTGCCGATCGAGTCGGCCGTGCGCGTCATGGAAGTCGCGTCGGGAAGCCCCGCGCATCGGGCCGGCATCGAGACCGGCGACATCCTCGTCGGCATCGACGACCAGGCGATCGACGGCATCGACGCGCTGCACCGCCTGCTCGACGCGAACCGCATCGGCCGCAGCGTCGAGCTGACGCTCCTCAGGCGCGATCGCAAGCTCACGCGGTCGCTGGTGCCGGGCGAGCTCGCCGCCGGCTGATCACATCTCGCTTTCGCCGATCAGCACGACGTCGGCGGGGCGCGCGGCGAAGAGCCCGACCGTGACGACGCCGGCGATCTGGTTGAGATCGCGCTCCATCGCGACGGGATCGGTGATCGAGAGGCCGTGCACGTCGAGGATCCAGTTGCCGTTGTCGGTGACGACGCTCTCGCGCCAGACCGGCTGGCCGCCGCGCGCGACGATCTCGCGCGCGACGTAGGTGCGCGCCATCGGGATCACTTCGACCGGCAGCGGGAACTTGCCGAGCACGTCGACGCGCTTGCTGCCGTCGATAATGCAGACGAACTTTCTCGCGACCGCGGCGATGATCTTCTCGCGCGTCAGCGCGCCGCCCCCGCCCTTGATGAGGTGCCTGCCGGGATCGCATTCGTCGGCGCCGTCGACATAGACCGGGATCGCGTCGACCTCGTTGAGATCGAACACCGGAATGCCGAGCTCGACGAGCTGGCGCGTCGACTGCTCCGAGCTCGACACGGTGCCGTCGATCGAGCCCTTGCGCTCGGCGAGCGCGTCGATGAAGAAGTTGGCCGTCGAGCCGGAGCCGACGCCGATCCACGCGTCGTCGTCGACGTATTGCAGCGCCGCGCGGGCCACTGCCTGCTTCTGTTCGTCCTGGGTCACGACTCGCACCTGCAACAA
>DATFRS010000075.1:0-2414 GCA_035263065.1 Rhodanobacteraceae bacterium
GACGGACGCACGTCCCCGGCGACCTGGTCGCGGAGCGAGACCGCGGCCGCCTGCACGCCTTTGTTCGTCACCGGAAACTCGGCGGCGAGCCGCGCCGAGATCGCATCGAGCTCCGCTTGCGCCTCGCGCAGCGTCCGGCCCGGCGCAAGCCGCGCGACGGCCCAGACGTTCGGGTGGCCGCGCTCGAAGATCTCCGGCGACGGGATCGAGGTGATCGGCAGCCACACGTCGGCGCCGCCGAACGGCGAGTCGAATTCGGGCGCGAGGACGCCGACGATCGTGTGCGGACGCCCGTCGAGCGTGACCGCCTTGCCGACGATGCCGGGGTCGGCGCCGAAGCGGCTCGTCCACTCGGCGTGCGAGATCACGACGACTTCGCGGCCACGGCCCGGCGTGCTTTCATCGTCCGTGAAGAGGCGGCCGAGCATCGTGCGCGCGCCGAGCACCTTGAAGGCCTCCGCGGCGAGGAACTGGCCGACGATGCGCTCGGGCGCGCCGTTGCCGGTCAGGTTGACGCTCTGGCCGCGCATCGCGCCGATCGTTTCGAACGTCCTGCTTTGCGCGCGCCACTGCTCGACGTCGGCCCATTCGGCGAGCTCGTGCCTGCCGTCGTCGTGCACAGCCCAGATCGCGACGATGCGCTCGGCGTCGGGATACGGCAGCGGCCGCAGCAGCACGGCTTCGACGACGCTGAAGATCGCCGCGTTGGCGCCGATCGCGAGCGCGAGCGTCAGCACGACCGCCAGCGTGTGCAGCGGTCGTGCGGCCAACACGCGGAGGGCGAAGCGGAGGTCCGTGAGGAATCCGGTCATGCCGCGTCCTCCGCGGGCAGCTATTCGTAGCGTAGCGCGACGTTCGGTTGGACGCGCGACGCGCGCCGTGCCGGCAGCCAGCACGCGAGCAGCGCGGTCGCCGCGATCAGCACGACGACGACGACGAGCGTCGCCGGATCGAATACGCCGACGCCGAAGAGCTGCGCGCGCATCATGACGCCGATCGCGATCGCGCCGATGAGGCCGAGGCCAAGCCCGATCGCGGTCAGCCTTCCGCCGTCGCCGAGCACGAGCTTCAGGATGTCCGCCTGCTGCGCGCCGAGCGAGAGGCGCACGCCGATCTCGCCGGTGCGCAGCGCCACTGCGAACGCGAGTACGCCGTAGATGCCGACCGCCGAAAGCGTGAGCGCCACCGCGGCGAACAGGATCAGCAGCAGCATGGGCGTGCGGCGATCGTCGAGCGAGATCGCGATGCGCTCGGTCATCGTGCGGATGTCGAACACGGGCTGCTCGGCGTCGATGCGCTGCAACGTCGCGCGCAGCGGCGCGACCAGCGCTGACGGCGGCAGGCTGGTGCGCAGCGCGAGCGTCGCGTAGGCCTCCGGGTTCTGCTTGTAGTAGCGATAGATCGTCTCCTTGGTCGTGTCCTCGGAGAGATGCTCGCGCTTGACCGCGCCGACGACGCCGACGATGGTCAGCCACCTCGTCTTCGAGGGTTCCGAGCTGCTGAAGTCGTGGCTGATGCGCTTGCCGATCGCGTCGCGCCCCGGGAAGTACTTGCGCGCGAGGATCTCGTCGATGATGGCGACCGGTTCGCCGCCGGCGACGTCGCTGCCGGCGAACGTGCGGCCCTGCAGCAGCGGAATCTGCATCGTGCGGAAGAAATCCTCGTCGACGATCTGGTCGTAGCCGTGCGGAGTGATGCCGCCCTTCGGATCGATGCCTTCGAGGAGGTAGCTGCCCGACCCATTGTTGCCGCTGAACGGCATGTTGTTGACGAGGCCCGCCGAGACGACGCCCGGCAGCGCGCGCACTTCGCCAAGCAGGCGCTCGTAGAACTGCGCCATCGCGGTGTCGTCCTTGTAGCGGTGCGTCGGCAGGTCGATCGTCGCGCTCAGCACGTTCTCGCTCGAGAAGCCGGGGCTCTGCTCCTGCACGTGGACGAAGCTCCGGATCAGCAGCCCGGCGACGCCGAGCAGCGACACGGCCGCTGCCATCTGCACGACGACGAGCGTGTTGCGCATCGCCCGCGCGGCGGGACCGGGACCGTTGCCGCGGCCGCCTTCCTTGAGCGCTTCGGTCGCGCGGCCGTGCGTCAGCGCAAGCGCAGGCACGCTGCCGAACAGGAGACCCGTGACGACGGCGAGCGCGAACGCGAACAGCAGCACCGACGGGTCGATCGAAATCGTGAACGCATCGGCGAGGCCGCCGAGGCCGAGCTTGCGGATCAGCGCGACGCCGGCATAGGCGAGCGCGACGCCGACGGCACCGCCCGCGAGCGACAGCAGCACGTTCTCGACGAGCAGCTGCCGCGCGATGCGCAGGCGTCCCGCGCCGAGCGCCGCGCGCACCGACATTTCCTTCTGGCGCGCCGAGAGCCGCGTCAGCACCAGGTTGGCGACGTTCGCGCACGCGATCAGC